>CAZTCH010000003.1:0-127599 GCA_964612745.1 uncultured Candidatus Saccharibacteria bacterium | reverse complement strand
CCCATATTGAAGAATCAGCGAGAAGAAAAAATTTGAAATTGAAAATTGAAATTTTTCCTCTCTTCTTCCCCTCTTTTCCAAAGAGGGGCTAGGGGAGTTAAGCTCTAACATTTAGATGGTGCCCATCTAAATAAAAATTAGAAATTGAAAATTAAAAATTATTTATCTTTAGAACCATATGAACAATAAGAACCAGATAGTATTTGCTTTGTTAGGCTTAGTAGTGGGTGCTGCGATAACTGCAGGTGTGTTTTTGAGCATGCAAAGCACCGAGCACACGAGTACAAATGACGTCATGGAACCAGTTACAACAACAGCACCAAGCGCCATGGACCACTCCACCATGACAACAGCCATGCACGGTATGACAACCGCACTAGAAGGCAAAACAGGGGACGAGTTCGACAAGCAGTTCTTAAGCGAAATGATAGAGCACCACGAAGGCGCAGTCGTCATGGCACGCCAAGTACTCGCAACTTCCAAGCGCCCAGAGCTTATTAAACTCGCCAACGACATAATCTCTGCACAAACCACAGAAATTAGCACCATGAAATCTTGGCAGAATGATTGGTTTGGAAGATAAAGCAGTCGTCACGTCTTAAGGTCTTAACGTCTTCACGCCAGAAAGTCGGAGAGCGACACCTGTCTAGAAGATATCCATCTAGACATTATGACACTTCCAACATCACCATAAAAAGGGTTCAGAATTGAGCCCTTTTTTGTTTATACTCTGAACCTATAAATGACATACTCTAGCTGTAACATCTTGAGAGGTGAATCCCTTATCCAACTTTTTCACAATTGTGAAAAAGTTGGATAACAAATGGTGGGAAGGAGGTAAAAGACAAAGTGTGCCCTTGCCAGGCGTGACGAGGATACACTTTGTCGTAGTGACTAGGTAGATAGGCTGGGGCAGTTAAACTCTAATGTTAAAATAATACCCATTTAGAATACTTAAATAATCTTTACTTTTTGACGTGAAAGGAGGATAATCTATAACATAGCTAGATTTTAGCCTAGTTATTGAAATATTATTAATTGCACTCATATGGCTAGCTCGTATCCTTACATGATTTCAAATGGTAAGATTGAATCAATTTTATCTAAAATCCGTTCTGCAGCAAAACCTACAAAATTTACCCAAGAACTTTTTAAACAGATGGGGTTCCCCAGTTCAAATGATCGTGCAGTCATCCCCTTGCTAAAGAAACTAGGCTTTCTTCTTGAAGACGGAACCCCAACTGAATATTATGATAGGTTGAAGGATGATTCGGATTGGCAATTCGTGTTAGGTGAAAGAATCCAAGAACACTATAAAGATATTTATAACATTGACACTGAAATTCATACTGCTCCTGATAATGAGATTAAAGGGGCAATGTCTCGTATAACAGGTAAGGATGAAAGTGCAGTTGGTCGATATCTCGCAACCTTCAAGACTTTGGCATCTTTAGCAAAGTTCGGTTCATCGCCCCGACTTAAAGAAAAACCCATTGAGAGTGACAGGCTTAACGAACAAGAGACTACAAATAAACCACCTCAAACACGATCTGGGCTAGGGTTAGAGTTTTGTCATAACATTCAAATTCACCTACCTGCAACAACGGATGTGACAGTCTATAATGCCATCTTCAAAAGCATCCGAGATAATCTAATCAACTAAGCTCTATGAGAAATCCAGGATTGTCAAAATTAAAGAAATTTGTTTTCAACGGGATTTTGGCTCAGGAAGACCTACGAGATTTAGAGAATCGAGGTATTGGCATAAGAGCACCTGTAAGTCCCGTAGCTAAAATACAAGAAAATGATTTCAGTCCAATACTTATTCACGATGCTGAAAAAATGGCATCAGTTTACGCTATTTTCTACTGCCTAGAAAATTCAGTGAGAGAATTAATTTCAGATCGGCTGTCTGAAAGGTACGGAGCTGGGTGGTGGGACATAAAAGAGTGTGTTAGCGGAAAGATTAAGACTGCAGCAGAGAACTTAAAGCAGAGAGAAGAAAAAAATAAATACCACGTCGCCCGTTCATCTCACATGGTCGGCTACACGCTTTTTGGCAATTTAGCTCAAATTATAATCAACGACTGGGAAGACTTCTCTGACTTGTTCCCTGATCAACATTGGGTTTCTTCAAGGCTGAACGACTTAGAATTGTCACGAAATATAATAATGCACACATCCACACTCCCTGAGATTGAAGTTGAAAGAATTCAAAGTATTGCTAGGGACTGGATAAGGCAGGTAGGATAAGTCCGGACACAAGTAAACAAAAAAATAGCCTTAATGGGCTATTTCGTATTTTTCTTGCGCTTTGATATCATTTAGAATTTTGCCCATAATAAAAACCTATTACGACACCCAACATGCCAACAAGTCCTGAGAATAAATACTTTATCAAATCATTCTTTTCGGGTGTTATGTCAAAAAATAATGTATAAAAAAGTGAAATGAGCAGCACGAGTCCAAATAGACTTAAAAGACCCACCGCTAAATAACCCCGCACTTTTTCTTGCGCCTTAGGAACAGAGTCGTCCGAACCTGTTATTTTTTCTCTTGCAATTTCTATGTTAGACATTTTTATTGAATATAGAATACTCTATCGACCGTACATTTTTATCATTGAGACTATTTACTCTAAAGGATATGTAAACATTTGCACCATCTATTTTAGCAAACTGAACAAAATCAGTTGTCCCATACGTGGGGTTATTAATATTAACTAGTATAAATTTGATTGTGTTAGTCCCTGTTGTATCCACTCTTATGACTGATTCTGTACTTTTGTCATCAGATTCAAATTCAAATTTGATTGAGATGGTATCAAAAAAAATCGTAGTTATTTCTTTCGACAGAACTTGTACCGTACCGGACTCGACAAGTTCATAGGGGCCCGTACTTATCCTAGAAATTTTAGTATTCATGTTTTTATATTATATCAAAATAATTAGCCTACAACACCACCTACAAACTCTTTATTCCCATTCAAAAAGGATTTTATGTCCATGGGTTGTTTGCCTTCGGGTTGGAGGGTGAGGATTTGGAGGTAGGTGGGGGCTTCGACTCCGTTTAGTGTTTGTGGGCCGCAGGAAACAATACCATCAGGAAGAACAGTGCCAGGTGTAGTTTCACCCCTCCTAACCTCCCCTAAGATAGGGGAGGAATCGGAATAAATGCTGCAGGAGGTGATCTTGAGGAGTTTGGAGTTCCGCCCATCCTTCGCTGAAGCTATGGCGGGCAAGGTGGTGTAAATGCCGGGCCATGGTTGGCAGGCGCGGTATTGGTTGTATATGTCTTGTGCGGTGTTGTTCCAGTCAATTTTCCCATCTGCTTTGGTCACGAACTTAGTCGTTGTGGCTTTTTCGTGGTCTTGGGCAGTAGGGGTAATTGTACCAGCAACATAGCCTTCGAGTGCGCGTACGAGCAAAGGCGCTGCAATAGCAGAAAGCTTTGCGGTGAGTGTGACGTTGGTGTCGTCTGGTGCAATTGCCACTTTTTCTGCAGCAAGCAGTGGTCCGTGGTCTACCTGTTCGTCCATGAGCATTATGCTTACACCTGTTTCGGTGTCGCCGTTTCGCAGTGGGGTGCGGATTGGTGCAGGACCGCGGTAGAGTGGTAAGAGTGAAGGGTGCACGTTTACAGAGCCCAGTGGGGGAATGTCTAAAATACTTTGTGGAATAATTTTGCCGTAGACTGCCACCACAAACACGTCTGCAGCAAGCTCACGTAGTGTCGCTTCTAGCTCTGCATTTTGCTTTAAGCTTTCTGGTTTGTGCACTGGCAATCCAAGAGTGCGTGCTGCAACAGCAACTTCGCTTTCGGTAAGTACTTGCTTTCGTCCAACTGGTGCGTCTGGCACCGTTACTACAGCGACCACAGAAAACTTGGCACACAAAGCCTGTAGAGACTCCGCTGCTAAACTGTCTGTACCAAAGAAAACTATTTTCATAGGGTTATAGTTTTATTACAAGTCTGCGTAAAATTTCCACAGTGACTTCTGTGTCTACCAGCGCGTCGTGAAATTTACCCCCTTCTGGAGTTGGCACTTCCAAGAGCGCTGCCATATCTGCCAAGTTAAACCCAATTGGTTGTTTTGGGTTTGGTGTCCGCACTTCTTTGGACCAGAACATGTAAGCAAGTCCCCATATGTCGAAACAATGAAAGTCGTACGGATTCACCCGTTCTGTTTTCATGTACATCTGCTTGAAAAAAGTCATATCGAACCACGCGTTGTACGCAGCGAGCAAAACTTCATTCGCAGGGAATGCAGCTTCGAACTGCTCCAGTACTTCGGTTACCGTTGGCGCAGTCTTCACTAACTCGTGGGGGATACCATTGACCGCCATAGCTTTTGGGTCTTGGTTCTCCCAGTTTGTTGGCCTGACGTATGTCGAAAAGCGCGCCACTTCTTGGAGGGTATTTTTGTCTAGCCGTATCGCGGCAATTTGCAGCACTTCGTTTTTGCGCACATCGAGTCCGGTAGACTCAATATCCATTACTACTAAATCTCGGGAAAACATAAGCTTAGAGTTCTTTAATTAAATGCCGGAAAAATGCCGCGTGCAGACGGACTCGTTCGTTGGCGTCGTACGGGTTTTGAATGCGCATGTGTAGTTGTTCTGCCAGTGTGTGCAGGGTAGGGATTTTTTTCAAACCAGCGCGGACGCCGTATATGTAGTACACCGTCCACAAATCTAAAATATTCATTTCGAACGGGAATGTAACTGCTTGTTTGCGGAATACCCCTTTCAAGAAAAAGACGCGGCTCAAGCCAGCAGAAGCGAGCGTCACCGGAGTAGGGAACACCAGTGGCAGTTCACGCACAAAGTCGAGTGGTTTTTTCCCACCTTGGACTTGTTCGATGTTGGCGTGCGCTCCAATTGCTTGCTCCTTTAACACCTGCTGCAACATACTGTTTTTTATGTACGTGTGGTATGCCCCTTTTTCGAGCAGGTTGTCTTTGTCCAACAGCACCGCACTAAACTGGACCACCACATCTTTGTCTGTGTCTGGTCCGCTGGTTTCTATGTCGAAGAGTAAGATGTCTTTGATAAACTTCATGATATAGCTACGGATCTACGGATACCTACGGATAATACTACGAATCTACAGATGCCTACGGATAAATGCATAAGGCTTATTGGTACAGAGGGAGTAGTTCGCTACCTTGGGTCACCGAATCCATTTTGTCTATAATAAGCGTGCCCAGTAAGTGGTCAATTTCGTGCTGGCAGACACGAGCAATCCAACCATCGTCGTCCACGGTTTGTTTGTTGCCTTCCAGATCATAAAACTCTACGGTCACTTTTTTTGGACGCTCCACCATGCCAAACACCCCTGGGAGAGACAAACACCCTTCTTCTATAGTGTGTGGTTCAGAAGACGTTGCAACTATTTTAGGGTTAATAATGACGAACGGCGCGATGTCCGCACTTTGCAAAAAGACAATCGCCATGTTTAAGTTGCGACCAACTTGCGGTGCAGCAAGACCAATACCGTCTGCTTTGACCACAGTGTCCAACATGTCGCGGATAAGTCTGCGAACGTCTTTGGACAAAGGAAAGGTTATGTCTTCTACAGGTCTGCGAAGTACTTCGGACGGGAGTTTTACAATAGGCAATACCATGGAAATCAAGAAGCATGTAAGCATTGAAACATATAAACAAGGGATACCACTCATTCTGATGTTTATATGCTTACATGTTTGTATGTTTAAATGTTTAAATGTGTTTATGATTCCGCTGGCGCGGGTGGCTGCGGAGTTGTGGCTTTTTTGACTAAGAAGACAAACAAGCGAGCAGGGGCTTTTACATTCTTTTGCTCGAATACTTCTTGGGCAATCTTGCGCAACATATCGTGGTTGTGGGTTTCGGCGAGCTTCAAGTAAAAGCCAAAGTGCTTTTTGTCGTTAAACCAATTCACTAACTCGTCTGCCAAGAGGTGGGAAGGGGAGTGCAGATACTGTTTATGCTTCTGCCCTCTACTTTTCAGTTCTTCCAGTCGGTTTGTGTCAAACATAGCAATTTTTGAGTTAAGCCACCACAGGCGCGTATATGGGATACGTAGGTAAAGTATAGCAATTTTTGGTTTTTCTGAGTACTAAATAAAGAAGTCTCGTACCATCATTACTTCTGGGGTGGTACGAGACAAATAATGCAAGATTTGTGCACCTATCAAGCAGAAATGGCTATTACTAACACTACTGCAAGGACAATAAGTGCAACCCCTGTCCACAGATTACGGTTTGCTTTAGGACCTACCCCCGTAGGGGAGGGTACGGTACCTTTTAGAGTAAAAAGCGCACCAGCGATAAGCACGGCTGCAGGAATCAGATATTCCATAAATGTCCTCCTCGGAAAAGATAGCTGTTACCACGCCCTGAATTGGGAGATGGCCCAGCTATTACTATTTTGCAGCATGCCAGCCAACACCGTCAATGACGAACTAGGGACTCTGGGATAGTGGGAAGCCACTATTTACACCACCCACAAATGGTCATATTTTGCTATACTACTAGCATTATCGTACATACAGATTTTGCCATGAGGTACAAAGGAGTAATCATAATAGCAGTACTACTAAGCCTTGGTGGGCTGCTTTTTGGTCGCGTACTCCACGCTCCGACAGAACAGGAGTTGGGCGCCTTCTTAGAAAGCATTGAGTCAAAACTACCGAAGCAGCAAAACTACGCTACTCCACTAGAACGAACCAACGCCGCCCTTGGCGCAACTCCCGAGTCGAGACTGACTGCGACTGGTGTACTCGAACTCACCAACAAAGAACGTGCGGCGCAAGGTTTACAGCCACTCAAAGAAAACAGCAAGCTGCGCAAAGCAGCAGCAGCGAAACTTGCCGACATGCTCAAGCAACAATACTTTGAGCACGTGTCCCCAGACGGCAAAGCACCAGCAGATGTCGTCAGCGCTGCAGGGTACGAGTACGTCATAGTAGGGGAGAACTTGGCAGAAGGTGACTTTGCCAACAACGCAGATTTAGTCACTGGTTGGATGAACAGCAAAGGACACAGAGAAAATATCTTGCACCCCAAGTACACCGAAATTGGCATTGCAGTAGAAAAAGGATTGTATAAAAATCGGATGGTCTGGATGGCCGTGCAAGAATTTGGTAAACCACTTTCGGACTGTCCAAGCCCAGACGAATCTTTGCGAAGTCAGATTTCCACCAACGAAAGTCAGATTCGCATTGCCCAAGCAGAGTTAGAAAACCTAACTGCACACATGGCAGAACTGAAAGCAGCAGGGGACAGCGAAGGCTACAATGCACTCGTCTCGGAATATAACTCTCAAGCGGCTCGGATTAATGCCAAGATCGGGGAGACCAAAGGATTTATTAACTTGTACAACGCTGGTGTTAAACAGTTTAATGCTTGCGTAGAATAATTTACATGCTACATTCAACCACCGTTGCTGGCCTGCGCATTACTACCGCCACCACGAGCGAAGTGCTCGCCGAACTGGAACAGCGGATTACCCACGGAGAAAAGACTCGCATCGTCACACCGTACTCAGAATTTTTAGCCCGAGCACTGTCTGACCAACTATTTTTAGCACTCCTCAATTCTGCGGACTTGTCTTTAGCAGATGGCGTTGCCATTGCGTGGGCAGATACATTTTTGCGCGTACCTGTACAAACACAAAACCATTTCGTAGCGTACTGTACTATCTGGGCACAAGTCGTCAAAACTGGCTTAGGCATTATGTCCAACAGAGCGTCGGTACACGGGCACATCCCCGAAACAATCCGGGGGTCAGAGTTTGTCTACGACCTTTGTGAGCTCGCAGAACGACTCGGTAAGTCAGTGTTCATTGCCGGCGGCTTTGGGGAAGTACCAAGCCAAGCTGCGACAGTGTTAAAAGAACTCTACCCCAAGCTACACATTGCCGGAACTTCCAACGTGCGTATTGCCGATATCGAAAGCGCAGAGGCTCAAGCACTTGCAGCACAAATCCGTACCAGCAACACTTCGTTTCTGTTTCTCGCACTTGGCCCACAAAAGCAAGAAGCGTTCATGATGCGTTATTGGCAAGAGTTGGGGGTAGATGTGGCTATTGGACTGGGTGGTACATTTGAATACATGGTTGGTAGAAAAAAGACTCCACCACGCTTCTTGCGCAAACTCGGACTGGAGTGGTTGTTCCGCCTCATTACCGAACCAAAGCGAATAAAACGGATATATACCGGCACTGCTGGGCTCGTATTTGGGCTCGTACACTACAAGCTGGAGGCTTGGACGAAGCAGCGCCCAGCTGGTACACTATAGGCAATCTGATTAAATTCCAAATCACAAAAATCAAATCTCAAACAAGTTCCAATGTTCTAAAGCTCAAAATTTAAAACTTGTCTTGTTTGGAATTTTGTCCGTAATTCGAAAATTGGAATTTATTTGTTATTTGATGCTTGTTATTTGGAATTTCTTACACACCTAACTCCTACTCTATATATGTCTAACTCTACTCCTTCACCTGTCCGTACTCGCTTTGCCCCAAGTCCAACTGGCTACGTCCACATTGGTAGTCTTCGTACTGCACTGTTTAGTTTTCTCTTTGCGCGCAAGCACGGGGGCTCACATGTGTTGCGCATAGAAGACACCGACCAAACTCGTTTAGTAGAAGGTGCTGCAGAAAACCTTGTGCACGTCTTACACACGCTTGGTGTGGAGTTCGACGAAGGGTTTTCGTATGACGCACAAACCAACACACTCACCGAGCAGGGGAGCTTTGGACCATATTTGCAATCCAAGCGGCTCGATATTTACACACAGCACATTACCCAGCTTATAGACGCAGGAAAAGCCTACCACTGCTATTGCTCGAGCGAACGATTGGAAGAATTGCGCAAAGAACAAACTGCGCTCAAAAAACCACCCATGTACGATCGCCACTGCCGCACTCTTTCTGAAAGTGAGCGAGCAGCAGCTACTGCAGCGTGTACCGCAGAAGGACGACAACCAGTCGTTCGTCTGGCAGTGCCCCAAGAAGGACAAACAGTTATTCACGACTTGGTCTACGGCGACATAACCTACGAGAACAAAACGATTGACGACCAAGTACTCATAAAGTCAGACGGTTTTCCAACCTACCACTTTGCAGTCGTTGTAGATGACCACGAAATGCAGATTTCACACGTCATCCGTGGTGAAGAGTGGATCCCATCAACCCCAAAGCACTTACTACTCTACCAAGCCTTTGGCTGGACCCCACCAGCATTTGCTCACTTGCCACTTATCTTAAACCCGGACAAAAGCAAACTCTCCAAGCGACAAGGGGACGTGGCAGTCGAGGACTTCCTGAACAAAGGATACTTAAAGGAAGCGCTCATAAACTTTGTAGCGTTCTTGGGCTGGAACCCAAAGTCAGAAAAAGAAATCTTTAGCATGGAAGAGCTCATTGCCGAGTTCGACCTTGCCAAGGTAAACAAGTCTGGCGCCGTACTCGACATGCAAAAGTTGGACTGGTTGAACGGCCACTACATTAAAGCACTACCAAAAGATACTTTGGCTGCATCCTTAGTCCCGTACTGGGTAGCCGCAGGGGAGCTGGTTGCAGCTACAGACGGTACCTATACTGCACCTCGACTAGGCAACAAGGCAGTAGACACAAGTTACCTCGCAGCAATTGCCAGTGTAGAGCAGGAGCGACTGAAAAAGCTCTCGGACATTACAGAGCGTACCAGTTACTTCTTTGGAGAGCTTACGTACAATCCTGAACTACTGGTCTGGAAAAAGAGTACAAAAGAAAAAACTTTAGTAAATATCGGTGTTTTACAAGACTGGTTTAGCAAAGCAGGGGATGAAACACTACATAATCCACAGGCACTACAAGAAGCTCTGGTCGGGTTTGTAAAGGAAAATGGGTACGATACTGGCTCGATGCTTTGGCCACTCAGGGTAGCTCTGGCTGGTATGCAAGCCAGCCCTGGTCCAACAGAGGTAGCACCTATCTTGGCCCACGCATTTGGAAAAGAGTTTGTATTGGACCGACTTGCCAAAGCCAAAACCGCTTTACAGTCCTAGCCACAAAAAACCCATGGTTTAGTATGATATACTAAATTTAATGGGTTTTTTATTTACTTCATTTAGCAAACAAGTCATTCTGTGCGCACTCCTCGTGAGTGTTGCCTTTGTTGGTTTTGCCCAAGCAGAAGACGTAGACGAACTAAAGTTTAAACAGAACCAACTCCAAGAAAAACTCGCCAGCATTACTGCGCAAATTAAAAGCTACCAAACACAAATTGGTACCGTACAAAAAGAAGCAGCGTCTTTGAAGAATGAGATCTATATATATGACGCGCAGATCAAATCGACTGAACTGCAAATAGAAGCCAAAGAGACAGAAATGCAAGATGTAAACTTGCAGATCGCAGAACTACAAAAGCAGATAGACAGACGCACCCAAGAGATTGGCGAGAACAAAGCTGTCTTAAAACAACTTATAGTAGAGCTCCACGAGCTGGGTGGAAATTCTTTTGTGCAACTCGCACTGGGCACAGATAATTTTTCCCAGTTCTTAGACGACCTCGAGTACACTAATAACCTGCAAGACAAGGTCAACCAAATCGTGCAGAACATTAAAGCAGTCAAAGCCAAGTTAGAACAACAGCAAGCAGACTTAAAGGTAGTCCGTGCAAAACTGGAAGCACTCACCGAACAACTCAAAGTCACGCAAGGTTCACTCGAGTCACAGCAGCGACAAAAACAATCACTTCTCGACAAAACCAAAGGTGTAGAGAAAAACTACCAGAAACTCTTATCTTCCAGCAAAGACCAAGAAGCGGCACTCCAAAAAGAAATGGAAGATCTGGACGCGCAAGTTCGTACCAAGCTGGGTAACAAAACAGCCCCTGCAAAGAAAGGCAGTCTAGCTATGCCAATGAAAGGGGTACTGACCCAAGGTTACGGCAATACTGGGTTCCGCTCACTCGGGTACTCATTCCACAACGGCATAGACGTTGCCGCTCCTGCCGGAACACCAATTTACGCTGCGCAAGATGGTACTGTAAATGGCTGTGACACTGGCGAAGCGTCCTACGGAAACTGGTGTACAGTGAAGCACAACATTACTACCACCAACGGCCCTGTCTGTTTAGTCACTCTGTACGCACACATGCGACAGTTCAAAGTCAGATCGGGGCAAGCAGTCAAACAAGGAGACTTAATTGGGTACGAAGGCAACACTGGGAACACCACACGACTCTTGTACGGACCAGACCGCGGCTACCACTTGCACTTTACGGTATTTGATTGCGAAGGCTATGGCGTTGCAGCAGGTAAATATTCCAAGACCTACGGTTCGTACTCAGTACCGTACGGCTACACCTATAACCCGAAAGACTTCCTTCCATAAAAACAAACAGTAGAAAAAATAAACGTCTATGCACGCCGCTTTCAAACACCCACTCATAAAGTTCTTGTACGCGCTGTCGTTCGCAGCCCTGTTAGTGCTTATCCCACTGACTGCGCAAGCTGCAGCAGTCGATATCCCTTGTAGACCTTCTGAGACAGGCGCGAATGGTTTATTTACCTGTGTTAACCAACTCTATAAATACGCACTTGTTATTTGCAGTATCGCCGCTGTGATAATGATTATGATTGGCGGGTACATGTACATCTTTTCGGGTGGGAATGAGAAGAGGGTTGGTACTGCAAAAAGCTTTATCAGTTCTTCACTCATTGGCATCGCAGTACTTTTGGTTGGATTTGTCCTACTCCGCCAAATCAACCCAAGTCTGCTTACAATTAAAAACATCACCCCGAATCAAATCGCTTTCGAGAAGTGGGAAATAGATGGGAGTATTATTAATACTCCATGGTCCGGAACAACTCCAGGCACAACATATACTGGTGGCAGCCCGATAAAAAAAGGTCAGTGGACAGAGTTACTCAATAAGATAGCACAAGAAACTAACTTAGATCCGTGCATACTACAAGCAATACTAGACAAGGAATCATCTGGGGGGAATCCAGAAGCAATAGGGCACGATGGCGGTAAAACAACGAGCGAAAGTTTTAACAAAAATGCACCACCATTATATGGGCTTGATTGGAAGCACTCCCACGGAATCGGCATGGCACAAATTACAATTTTCCCAATCAATAGAGACAGTGGGTGGAAAGACCCATCTACCCCCAGCCGAAAATTGTTAAATTCATGGCATACAATCACAGACTTACTAAACCCAGAGCACAACGTGAGATTGAGCGCTAAATTCATGAGAGTTTTATTGCAGAAACATAACGGAGATTTACAAAGAGCATACGGCGAGTACAATGGTGGGGGAGTTAACAGCGAATACGCAAAGACTATAATGCGCTACTATAATACTTGTAAAGCCAGTTCTGGTAACTAATTAAGCATTAAGTAAGTATTTTATGTCAAATAAAAATAAAATAATTATCGGCGTTAGTATAGCGATTGCATTAGTGGGTATCCTAGTACTGCTATACATCTGGAGCTCTGGCACTAACCCAGAGCAAAATGCGCAACCCATATCAACTCAAGGTATTTCCAGTGAACAAGCTGCTATTAAAACCAGCTCACCACTACCCGAGTTTTTACCAAACATTAATTTTATTAAATCGTCAGAAAATACTTTAAGCGTAACAGCTAAGAACGCAATGTTAAACTTTAGTGGAAATGTTGCGGGGCTACTGCTTTCATATACCAATAGAGATCTAGATACTGCACCGCTTGTACGGTATTCGACCCCTCAAGCTGTGGCCAAAATTTTTGACTTAGAGCAGCAAATTAAGAGCTCATCACGTGCTAGCCAATATGGAGTAGTAGACGGAACAAGGCCAATCGGACTCTTTAAAAAGCCGGGCACTGCTTCGGTATACATATTTACTTTTGAAGCCAGTTTGTACGACATTAGCACTAGCGAGGATGCGGGAACTCTGGCTGGTAGAACACAGATTGAAGTAGAGGTTCTCACTGAAAGTGACGGCGCTTTGTCACTCAATGATTTCTACATCAGCACAATTCAATAATTTTGTGGATTCTCTATGCAAAAACAAATTGTAAAATATCTATACACCTTTGCCCTGGCAGCCCTACTGGTACTTATCCCACTGACTGCGCAAGCTGCAGCAGTCGATATCCCTTGTAGACCTTCTGAGACAGGCGCGAATGGTTTATTTACCTGTGTTAACCAACTCTATAAATACGCACTTGTTATTTGCAGTATCGCCGCTGTGATAATGATTATGATTGGCGGGTACATGTACATCTTTTCGGGTGGGAATGAGAAGAGGGTTGGTACTGCAAAAAGCTTTATCAGTTCTTCACTCATTGGCATCGCAGTACTTTTGGTTGGATTTGTCCTACTCCGCCAAATCAACCCAAGTCTGCTTACAATTAAAAACATCACCCCGAATCAAATCGCTTTCGAGAAGTGGAAAGTAGACGGTCACATGTTTGATGACGACTGGGATTTTAATGCGGGTGGACAATCTGGCAATATCGGAGGACAAGGAGTGACTGGTAACAATTCCGGACCATCAGGACACAAGTCCAGCGAATTACAATGCAGCTTTCAAGGCAACAAAGCGAACTACGTGCCATATATGACCGAAGCCTTATTCCAAGCTGTACAGGCACTATGCGCTGAGGTAAAGTCAAAAGGTATAACAGCAGCAATATCTTCAATAAGTACAGGGCATATTTCTAAACCTGGCTCCTTACACAACAGAGGCTGCGCTGTAGATTTTGCTGGAGGAGATGACTACTACGTAAACCACCCAACAGGCAAAGCAGTAATTGAGGCAGCAAAGAAATTAGGTTTGCGCGTTAATCCAGGTTCAGATGCAAACCAAACATTTCACGTACACGTTGATGTAGGAATCGAAAATTGCACAGCACCAATATTACCAATTTCAAACAGACAGTAATTAAATTTCCAGATACAAACTTCCGACTAGTAGTAGTCGGAAGTTTTTTGACTGCTTGTATACAGCAAAGTAGACACTACGTAACTTGCACACATGCCATATGACCTAAATGACCACATGTCTCCACGCATACATTTAGAGAGGAACTATACCTGAGTAAGGTATACTTTTAATAATTGACGACCGGACCTCTTAGAGTAGGGATTGGATAAACACGGAGGAGTGGTTAAAACAACATAAAGCATATAAACAGAGAAACATAGAACAACAAATACCCAAACAGAGACAATGCGACATAGTATGAGGATTACAGATAAAGAGATATAGGAATCCGAAGCCATATTCCAGTTCAATATACTATACTGTGTCGTACAAGATACAATGTACGACACGCTGTATATACGATTCCAAGCTACTCTACCACTGCCAGATACCTACGCTTCCCCTTAAGCCCGCTTAAGAATTCGCTGTCTGTAACAATGTGTGTAGTTTGTTTTACTTGTTTCTTTTTGGAGTTTAATGCGCTAGTAATTTCTAACCCAGTAATAGCCCTGCTAATAAGAACAAAGTATAGCTCCCCTTCATAAGCTTCGTAGACTGAGAGTTTATGGTTTACGTTTCCTGTAAAGTCATGCATTGTCTCACACGAGAAAACATCGACTGCAAAATTGCCTTCTGGAGAATATACGTAGAAGTCTATGCGTTTTTTAGAGTTTCTGATAAGCATTTTTTGCTCATGAACAAACTCTTCACCAAATATCTCAATTAAACTATTTTTAATGAAGGCCTCCCCCTGAGCGCCACGAACATTCACGGTAGCAGCTATAGATGACCTATAAGCACCTTTACCGTAGTGATGGTCTTGATAGCCTAACTCAGAGCGTAGTCTTTCTAACCCACCATACGTTCTTTGTACTGTTCGTGCTGATGGAAGGTACTCTACCTTATCCCATTCACGCGCTTTTGGTGGACGTCCATACTCTATAATAAATCGTTCAATCCCCGACTTTATATCTTCAATAGTCCAAGAATTATTTTTCATTTGTTTAATGATTTAATTTATATACTTTCATTTTTCTGTAGTTGAAGACATTAAGACCTTAAGACGTGACGACTCTCTTGTTTTGCTACCCTTCGGCCGTGAGCTCAGGGTCGAACGACAACCTAACTCCTAACTCCTAATTCCTGCTTACTATTCTCTATCCTCTACTCTCTATTCTCTTATTTTAATTCTTCGACTTCCGAAACCCCGCCGCAACTGCTTCTGCTTCTGTGGTAAAGCATTGCTCTGGTTTGACCCGTGCATAAAAGCTCCCACCTTGCACGTGGTAGATTTTACCGCTCGACGCTATATTGCCTTTAATAAGACAGGCGCCCGAAGGGGTCGGTGTCGGCTGTGTGGGCTCTGTTTGTGTTTGCACAAGCACCGTTGGTTCTGGAGTAGCTACAGCAGGCACTTCTTGTGCCTTTACTGCTTGCGTTGGAGTCGGTTTATTTGTGGTATAATTGAGCATATTAGCTTGCTGTGCTGCTTTTCTGGGTGGCTGTATCGCTTTACCGGTACCTACACCAGCAAAGTACACAACTACAAAACAAGCTAGCAACCGCAACTCATTTTTGTGTTCAGCTAAAAAGCTTTTGAATTTTTCGTATGACATACGCATTTGTCTTAGGTAGAGTGTATACCCTATCCCTCGCGGAGCTCGCTGCGACTCTCCCCGCCCTTGGCATTTCATGGACGTTGGTTGCAGCTTCTCCGGAAGTGTTAATTATAGAAACGGAAAAAAGCATAGACGCAGAACTTGTACAGAAGCGGCTCGGGGGCATTATTAAAGTGGTTCGCATAATAGACGTCGTTAAGAAACGAGAACAAGACTCTATTAACTTTGCACTGCAGAACTATTTCAAACCAAGCAAGATAAAATCGGAGTACCTCAAGAATACATCCGGCAAGATACAATTTGGTATTAGTATATACCTCCTCGATATGGCAGTGAAGGCGTTTGGCGAACCGAAGCGCTTGGGCATGTTTATAAAGCGCGCCATGCAAGACAGTGGCAGCAGTATCCGTCTTGTAATTCCAGAGTTTAACTCGCTCGCTCTTGCCTCGGTGGTAGTCACCCATAACCAGCTTACGGTAAAAGGGGCAGAGATTTGCGTGCTCGCCGATCACGACAAAGTCTACATAGGCAAAACCTTAGTCGTACAAGATTTCGAAGACTATGGCAGACGTGACTACCAACGCCCAATTCGCGACGATGTCCGTGGCATGATCCCTCCCAAAGTAGCCCAGACCATGCTTAACTTATCTGGAGCGAAAGCCGGCGAAACTATTTTGGACCCATTCTGTGGCATTGGGACGTTTGTGCAAGAAGGTACACTACTTGGATTTCGAACAGTCGGTTCAGACATAGACAAGCTCGCTATTAGTGGTAGTGAGAAAAACCTTGAGTGGTTCCGCAACCGGTACAAAATTCCGAAAGGTAAATACCACGTCGAAGTCGCAGATGCAACTTCCGCGAGCACGCTTGTCTCCCACCTGGTGAGCATAAAAGCTATAGACAAGATTAGCGCTGTGGTCACCGAAGGGACACTCGGACCAATTTACGGCAAAATCCCCTCCCCTGACCAGATTAACCAAAACTTTAAAGACTTAGCAGCGCTGTACACCAAGGTGTTTGCCGACATGCGGACATACCTAAAAGACAAAGGAAAAGTGGTCATTTGTGTCCCTGCGTACAAGCTTGGACCAGATGAATATACCCTCTTCCCCACTCTTGACTTCGCTTTGGCGAATGGGTATAATATTACAAGTGTTATCCCTCAGGAAATTGCCTTAGATATGCCCTTTTTACGGTTAACCCCACGAAATACAGCAATCTATGACCGCAAAGACCAAATAGTAGCAAGGGAAATTATCATTTTTGAAAAGCAGTAATTAGTAGCGTGGACGGACACCTCCAAAACCCTACTAGGTACAAAGCACTAATCATCTTAAGTACTAAACTTGTATGGCACATAAAAAAGCTGGCGGTAGTACCGCCCTGGGACGTGATTCCGTATCAAAACGCCTTGGCGTTAAAATCTTTGGCGACCAACGTGTCAAAAAAGGCGAAATCATTGTCCGTCAGCATGGTACCAAATTCCATCCTGGCAACAACGTAAAAGTTGGTGGTGATTCTACTTTGTACTCTGTGATCGACGGAATTGTAAAATTCCAAAAGAAACTTGTTCGCCGCTTCCATGGTGGACTCAAGAAAACCAGAATCATAAACGTAGAACCAGCAAGCTAGCTCATAAAAAAACTCCCTCGTGGGAGTTTTTTGTTACAAGAGAATAGAAGACAGAGAGTAGAGGGTGGAGGATAGAGAGTAGTAAGAAGGAATTAGGAATTAGGAGTTAGGTTGTAGCAAGACGAAATTCCAAATCACAAGCACGAAATAACAAATAAATTCCAACCCTCAAAATCCAAACTAATACTTGTTCTTATTTCGAACATTGATACATTGGTGCTTATTTGTGATTTGATTTTTGTGATTTGTATTTTCTTCTTTTTCTCGCAACTAGTTACTAGCAACTCGTTACTTATTCCTCTTCGCTGCTGTTGCCACAAACTTTGCAAACAACGGATGTGGTCGAAGTGGCCACGACAAGAACTCGGGGTGGAACTGTGTTGCCACAAAAAATGGATGGTTCTCTAGTTCTACAATTTCTACCAACCCACCATCTGGCGAGGTTCCCGAAACTACCAACCCCTTGCGCTCGAGCAGCTCACGATACTCGTTATTGAACTCGTACCGATGGCGGTGTCGTTCGCGAATAATTGGTTTTGCCGCCTTCTTTGGCACCCACCCAGACGCTGTATACGCCTCGTGAGCCACCGTTCCACTCTGTAGCAAGCAATCCCAGCCACCCAAACGCATACTAGCACCATAGTCCAGCTTTTTGAGCTTCTTTTCCTGCTCAGGCATAATGTGGATTACCGGATGCTTCGCTTTTGGGTTTATTTCGGTCGTGGTTGCATCTGCCAGTTTTGCCACATGGCGAGCAAACTCAATCGTGGCCATTTGCATGCCGTAACACAACCCAAGGTATGGCACTTTTTTGACTCGAGCATACTCAATCGCGCGAATCATACCTTCTGTTCCCCTACCCCCAAAACCACCAGGGACCACAATCCCTGCGTGACCGTGTAATACTTTTGCCGCGCCTTTTTCTTCTATGTCCGTGCTGGATATCCAGTCGAGTGACACTTTTACTTGTGCAGCAGATGCAGCATGCTTCAAAGACTCAATAACCGAGATGTAGGAATCGTGCAACACAAATGAACCAGTACCAAAGTACTTACCGACTACAGCAATTTTTACTTCTTTACGCGCCGCAGCAATACCACCAACAAAAGATTTCCAAGCTTTGAGGTCAGGTTTTTTTCGATTGGCAATGCCTAACTTTTGCAACACCAACGCACTCAAACCTTCGCGTTCAAAGTTGAGCGGGACATCATAAATAGAACCAACATCTGGTGCAGAGATAATCCCTTTCGGATCAAGCGAACAAGTAAAAGCTAACTTTTCTTTCCGCTTGTCATCGAGTGGCACTTTGGCACGCGCCAACACAAAATCTGGCTGTAAGCCAATAGCATTTAAATTTTTTATAGCGTGCTGCGTTGGTTTCGTTTTTAACTCGTTACCCCCAGATCCGAGCCCTGGAACCAAACTCACCAAACCCAACACCACATCTTGTGGGTTGGTAAACTTCAAAATACGCACCGCTTCCAAGAACAGCACATTCTGGTAGTCCCCTACTGTGCCACCAATTTCTATTACTACCGTATCTGCTTTTGCTTCTGCTGCAGCGGCGCGAATCCGTTCAATAACTGCCAGCGGAATATCTGGGACGACGTTTACACACTGCCCTTGGTATCCCAAATTTCGCTCTTTGGTAATAACCGACAAGTATATGCTCCCGGTGGTCATGTAGTTTGTCTTGGACAAGCGCACACCCAAAAAGCGTTGGTAGCTACCCATGTCTTGGTCACACTCAGTCCCATCGTCCAACACAAACACTTCTCCGTGCTCGGTCGGGTTCATGGTGCCTGCGTCTACGTTGACGTATGGGTCAATCTTTACTGCGGTCACTTTTCTTCCATGCGACTGGAGCAAGGTACACAGCGAAGCAGCTGCGACACCCTTTCCCACACTAGACATTACACCTCCTGCTATAAATATGAACTTCAGGCCAGATTGTTTCTTTTGCATACGTCTGTATTAGTTACGTTCACGCACCACAAGGGTTACCGTTGCTTGGTGTTGCTTGTCGAATGCAAGCACCACACGATGCTCTCCCACAAGCTTAATCGGCTCAGGGAATTGCACCATCTCCGGTAACACAGTTACTCCAGCAACATCACCCACAAGCTGTGCTACGGCTCCAGCAGAGACCGCACCAAACAGCTTGCCATTCCCTGTAGTAGTTGCAAATAGTTCGTACGAATGTTTTTGCACAGCTTTCACCGAAGCGGCGTTACGCACCGCGCGCTTTTCTTGCTCTGCTTGTTTTGCCTTCTCTTTGGCTTGCTCTGTTTTTTGCACAGTCGTGCTCGCCACAGAAGCCAATCCTTGTTTAACTAAAAAATTGAGGGCAAAGCCATCGCTGACTTCCCTCAACTCACCTTTTCTCCCCTGCCCCTTTACATCTTTCAGGAATAATACTTTCATAAATACTTCACTAATCACTTAAACAATGAATGACATCCGACTTCACTAAAGTTTCGTCGGACCAGCAAAAGCATGTGCATTCGCCTGTCCGCCATAGCCTTGGCGAAGGTGGATGATTAGTGTATACATTAGACTTTTAAATACCTGCGAATCGCCCACATGCTGGAAATAACACTTAGCACCAATGCAGCCACAAACAACACCAACACCACGACAGGAGCACTCCAGAACGGATTTGCTGCACCATCGAGAGCACCTACCCCTAAGAATATCCCCGCTTGCGTTTTCAGCCGCGCCATGAGCACCAACACCAATGTTGCGGTAATCAGTGTGGCAGACAAAGAATAGAGCAACGCTTCCACCAAAAACGGTCCGCGGATATACCAGTTCGTTGCCCCTACCAAACGCATAATTTCTACTTCTTCGCGGCGGTTATAGATGGTTAAGGTAATGGTATTGAATATTACCAAAATAGCAATAACAGAGAAGACCAACACCAGCCCTAACCCACCGTAAATAATATACTGGAGTATACGGCTGAGTCGTTCAATAAGTAATCGGTTGTCTTCGTAGTTAATTTTGCTTAACCGATCCTTCTGTGGTCCTTCTTGTATCGTTTTTGCCAGTTCAGGATAGTCTTCGAGGTTGGTCGCTTTTACTTGGAGCGTAGCGGGGAGTGGGTTTTCTGCAAGCTCAGCCAAAGAATCAAGTACCAGCGGGTCGCCTGCGTGCTTTTGCTTAAAGTTAGCCAACGCAGTTTCCGCAGAGACATAAATTACTTCTTTAATTTTTGGATTTTGCTCTAACTCTTTCTTGTACTGGGTAACGATATTTTCTGCAACACCCGTGTTAAAGTACACACTAATGTCTACCCTATCTTTAATAGTTGCCACAGAATACTTCGTAACGCCAAACAACAACCCCAAAATACTGAATATGACTAAGGTAATAGTCATAACCATGGTAGCTGCGGTAGACAGCCAAATATTCCGCCAAAAGTTGACGAACCCAGTTTTTATTATTCGAAAAAAGCTTACAGAGTCAAACATAGATTAGAGAATAGAGGGTAGAGAATAGAGAGTAGTAAGAAGAAATAGAAGAGTTAGAAGAATCAGAAGAAATAGTAAAGACTAGAGAGGAGAATGCGGAATGCTTAACATTAAACAATTCGTAATGCGCAATGCGTAATTTGCAATATGCAATTTGCAATATGCAATTCTACAGTTTATATCGGCCGCGTTCTTGTTCTAACACCACTCGCCCACCTTCTACTGTAATAACACGTTTCTGAATTTTGTTTACCAAATCTGCAGCGTGCGTTGCGAGGATAACGGTAGTACCAAGTTTATTAATCTTGAGTAGCAAATCCAGCACTTCTGCTGCATTCACTTCGTCTAGGTTGCCTGTTGGCTCGTCTGCCATAAGCAACGCTGGACGGTGTGCGAGACTGCGCGCAATGGCAATTCGCTGGCGCTCTCCCCCAGACATTTCGTGTGGGAAATTGTGCCGCTTGTGGAGTAACCCAACCAGCTCTAAAATCTTGGGTACTTCGTGGTCAATTCTATCTTTGCGGTGACCACTCACTTCCATAGCAAAAGCAACATTTTCAAATGCTGTTCTGCGAGGAAGTAGTTTAATGTCTTGGAAGACCATACCAATCTTCCTGCGCAAGTAGGGCAAGTCAGACACTTTTACTTCAGCAATGTCTATGTCGTCAATATACACTTTCCCTTCGTCTGCTCGCTCTTCGCCAGTAATAAGCTTGAGCAAAGTAGACTTACCTGCACCAGAGAGGCCCACAACCGAAACAAACTCGCCATGGTTAATATCTAAATTAACCGTGGCTAGTGCCTTGGTGTTGCCGTAATATTTCACTACATTTTCAAATCGAATCATACCTTATTATTTTAGCACATCTGGCACTCGCCTACCTAAAAGCCTATATTGCAGTGCTAAAAATCCAGAACTAATGGTAATCCCTACAAAGAATATATACACGTATTCAAACACTGGTACAAATAAGAAGCGATTCTGGGAAAGTGGGTTCTGCACAGGGTCATACACCCACACTCCGTGTATATGGATAAATGGATCTGTGAATGCTGTCCAAACTACAGCCACCACACCCATGGCAAAAATCACCCGTCGCTGTGTCCACAAAAATGCATGGGCCTTATACCACACAAGTCCCAGCGCAGTAACACAAAAGAGCGCAGTCGTAATGTATTCGCTATACAACGCAAAGAAATTCATAGACGTGGAAACTTATGGTATAAGATGAGCGTCACCACGCAGAACAACCAGACTGTCCCAATGATAAACAACCACTCTTCTAGCGGAACCCCCGCAACCCACACACCAAAAATCGTTTTGGGGTCAAACGTCCAAACTGCTGTTTTAATCATAACCCAATCCCATGGCAAACCAAAAGCGAGACCAGCCACCACAGCCAGTCCAATTGCCACTCGCGCAGGTTTCACAAAGCGCCAGTACAAAATAGTCAGCAGTGCTGCTGGCAACCAAATTGCTAACAGTTGCCAGACCAGATACATTTCTCTACCCATGACTCGTTGTTTGTTCTAAGAACTGTTCAATAAACTCTTCGAGCTTCCCATCCAATACTGCTTCGGTATCGCTTGTTTCAACGTTTGTCCGGTGGTCTTTTACCATTTGGTACGGGTGCAATACATAGCTCCGAATTTGGTTACCCCACTCTGCAGATTTAAACTCACCTCGCAGTTCTTTGCGTGCAGCGTCTTGCTTTTCTTGCTCAACAGCAGCAACACGAGCGGCTAAGATTTTCAGCGCGAGCTCCTTGTTTTGATGTTGGCTGCGTTCGTTCTGGATGCTCACCCGAATGCCCGTAGGGATGTGCGTTACGCGAATAGCAGAATATGTCGTGTTCACACTTTGCCCGCCATGACCAGACGCGGTGTTCGCTTCTATTTTTACATCTTCCATACGCAAAGTCACTTCTGAATCGGGCAGGTCAGGCAATACTTCCACCAACGCAAAGCTCGTCTCTCTGGTGTGTGCAGGGTTAAAGGGGCTCAAACGAACCAATCGGTGTACGCCAGCTTCGCTGCGCAAATAGCCGTAGGCATTGAGTCCCTTCACTTCGAACAAGACGGACTTAATCCCCGCTTCCCCACCGCGACTCAGCTCCAAAGTCTCCATAGTAAACCCATGAGCTGCAACAAACCGAGTGTACATCCGCAGGAGTATCGACACCCAATCTTGCGCATCGGTACCACCCGCACCAGCATGGATACTCACAACCGCACCCAAAGAATCGTGTCGGCCAGAAAACAACGCCAAAAATCGCTTGGCGTCAAACTCTGCGGCGATACTAGTTGCGAGCTCTGCCAAGTACGCCAATGTTTCAGGGCTTTCGTCTGTATTCTGCTCCACCAACGCACGCAACTCGAGTGCGCGCGTTTGTAACCCAGTCCAGAACTGCACGAGTTCGGCAAGTTGGTTTTGACGTTGACTGATCGCTTGGGCGCGTGGCACGTCATCCCAAAAGCCATCTTGCTGCATTTGCTGTTGCAGCTGCTCTTGCTCTTCCTGTTTTTCTGGTAAGTGTAAATTTGGCAGGAGCCTTTCTAACTGCTCCAACACAAATATCACTTTCTCTTTTATTTCATTTTTTTGCATAGCCTTACCTTTGTGGGATATCTGTTTTTAAAACAATACGACGCACTAAGTTCCACACTTCATTACCAATGTCTGAATCTGGTTTCAATAGCCCTTCACGGGAGGCAGAGACAATCTTTGTCTTAGGGAATAGGTTCGCTGCTTCGACATACGCTGTCCGCAGTTGCTCTAGCTCTGGCGCTGGTCGATCTCCCCAACCAGCAGGGCACCAGACTTGCTCATGAATATCTATGTGCTCAGGCAACATGTCTACAAACACCGTCAGATCAATCCGCCTGCCATGGAACACACCGTACTCTAAATCATCGAGCCAGCGGTATAAAGCCACCCGCTCGGCAGATTCTTCCAAAAGCGAACCAGCCCACGCTGCGGTATACAACGGCCCACCAGTAAGCAAGATAAGCTCTTTGTCTGGAGTCGCCTCCTGATGTCCCACAGCCCACATTGCTCGATCGAGTGAGGCAATAATCCCCAAGCTCTGCGGAGCAGAAGTGAGCTCTGGCGCTTGAAACAGCGCAGGCACATGCTCTGCTGCTTTTTGTGTTGGGAAGGCTAAACGACGAACTACCACACCTGCTGTGTGCAACTCTTGTTCTAACATAGACAGCTGCACCTGTAGCAAATCTGGAGAAATCCCTTCCAGAGCCACTACCAGTGGTCGCTGCGTATTTTCTTGTGTACGAAACCAAGCCATATATAAAATAAATAGAACTACTGTACCTGTGCCATATAGGCGTCTACTTGCGCGTATAACTCAGACAAATCCCCACTGTTGGTTATAGTATATTCTGCCTCCTGTGCAAGCGCGGGAATATCTTTTTCTGTGGGAGACTGTTGGTCTTGCGCTACAAACTCAGCAAAGCTGAGCGTGCCATCGTCCTTCTTTTCCCGCCGTTGCATGTACCGTTCATAGCGGAGCTCCGCAGAAGCAGTGACGTATACTATCCGTGCACCAGCTGCTTTTGCCTCTGTTACTTCTGCCGGTCTACGGATCCCGTTAATCAAACCGACCTTGTCGCCGTGCTCAGCTAACCGATGCAAGATGGCAGTGTTCAGCACAGTTTCCCCAAACGCTCCGCGCAAGGCCACAGCCAGACGGACTTCGTTCTCTCTGGAAACATCCTGCGCCAAGATATGTAAGATATCATTTAGAATATGCCCAGCTGCGAAAGACACTACTCCATATTTACTTTCCAAGTAGCGCGCAATCGTATCTTTTCCAGTCAGTTTTTGTCCAATCAGTCCAATCAACATAAGGTGGCAGATGTATTACTTGTTGTATGCTAACACGAAGCAGGGTAACAAAACAACAATCCAAGTAGGCCTCTATCTGAATCTCTAGGATCTGTGCATCAGTGGTCTCTATGCAAAAGATTCGAAAAAATCCCCCGACAACAAACGTTGTAGAGGGATTTGAAAAGTTACTATTGTACTTTTACTTGGATGCCAGGGCCCATAGTTGCGTTCAAGGAAATAGAAGCAACGAACTGACCTTTTACCGCTGCTGTCTTAGAAGCAAATATGGAGTCCAAAAATGCTTTTGCATTTTCTTGCAACTGTGCGGAGTCAAAGCTGACTTTACCAATAATTTGGTGCACGATACCAGAGTCATCGTTCTTAAAGCTCACTCTTCCACCAGCAATTTCTTTTACCATACCAGCGATGTTTTCGGATACAGTACCAGTCTTTGGGTTTGGCATGAGTCCGCGAGTACCTAAAATCTTTGCGATCTGAGCAAGTTTCGGCATCATTGCTGGTTCAGCGATTGCGACATCGAAGTCAGTCTTCTCGGTTTCTTTGATTTGCTTTACCAAATCTTCGCCACCAACAACAACTGCACCGGCGTCTGTAGCTTCTTTTGCTTTGGCTTCGGTGACAAACGCAGCAACACGCTTTGTTTTACCAGTACCATGAGGCAGAGAAACAGAACCACGAATTGCTTGGTCGGTTTTCTTTGGGTCAATCAATGTGCGAACATGCATTTCGAGTGAACCAACAAACTTGGTGTTTGCTGTTTTCTTTGCAAGCTCAATAGCTTCTGCTAAGGTGTAGACCTTTGTCTGGTCAACTGCTTCGGAATTTGCGCGTGCGCGCTTCGATACTTTCTTCATATATACCCTTTCGTGGTCACGCTTAGCGTGACCATAACCCCGCTCAGCGGGGTGGTGCACACTAAAACACTTTCGAGCGTAAGCTCTCCCACAAATTAATTAAGTGATTTATTCTACCATTATTGCTCTTTTCTGGCAAGTCGCCAGTGGAAGAACCAAACAGGGGCAGCAATCAGGATCATAGACAATGCTTGGGCAGCGTCACGCTGGCGTTGGGAAGCCCTATTCGCCTCTTCCATGGCCTTTTGCTGCTCAGCGTACCCTGAGACACACTCTGGGTACATTTTTGTGTCTACGTTTGCCTGTGAGCAAATTTCTGCTCGTGGCGCAGAGTAGTAGGAGTAGTTGTCTGCTTTAGTAAAGACCCATGCTTTGAGCCCCATGTTTACCAACATGATTGCCCCCACCACCCAAATAACCAGGGCGATCGTCGAAACCAAATACAAATAGATTTTTTTGATGTTATGCATTGATGTATACATTAATATTTTTATGACAACTCACACTCAACAAGACCTACATTATACAGCCATCACATCGAACTGTTGAGAAATAGTAAAGAAGGATAAACGCAAATGCTATCGCTACCAGCAGCACAATCAAAGAAACAGTAACTCCAACTCGGACAAAACTAAACTGTGTAGCTGGCTCAGTTTGAGAGCTTAGTTGGGATGAGGCTATTGTCTTTACCCTACTCCTTCCGTACAGCCCAACAAACACGGCAATTAAACCAACGGCTAAGAAGTATATGCCGGTCTCACTTGGAATAAGTGTGGAACCAAAGTTCATAAAATACCGCTCAAAAAGAACTGCCCCTGTTATAGCCACACAGACCCCGAACAATATAGTGACGTTATACGTACGCATAGATTTTTTGCTACCAACGTCTTCTTAATACTGGGCGCATACCCCACTAATACACTACTTATACGGATTCAAACAGAGCCCAGAAACGGTATCTGTTTAATCAGTTATATCTGCCTGCCCGTCGTAGCCTTAGCGAAGTCGGGTGTATCTGTGGTTTATTTAATTACGAGTGCTCCGATTCCATAAACTTCTTAACGTCTTGCACTGTGCTCATGAACTGAGCAGGGAAAATTATGGTGGAGTTTTTCTCTACCGAAATTTCTGACATAGTTTGCAAATTACGCAACTGGAGCGCAATTGGGTGTGCCGCCATTATATCCGCGGTTTCGGCCAGTTTTGCTGCGGCTAATGCTTCTCCTTCCGCTGCTATTATCTTAGCACGCTTCTCACGTTCTGCTTCGGCTTGTTTCGCCATAGCACGCTGCATCCCTTCGGGCAGCTCTATGTCTTTTATCTCTACTACCGGCACTACTACTCCCCACCCTTCCGTATGCGTGTCGAGTACTTTTGTAATAGCGGCGTTAATAGTTTCGCGCTCACTCAAAATTTCGTCTAACTGAAATTTACCCACAATGTTTCGCACCGAAGTTTGCGCAATTTGGTTAATTGCAGCAAACACATTTTGGATTTCTACCAAACTTTTAACTGCGTCTGTTGTTTTGTAGTACGCAACTGCAGACACGTCTACTGACACGTTGTCCCGAGTAATAATTTTCTGTGGCGGTATCGGCATGGTAATGGTACGCATGTCCACCCGCTTCACCACATCAATCAGTGGTAGCACCCAAGACAACCCTGGCTCTTTTATCCCGACCACTTTTCCAAACCGAAACACGACACCCTTTTCGTACTGCTGCACCACCCGTAGTCCGAGCAGCGCCACGACTATCACTATACCAATGAGTATTTCCATAAACAATATTTTACTAACCTACTTCTAAAGCATAAAAACATTTAAACATATAAGCAAGTACGAGTACTGCGCCTAGAGTTTAAATGTTTCTATGTTTGCATGCTGCAATGATTATTCAATCACTTCCACACCCATGCTGCGGGCACTACCCATAACGGTGCGCATTGCTGCTTCAACGTCGGTAGTGTTCAAGTCGCTCAATTTCTTTTCAGCAATTTCGCGTACTTGTGCTTTGGTAATTTTACCAACCTTGTTGGTCAGAGGGTTTGCTGCTCCTTTTGGAACACCAATTGCCTTCATGATCAAGTTTGGTACTGGTGGAGTTTTGAGAATGAAGCTATAGGTACGATCTTCGTAGATCGTCATGAGCACTGGCACAACTGTGTCCCCCATTGGAGCGGACTGGTCGTTAAACTCTTTTACGAATTGTGCAATGTTCAACCCATGGGGACCAAGGGCAGTACCAACCGGTGGCGCAGGAGTCGCCTTTCCAGCTTGTAGTTGTAGCTTTACAACTACTTTAATCTTTTTTGCCATATATGTAATAGCTGTTAGCTTATAGCTAGTAGCTTTTAGATTTAATACAAAGTTAACAAACAGGGAGAGAAGCCCAAAGGAATCTTTGGCTGCCTGAAAAGCTTGTGGCTTTTAGCATTAGCTTTTAGTACTCACTAAAAGCTAACAAAAAAGCTATAAACTAGGATTTCTTCACTTGCAGGAAATCAAGTTCGACTGGAGTTTCGCGACCGAAGATAGTAACGAGCACTTTCACCTTCCCCTTTGCTTCATCAATTTCTGCCACTTTACCTTCGTAGTCTTTAAAAGGACCGTCGGAAATGCGTACTAAGTCATCCTTACGCAAGTCAACTTTGAACTTTGGTTCTTCTGTTGCGGTACGCTTTTGCAAACCAAGCATTTCTTCTGGATCAATCGGAGTTGGAATAGTACCGCTGCCAACGAACCCCGTGACGTTAGGGGTGTTACGTACGACATACCAAGACTCGTCAGTCACAATCATTTCCACGAGTACATACCCAGGGAAAATCTTTTCTTCGGTAGTGGTCCGCTTGCCGTCTTTAATCTTTACCTTCTTCTCTTTTGGAACCATGACATCAAAAATCTGGTCTTCCATTCCAAGATTTTCTATACGTTGGCGGAGGTTTACCGCAACGGAGTCTTCATACCCACTGTACGTGTGCAGCACATACCAATGTCGCTGACCAGTTACTTGTTGTCGAGGCATAGGAGTAAAAGAAAAAAATTAATTAGCTAGCAGTCACACTCATTACGCGACTATTTTTTCAAACAGTTTTAAAAGCCCGTAGTCGGCAGCTCCCAAAAAGAGCGCCATGACTAACGAAAACCCAATAACAAGTGCAGAGTAATACAGCGTCTGCTTACGAGAAGGCCATACCACTTTCTGCATTTCCCCGTACACTTCTTTGAAAAAACGAATAATTTTCCCCATAAAATAGTCTTTTTTAAAAGGCCTCACCGAGGCCTTTATTTATGCGCTTATTATACTGCAGCAAGACGAAATCGTCAAGCAAGCAGCACGATACCGACGCACACCCAAGGCCAAGGGTATTCCAACATTTATTCCTATAAATCTAGGTTTTTTACGTTCTTACTGTGTGTTACCAAAAACCGTTTCCGAGGTGCGACATCGTCACCCATGAGGGTTTCAAAGATTTCACTGACTTTCTCTACGTCTTCAATGGTTACTTGGAGCATAACCCGACCTTCTGGATCCATAGTGGTTTCCCAGAGCTGGTCAGGGTTCATTTCTCCCAAACCTTTGTAGCGCTGGATAGCATACTTAATACCATCGATTGCGTTGGACTCTACTCCGTCATCAGCATCTTTCTTCGCTTCTGCGTCTTCCTTGCCTTCTGTCTCTTCTATTTCTGCTAGCTCTTCCTTTTGCGCTTTCTTTTTCAAGTCTGCACGATTCTTTTTGGCCGCTTTCGCTTCGCCAATCAAATCTCGCAATACTTCGTCACGCTCTTCTTCGGAGAAGGCATACTGGAACGCTTTACCAACGGCTACTCGAAAGAGTGGCGGCTGGGCAATATACAAATGTCCGTTTTTTATAATGTCTGGGAAATACCGATAGAACAACGTAAGCAACAGCGTCCGAATGTGCGCTCCATCCACGTCGGCATCGGTCATGATGATAATACGGTGGTAGCGCAACTTGGATAAATCAAACAAGTCGCCCACGCCAGTACCAAAGGCAATAACCAAGTTTTTAATTTCTTGGCTGGTGAGCATACGATCAAGCCGTGCACGTTCTACGTTCAAGATTTTTCCACGGAGTGGCAAGATCGCCTGGAAGCGTCTGTCTCTCCCCTGTTTTGCGCTTCCACCAGCAGAGTCTCCCTCTACAATGTATAGTTCACACTTGGCAGGGTCAGATTCACTGCAGTCTGCAAGTTTCCCTGGGAGCGCCAGACCGTCCAACACACCTTTACGAATCACGCTATCGCGAGCTGCTCGGGCGGCTAAACGTGCCTTTGCGGCCAAGATTACTTTTTCAATAATCTTGCTGGCTTCTTGAGGGTTTTCTTCGAGATATATTTCTAACGCTTCTGCCACAACACTTTCCACTGCAGTACGAACTTCTGGGTTCCCCAACTTTGCTTTGGTCTGCCCTTCGAACTGTGGGTTGGGCAACTTCACGGAAATAATTGCAGACAACCCTTCGCGCATGTCTTCCCCGGTGAGTTTTTCCGTCTCTTTTACAAAGCCATTTTTGGTAGCGTAAGAATTAAGCACGCGAGTCAGCGCAGTCCTGAAACCTGTCACGTGCATACCGTGCTCAGGGTTGTGCTCGTTGTTGGCATACGCCAACACCCGCTCGTCGTAGTCATCGGTATATTGCACAGCCACTTCTACAAAGACATCCCCTTGCTGCTTGGACATGTAGACCGGTTGGGTGCGTACTTTCTTGTTGCGGTTTACTTGGCGAATGTACGACAAAATACCACCTTCAAAATAGTACTGATAGGCTAACCCAATGCGCTCGTCTGCGATCAAGAAATGTAACCCTTTGGTTAAATACGCTTGGCTACGCAAATGCTCGAGAACAGTTTTATATTTAAACTCAGTAGTTTCAAAAATAGTACCATCTGGATAAAACACAACGGTAGTACCAGTTTGGTTTGGATCCTTCGGGTCAACTTTCCCCACGACTTTTACAGCACCTTGTGGCTTACCAATCTTATAGCTCTGTTCGTGTACTTTACCATCGCGCTTCACTTGCACAGTTAAGTTGGTAGAGAGCGCATTCACTACAGACGCACCCACACCATGAAGCCCACCAGATACTTTGTACCCAGACCCTTCGCCACCAAACTTACCACCAGCATGTAGCACCGTGTACACTGTTTCCAAAGCAGACTTTTTGGTAGTCTTGTGCACATCAACGGGAATGCCACGACCGTTGTCGACAACCTTAATACCGCCATCTTTCAAAATAGTAACGTCAATGCGTGTGGCATGACCAGCCATGGCTTCGTCCACTGCGTTGTCTACAATTTCCCAAATCAAGTGATGCAACCCTGTTTCAGAAGTCGAACCAATATACATACCAGGGCGTTTGCGCACTGGCTCTAAACCTTCCAGAACGGTAATTTGATCTGCAGAATATTCTTGTTTTTTATCTGTTGCCATACTCGTTAACTTCTGTTATTTTTCAATACTTGCATTACTTATTCTGTGCGTAGACATAGTACCCAACGCCATCTGTCAGAAAGACCATTTTCTGTGTTCGTGCTTGTGCCATAAAATCTATGAACGACAGCGGCAGCCATGGCACCTGTTCTCCTAGCTCTAAAAATGGCAGCGCGTAGGAGCGCGTAGCCAACTTGTCGAGATAGGCTTGTGCGGACTTTCGCCGTGCACTCTTTTGCATCCGCTCACCCAAGAACGGTAGCTGCACAAATCGCTTATTTTCTGAAATACGAAAGAGATACTGACCAGTCGCTTCTGTTAAATAAATGTGCTCCTCGAACTGCTGAATGTATTGATCGAGCGACTTAAGTAATGGCTCACCGTCAGTCACTTCTTTCGCATATGCTTCGGTACACTTCCCGAGCAACTCTTCGTAGGCAAAATCGACACCCAACGTACGTTGGCGCAATGCACGAGCTATCCAAAACAACAATTCTAACTGCTCATCGCGTTCTGCAAACGTAGTTGTTTTCACAAGCACTTGCTCTACTTCACTCTGCAACTGTTGCATTTCTTTGACTGCATCAGCTGGAGGGAGGCTTGCTAGCTTGCGCTCCAACTGCTCCGCTGGTCGAAGCCGAACAGGCACTGCTGGGGCTTTCTGAAAGCCAAAAAAAGCTTTTATTTTTTGGAGTAGTTGCTGCATATACGTTATAAATAGTATACCACAAAATACACAAAATTTAGCGCAGTATAGGTAATCGAAGATATAAAAATACCGCACATTTATGCGGTATTTTTATATCATTCGTCTGGAATTACGCAGGGATGGAATTGGTTGTAAAAATCTTATCGTGGAGTGATTTTGCTTGCGCGTCAGAGAGGCCAAAATAGCTTACTCGTACCGTATATCGAATTCGAGCATCGGGCAGCGCATATTCATCTACCACCTCGCACGACCAAATTGCTGGACGACCCGCATGCTTATATACAGACTCTATAGTTTCCGTAATATCTGCACGCTGCGCCACAACGACGTTTGCATCGAGCACAACGAGCTTACCGGTCAGTTCTACTGCTCCTCGTACTTTGCTCGACTGGAGTTGTTCCAAGAGGGTTGCAATATCAATTTCCGCATAGCTCGTATTGGACACAACTTTATTCCCCGTCAGGGACTGATTTTGCATCTTGTACAAAATCCCTACTGGCTTCCCTGCCACAGTTATAGCAAAACAGGAAAATGGGTTTGCGAGTGGTGGCGTTTCCAGAGCAGCTTCATATGCAATCTTACTCGCCCCAAGAGAGCGAAGTAACCGCTCCACTCCGTGCTGGAGTAGCTGCAAGGAAGATTCTCCTGTTGGAGCGTGTCGCAGCAGCCCAAGCCTGTCTGGCTCTATATGGCGCTTACCAACTTTACCAAATACCTTCCCAATTTCGAATAAAGCAATATGCTCTACATCTTTACGTAAGTACGCATGCTGTTGCGCCATAAGACCAAATGCCAACCCTTGCCGGAGCACAGGAAGTTCTTCGTTTATTGCGTTCTGTGTTTTAATTTCGGTCCCCGCTTGCCATGCAGTTAACAAATTCTGCGCGGTGGTGGTCATAGGCAATGTCAGCGCTTCATCAAAGCCATATTCTGGCAACACTGTCCGAACCTGATCCATGAGCACTACCCTTGCTGGGGTTACATCTGGTACTGGTACAAACACAGGCGCAACACTCGGAATAGTATTGAACCCGCGAAGGCGCAGAACTTCTTCTGCAATGTCTGACTCACTGATTACGTCTGTGCGCCATGAAGGCACTTGCACTTCCAAGCGCTCTGCTTTGCGTACCACTAAGAACCCAAGGCGCTTTAACAAACGCTCTGCTTCTTGTGCGGTAATGGTTACGCCACCAACTCGAGAAATAAATTCGGCAGTCGTCGCAACTTTCACCACTGCTGTTTTTGCTTGTTTCGGGTAGTAGTCAAAAACGGCAGATGCTTGGCGACCACCACCAATCTCTATGAGTGATTTAATCAAATATTCAAGTGCCCATCTGGCCATTTCAGCAGACAAGTCTTTTTCTAACCTGTTAGACGCTTCGGTGAACACTTTCAACGTTCGTGCATCTGCGCGCATTTTTGCGGGGTCATATACTGCAACTTCGGCAATAATTGCAGACGTACGTTCGGAAATAGCACTTCTCCTGCCGCCAATAGCACTGGCAAGTACTAGTGGGCCAAGGTTATCCGAAATAACTAGCTGCTTTCCTTTCGTGAGTTCCAAGGTTGTACCGTCGAGTGTAGTAAAGGTATCTGTCTTTGGCATGCGCTGCCACTCCAACCCACCGACTATTTTTCCGGCATCGAAAATATGGTTCGGAAAACCAGTCATCAGCATGACGTAGTTGGAAATATCCACCAAAAAGCTCACGGTGTTCATGCCATGTGCTTGCAGTGCCTGTGCTAACCACTCTGGCGTTTTTTTGCTGTTGTCGAGCCCTGCTATCTCTGCGGTCACCACCCGAGCAACGTCACCTGCTGCAGAAACTTTTACCGACATCTTTTTCAGCACCCCTGCTGGTGCTTTGTGTGCTGGCAATACAAAAGGCGTACCAAGGTACGCTGCTACTTCGCGCGCTACACCAACCACACCAAGACAATCTGGTCTGTTTTGGCGTACTTCCAGCCCAATAACGTAGTCACGCTTGCCACCAATTTTCACTTCGGTAAACGAATCAACCAAAATACCGGTCAGTGAGAGCGCATCACAAACCGCTTTTGGAGTCCCTTTGTACTGGGGTAAGAATTCTTTAATTTCGCTATACAGTGCTTTCATGAGTATTGGTTAAATCTTTTTGGAAACAAATGCCGGCTTCTCTTTTTCAAAATAAGGATACGCGATATCTCCACCCAAGAAGGCGCGAATATCACCAACACCATATTTAGCCATAACCCAACGATCGAGCCCAAGACCAAATGCAAACCCCATATATTTTTTAGGGTCAATGCCAGCCGCGCGCAGAATCTTTTCGTGGATCATGCCAGCGCCACCCATTTCTATCCAACCGACATGTTTGCACACAACACACCCTTTTCCTTCACAGTTAAAGCAGCGCATATCTGGCCCAACCCCCGGTTCCACTTCTGGATAATATTTGCTTCTGAAACGCATGACTACTTTTTCTCCGTACATGTGTCGGAACAACATTTCCAAAAGACCAAACAGCTCAGATAAACTCGTTCGTTCTTGTACCACTACACCTTGGTAATGATGGAAAATAAAATGATTGCTCTTGTTTGGCTTTTCGTTTCTATATACTCGCCCTGGACACACAATGCGAAATGGTGGTTTTAGATTGGCAAGAGCGCGTGCTTCAATAGAAGATGTTTGTGTACGCAGCAAGATGTTTGGCGCGTCAATATAAAACGTATCCTGCATATCCCGCGCTGGGTGATCTTTTGGTACGTTTAATCTTTGGAAGTTAAACTCGTCAGTCTCTATTTCTGGACCGTCGTATACGCTAAAACCCATCCGTGCAAAAAAGGCATTCATATCACGAATGGTTTGGCTAATGGGATGCAAGTGCCCAATCTTCTCTGAACTCGTACTGAGCACGTCTGCATCTTTTTGTAAGGCTGCGTGCGCTGTGCCTTCTTCAAGTTTGTTACGCACTACCTCCAACTGGGCTTCCACAGTTTGCTTAAACTGTTGGAGCTTTGGTCCACGCTCTTTCTTCTCTGACTCAGGCAAAGACTTGAGCTCGGACAGCCACTTTTTAAGCACACCTGACCCACCAATATACTTATCCTTGAGCGTTTTAAGTTCCGCTGGGGTTACCACTTGGGCAAGCTCAGATTCAAACGCTGCAAGCTGTTCGTTCATATTCATGAAGATATAATACCAAACCCTGCCAAATAAAAAAAGCCCGCCTGAAAAAGCGGACTTTTTGTACTCATTGTTATTTTTTAAGACTCATAACATCCTGACCCAGTGCAGTTTCGGAAGGAAACAACAAAATCCCCTCTTCTCTCGTCTCTGGCGTGTCGCGGAAGCCTAACTCAAAGCCGGAACACAGCATGCCTTGGCTCTCCACCCCTCGTATAGTAGCTTTTTCCAGCATAAAAGATTCGTGCGCCTCTGAGTGAATATTCTGCGGGATATGCGCCCCTGGGAGCGCCAGTGCGACAACGTCCCCTACCGCAAAGTTAGAAGCACCACAGACCACTGGGGCAATGGTAACTGTACCAGAGTCTAGCGTTACCACGCGCAATCGATCTGCATTTGGGTGCTTCTCGAAAGAGACTACCCGCGCGGTAATAATTTTAGCAGATATAGTTTCTAACGGTGCCGAACCTACTGATGGTGCAAATAAGTTTTGTATATACTTCCAGACATTCATATGCGGTTGGTAGGTTTAATAATTCCGACACTCTTCTTGATTACACAAGTACCCTGTCATACCTGCTGCTGCCTTTTCGTACACTGCTTTTAACGTGAAAGTGGCACCGTCACCACTGACCTCATACGGGTACGCTTTACCAGTCAAAGGGTCACGAGGCACGGTAGGAATGTACTGCGGAGCAATTTTGGACTCGTACACACTCGCCAGCGGAAACACAAAGCTTTCATTTGCTTCTGAATTTGCTGCTGAGTAAATAAGTAATGCGGCACGGATTTTATCTAAATCTTCGGACCGTTGCACGTCTCTGTTCTCCGCGCCTTCATCTGCTGTATCCATCCGTGCTTTACTCTCGGTATACCGTGCAATTTGCTTTTGTGTTTCTGCGTAGTAGGTCAGTAAAAATGCAGTTCCATTTTGGTCGAGCTGGTAGCCGTAGACCATTGGGCGGACGTTCACGGGGTCAACTACATTTGTCGCTACTTGTAGGAATGGTTTCACTTTTTGTGCCATTTCTGCAAAGTTACTCACTTGGGGATATGCGCCCAACTCTTTTTTATACTGTAACAAAGCCGCAGCCACATTCTTTATAGTTGTAAGCCGTTGCATGTCTCGCTCTAACTGCGCATCTGCAGAGATATCGACAAACGAAGGAAGCTCTGGAGTAGCGCTGGTCGGTGTTGGTGTAGCACCTACTACAAATTGTGTCAGCGGTTCACCCAAAGTGGCTTTACTTGGTTCGTGCAAGCCAAATTGTGCAATCTTCTCTGTAATCTGTTTTTTGCGATCATCAGACAGTTTTACATCACCGGTACTATTGAATACACAGTCCCACCCTCCGCGCATGTAATCTGCATCGGTAAATTCTTGGTTTCGAGCAGTGTGGGCATTAACTGGGTCGCACAAAAATATTTGCAGCTCATCACCATCTGCTAAGCCATCGGTGTCAGTATCATTTTGCTTCGGGTTGGTTTTTGCTTGAAACTCTTGCATGTTGGTTGCCCCATCTGCATCTGGGTCAGCAAGGTCAGAACAATCTGCACAGTCAGTAGCTTCGAAGTGTTCCAAGAGCCAGTCAGTGCTAATCTGTGACGCACCCGCAGGCTCTAGACCTGCACCAGTCGGAGCAGCTGCAGTTGTATTCGGTTTCTTCTCTACTATTGGTGGCACTCTTCGCCACAGTTTTTGTATACCATCAAATACATCGGTGCTCCCCCCAAAAGTCACATAGGCATACCACACCGCACCAAAAGCAAAAACAATTGCTACGACACCACCCAGAATCTGCCATGTTTTTGGGGATGCATTCGGAACCTTTTGTACACGCTTTCCCTGCGCCACCTCGGATGTTGTATTCGAGTGGATAGCAGGAGGTACTACTGTAGGAGCAGCGCTACCAAAAGTAGCAGCTACTGCAGCAGGCTTTGCTGGTGCCACTGTTTCGTGATGCCCACCAAAAAAAGATGCGCCAAAACCACCGCTCTGCACCACTTCTTTCGGCATAACGTTAAAAAACGGAATACTCGCGTCCGTTGCAGATGTTTGTTTTTTATTTTTTTTGGAGAAAGGCCAGTTCATTGCGTATTAAAAAATACTTCGACACATATAAAAAGTAATACCGTAGTTCCCGCAACCCACCAGTACAGCAAATCTTCGGCACGTAAGTACAACAGCGATACAGCCAAGCCTGACAACAGCGCACTCTGCCTATTGGAAACCACAACCATATCCCGTACGGTGGCCGGCACGTACCGTTTGCGCAACGCTAACTGCATCAAACAAGTTGCGGCATACAGCAGCACAAACGTAAAAGCATAAAAGAGTACCACTGCACCGGAAGACTCTGGCGAACGAGAAAACAAGACCCAAAGCAAACTGCACCCAGACAATACGAGACTGGTAGCGAGCGCACTATACCAATAGAAGAAATATGTTTGCATTGCTACAAACAGTATACCACAAACACACTTCATACGGGCACTATACCGCGCGATACATACCTAGACTTGTACTTTTTTCTTCTTTAGAAACTGCACTACTTCTTTTGGCACCGGCAACACTGACAGCCGAGATTGTCGCAAGAGTAAAAAGTCAGGAAATAGGTCGGTCGCACGAATGTCTTTAATAGTCACAAACGGCTCTTCGTAGACGTGTAGTAACCGTAGCGTGACCAACCAACTCTTGGGATTGGCAGGGTCCGCATGTCCTGCGCCTTGTACCTCTGCCAGACCTCGCAGCGATCCTTCCCCTTGCGAGTGATATATAAACACTCGGTCTTGTGGTTGCATGGCTTTTAAAAATTGTACTGCTTGCGGATTACGCACGCCACTCCACTCGGTACTTTTTTCACGCTCAAAATCGGATATGGAGTAACTGTCTGGATCTGTTTTAGCTAAATAGTATTTCATAGGAGAGAAGAATTAGAAGAAGTAGAAGAATTAGAAGAATTAGAAGAGTTAGAGAAGAATAAATACAATAAGAAGTATGAGCTTTTTCACTCTTCATCCACTTCTAACCAGTGGATGAAGTGAAAGCTTAGAATAAGTAAGAATAGAATTCACAGATGGCTTAATCTAATTCTTCTGTTTCTTCTATCTCTTTTATTATTCTAAATCTTTTTTAATTTCTTCGAACTCATTTTCCACTTCTACCAGTCGTGTGCGGAGCGACTTAATAAGCACCGCCCCTTCTTTCATTTTTTCGAGTCCTTTTTCCACATCGACTTCTTTTTGCATTTCGAACCATTTTACTACTTTTTCTAATGCACCTAGTTGCTCTTGGATAGATTCTTGTTTTGACATACGTATAAGTTATAAAGTTTATAAGGTTGTAAATATACAGTTCGTAAAGTTCGTAAAGTTATAAAGTTTGTAAAGTGTAGGAAGTAGCGCTCGAACTCTTCTTTATAAACTTTCACCTTTACAAACTTTATAACTTATTCTTATTCTCTAACGGTAGTGTGGATTACGCCATCTCGCACTTGCACGTGCAGATCTTCACCCAAACCGACATCTGCTACCGACCGCACAACAGTACCCTTCTCCGTATGCGCAATACTGTATCCCAACTGTAACAGCCGCTCGGGGTTGCCTTGCTCCAGTACCGCCTCTACTGCGTCAATCCGATTTACCAACTGCACGCGTGCAGCAGACTGTAGCTGTACAATGCGCTCAAGCCTTTCTGTAACAGCAGTGCGAGTTTGCGCTATCCAATTCTTATACCGATCTACATGGCTCACAAGTGCATCCCGTGTAGCACGGTAACTTTGAGAAAGTCTGCTACACCAGCCGAGCACAGCTTGGGTGTGCAACTGAAACTGCGTCTTTACACGCTGCATGTTTACATCGCCTAGGTGTACAAGTTCAGTCTGTAGTCGAGGCAGATCGTCGAACAACCGCTGCCATGTCTGTGACACTGCGTGCGCTGCAGCAGTGGGAGTCGAGACCATTATGTCTGCTGCGAGTTGCGCGAGTGGCACATCTTTGTCGTGACCAATAGATACGATAGTAGGAATTTTAGAGCCAAACACCGCACGGACTACCGCCTCGGTATTAAACGCTTGCATATCTTCTAAGCTTCCACCCCCACGCATGACCACAACCACATCCACCATAGCTTTGTCATTGCGAGCAGCTCCGCCTCGGAGCAGCGTGGCAATCTCGCTCTCACGTTTTTTCGCACCCGTTTGTTTGGTCGCTACTTGGCCCTGAATGGATACTGGCACTTCATTAAACCACCGAATCGCCTCTATAACCATATCTGCACTACTCGCTCCTTCTACGCGAACGTCTTTCAAATACACCGCAATACCTAGCTTAGCTAAGTTGTTACGAAAATCATGAATAACTGCACCAGCTCGAGACGTAATAACCCCAACGGACTGTACAAACTCTGGCAACTCTCGCTTCCGGTCAAATAACCCTTCGGCGCTAAATTTATTTTTTAACTGCTCATACGCTTTTTTCAGCGCGCCCTCTCCTACCAACTGTAAGTTCTCTACCGTAATCTGGAATCGTCCATTGCGCTTCACAAGTCGTGGGACACCTTCTACAGAAACCTCCATGCCGTCTTCGAGTAAAATTCCCATGCCGCGGTACGTGTACGTGGGCATGTAACAACTGAGCACCGATTCGTCATTTTTATCTTTCAGGGTAAAATACAACCCGCTCGGGTACAGTTTACTTGCCGACACCTCTCCTACAATTTTTACGTCTGCTGTTTTTTGCAGAACTAAATTTAAATATTCAATGTACTCACTGACACTCACCATTTGCTTATTGCCAGCTCCAACATCTTCCACAAAAGCTTCGTCCTCTGCCGGCGCAACTGAGGTAGCGCCCACCTCTGGAGTTGTATTCGCAAATGAGTCCAAACCACTACCCCCTACCCCATTCACGACCTTAAAAATTCGCGCTCCGTATTTTTGCACTTTCTTTTCCCCCATTCCTTTTATAGCAAGTAGCTCTTCGTTGGTTTTGGGCAATTTCGCGCAGATTTCGTCTATTGTGGCATTTTGAAACACGCGGTAGAGCTCTACCCCTTCTGCATCTGCCAACTGCTGGCGCAAGTTTTTGAGCTCGGACTTTATATCTGACATGTACATATGATACCATGCAAAAAGCGCAAAGGAGGACTCGCTATGAAAAAAGGATTGCTTATCATTGCACTTACCGTAGTGAGTGGACTTTTACTAGTCTACCTTGCATGGGGTGCCGTGTTAGAACGAAACTCAATAAAAGTTGATTTAGAAATGAAAACCAGCCCGTACGCACACTAGCGCACGGGCTTTACTTTTCCATATAAATGTGGCACAATAAATCGCCAATTACGGCATGCCAAAGGAGGCACTATGTTGACCAATATACCAGATTTTGCGAGCTTGCATAACGGTATCCAAGTAATTACTTGTACTGATCCTAGTGTTTTGTACACAACAATTGGCGTATACTCTTCCTTGGGAGCAGTAAGTGACCCTATAGGGTTGCCTGGGACTTTTCACGCTACTGAGCACATGATTTTTCGAGGTAGCAAATCATATCCCAATAAAATTGCTGTGGCGAGAGAGCTTGAAAAATATAACGGACGTATCAACGGCGCCACAAGTGCGCTTCATACAGAGTTCCATATTACAATACCCACGCGTAGATTTGCACTAGCAGCTGAAATCCTTGCTTCAATATTCTTTGAGCCTACACTTGCGCAAGAACACTGGGAGATAGAAAGAGGTGCCATCTTTGAAGAAATTAAGCAGAATCAAGATGATATAAACCGCTACTTCCCTAGGAGGCTAAAAGCCCTTTTATTTGCAGGTACAGAAATGGCAAACTTAGGAACTGGAACGCTTGAATCAGTTGAAAAGATCTCAATTGTTGACATTCGCTCCGCTCACCAACGTCTCATAAACACCAATCACCTCACCGTTATCGTTACTGGTGGATCGCCTGAAAACTTAGAATTAATACTTGAGAGCAGCTTTGGAAAATACGCAATGAGCTCTACAAGAGAGACAGTACGCGAGGCCCCCACCCCCAACATGAACAAACCAAACTGGAGAGAGTTACGCCAGGGCAATCAGCAGAGCCGTCTTGGGCTCTGTTGGATGTATCGCAATAACTCCATTACTGAAAATGAGGGTGTTGCCTTAAAAGTTTTCACCACAATGATGGACGCGGGCATGTCTACGCCGTTGTTCCAGAATTTACGCGAAAAAACTGGGCTTACCTACCAACAGAGCTTTAACTTTGGACTGTATTGCAAAGGGCTATACACGCTGGGTTTCTCATCAAGATTTAACCCCTCAAACTCTCAAGCGGTAAGAGACGCTTTTTGGGAAAGTGTTGATGAAACATTATGGAATACAGAATTGTTGGATTTTGCTCAAACACGACTAGTTGAAAAATTGGAACTTGAAAAACCCACTAGCCAACTTTTCTACGAACAGACCCTCGCCTTGTTAGAAGGCGTACCATGGCAAACGAACCAACGACAAATCGAGCTCAGTCTCGAGGTAACACCGGAGATGATTTTTAGAACAATCGACTCTTTAGTTAAAAATCATGGACATGCTACCTTTGAATTATTTGGTCAACACTAAACCGCACGAACGAGCGGCATTTTCAGACAAGAAAATGCCGCTCGTACTTTTATTCATTATCCAAACTAGCCCAGAGGACGCGGGCGGCGTGAGTGCGGTGGGGTGACCACTTTTTGGACAGGCGCTGCATGGTCCGAACGCTGGGTAAAGCTTTATAGCCGTACGCTTTTTGAATAGCAGTTCGCAAGCCCAAATCGCCAAACGAAAAAATATCTGGTCGATTAAGCGCAGACATCAAAAACATTTCTGCCGTCCACCGTCCAACACCTTTTACCTTAGTTAGCTCTGCAATAACTTCTTCGTCCAACAGCTGTTCTAGCGTTTCAATGTGTATATGTTTCGATGTGACTTTATCTGCCAGATCCTTGATATATCGTACCTTTTGGCCAGACACTCCGACAGAACGCAAAACACCGTCAGGTGTTTTTAAAACCTGCTGTGGGGTCGGAAATTCTTTTGTCTTGAACAACGCCCGAAAGCGAGCAGCGATAGTACCCGCAGCCTTAGTCGAGAGCTGCTGGTATAAAATAGTCAGCGCTAAATATTCAAATTTGTTTTTCGTCGCCCTTTTGCGTGGTGGAAGCACATGCCTGCGCAACAACCCCGCCATGGTAGGGTCCACCTGTTCAAAATGAGCTAATAGATTATCTGTATTCATACCCATCTACCTTTCTTCATACCCAATACTTCTGCCGCTCTCACACAGTTCACGCCCCTTACACTTTTTTACTTTTTAACCATTCTAATTTTATTCACATTTGTGAATAAAATTAGAATGACTACAAAATATGTTTATTCTTAAAATATGCGACAAGTTTTTTCTTATCTTGTAAATCGATACGTTTTACTTCCATAAGAGTAACGAATCTCCCTATATGAAATTTGTTGACTACATACTCTAGCTCCCGCATCGGATTGTACGGGTAAATCCATAGCGTTCGCTGCAAAGGATAGAATTTTAGTTGTCGCAATTTTAGCCGGAACATATCTGCAGCAATCCTGTATTGTTTAGTTGGAATGTCTGCGGCAACCAGCCACCAAGTCCCTGCCCACACATTTGGTCTTTGTATAGATTTTATATCTTCCTGTATCCGACTAAACCGTCTATAGCCAACTTCCGTCAGGCGAGCCACCAACCCAGCTTGGGCATCAGCCTCGAGCGTAATCTGCCCTGACTGTTTCAGATAATACAATGCTTTGAGCAACTTTTGTTTTTGCTGCTTTGCTGTCAAAGGGCCATACTTTTTTCGTGTAAAATGCCGTAAGAGTTTAAGGGTATTTGGCGCAGTAAAAGCCACACCTATCAACCCTACTACTCCGGCAACAATGAGTACGTTAGTTGCCAAACTCTTTGCTGATTCCGAAGTGAGTAACGCCTCGACGTGTTGTAATTTATCCGTAGGGATTGCACCCACCTGGCTTCGAATTGATATCTCTTTTCTCTCCATATTCATATCATACCACTGTCTAATTTTACTCACATTTGTGAATAAAATTAGACAAAGTATTTAAAGCGGAAAAAAAGATGTTACCTTGGCGTAAGTGAGGTAAGACTAAGCAAAGTCTTCAAAGTTGCAGGTGTGCTGCTTTGCTTTTTTGTGCAGCTCTGCAAAACGGTCATAGCGCACTGCATCACGTATTTCGTGAATTGTTTTGAGGAGGCGTTCTTGCAAGTCCAAAAGCTCATCTGGTTTTGCCACTTCCATGTCTACAAACTCGTTACTCTCCAAATACCAATACGCCATAGAAGCAACAGCTTCCCCAAATTGCTCTTGGCATGCCCACTGGTAAATGCGCAACTGGTCAACGTCTTCGTCCCCTTTCTTTTTCTTTGGGGTTCCTGTTTTGTAGTCAATAATCGCTAAACCTTCCGGAGCTGCATCGGCACGGTCGATTTTTCCGGTAAACACAAACTCGCCCACGGGCAAACTAAATGCCTTTTCTACAAACTTTGGTTTTGGGGCATGTTGCGTAGAATAGCTGTAAAAATTCTGCAACACCGTAACACCTTTTTCCCTGTACCCTTCCTTGCTGGCTTTTGTGGGGTACCATTCATCCACCCACTCCCCTGCATAGAGTTCGAGCAGTCGTTCGAGGCTTGGCAGTGTGACCACAGGGTGCCCATCAAACAAATCCATTTGCGCTGCCACCACAGACCGCTGATACTCTTCTAAGTACTTTTGCAATGTACCGTGAATGGTTATACCAAAACTGAGTGGTGCTGCTCCGGGCAGTGGCAACTTTAAGTAGTGCGCGTACTTGTACTCCAATGGACAACGCAAAAAAGTGTTAATCGCACTGTACGAAAAACGTGTAGGGAGTTGTTGGTACACCTCGCGCCTTGGGTGCTCATCTGGTTTGGTAAACACCACTTTTCCTGTCGCTTTGTTTACTTTGTCACTTGGCACAAGGTCCAACTCTTGCAAGAAAATGGACGGCTTCTTTGCTCTAGATCCGCCGTAATCCTTCGCCCAGGAAAAATACACGCGAGCCTTTGCTCGAGTAATTGCTACATAAAATAACCGTCGCTCTTCTTGCAGGTGAAAGTCTCCTTCGGGCAAAATATCTTTTACCAGCGCTTCAGGAATTTCTATACCGCTCGACTTTTCACGAGTCGGAAAACGTTGGTCCACCAAGTTTACGATAAACACATTTTGGAACTCCAACCCCTTAGAAGCGTGTACAGTGAGCACCTTCACGCTTTCCGGACCTTGGTTCGGGTCAAACTTAATGTCGCCATCGTGCCCTGCACGAAGCTCCAATTCCAAATCAAACAAAAATGCTTTCAGCGACTTGTCGCTCGTTACTTTGTCTTGCTCAAACGTTTCTACCTTCTTGTAAAACTGTTCGAGCAATTCTCTGTTTTGCACATTTTCTAAAGTTTCTTCTTCCAGGAAATCCACCACATGTAAATCTTTTATAACGTGCACAAAGACTTCCACAGCGCTCATGGTTTTTGTGTGTTCTGTGTGTGTATGTATAAGCCCAAGTAGTTCAGTTATAGTCGCCCGACTCTTTGCTTCTATTTTTTCCAGCCCTTCGGTCTCGGGAGCCTCTTGCACTTTGCGTAGTACTTCGTACACAGACAGCGTGTACTTCCGTGCGTACTGAGTAATATGCGCCACATCTTGGACAGGCAATTGAAAGTGTGGGAAATTGAGCGTACGGAAGACACTCGCCGAGTCGTGGTAGTTGTCGAGTAGTTTTAAATAACCAATCAAATCTGCAATCAACGGCTTGCGGTACAACCCCGTGTTCGCGAGGTACGTAAACGGAATACCCGCAGCTTCAAGGCGTGGTAAAATTTCGTCACTTGCTCCACGCGAGCGAATCAGAATACAAAAATCATTCCAGCTCGTTTCTGGAGCTTCTTTTTTGAGCTGTAATATTTTCTTAACGACCAGATCAAGTTCATCACTCAAATCTCGCCCTTCGAGTACTTGTATCTCCCCACTCTTACTCGTTATCCCGCCTTCTGCGGGACCCCCCAAAGCAGGCTCTCCACCTGCGACTTCCGTTGGATTAATGAGTCGCTTGCTAATGCCTAACTTTACTTCCAACCGCTCAGGATTATTGTTTTGAATGAGCTTATACGACAAATCCAAAATTGACTGCACGGACCGATAGTTCTGGGTCAGTGTTACTTGCGTTAACTCGGGGAAGTCGTCTTTAAACTTTAAAATGTTCGAAACACTCGCCCCACGAAATTTGTAAATGGATTGGTCATCATCCCCCACTACCGTCAAATTAGTCAAACGTTGAACGTCCAACGTCTTCACGCCAGAGTCTGGCCGTTCAGACTTGATAGACTTTTGACTTTTGACCTCTTTAGGGGGTTGCGCCAAAAGCCGCACCAATTCGTATTGTGCGTAGTTAGTGTCTTGGAACTCGTCCACTAAAATATGGCTAAACTTCTGGCGGTAATGCTCCAACACTGCCGGACGCTGCTGGAACAGGTGCAGCGTGTAGTTTATTAAGTCTCCAAAATCTAAGTAGTCGTTGTCTAGCAGTAGTTGCTGGTACACCCGAAAAGCTTCTGCAAGTTCGCGAATGCGCAATTCTTCTGTACCACTTTCGGTATCGGGTAACAGCTGCGCTGCAAGCTCTTGCGTTGCCAGTGTGTCTGCATACGCCTTGTACACTTCTGGAGTTATGAGTTCATCTTTACAGCGGCTAATGTGCTGCAAGAGCGCGCCAATAAACTTACTCGGGTTACCCAACGGTTTATAGTACTCCAGTTTAAACTTATCTAAATTTTTGTGAATCAAAATCCACTGCTGTGTGTCGTCTAGCAGTTTAAAGTCATTGGACAACCCCACTTCGAGTGCGTGCTGTTTTAAGATGCGTTCACAAAAAGCATGGAACGTAGAAATCCAAAAATCAACGTATCCGAGTGGCATGAGTAAATCGACTCGCTCTTCCATTTCACTTGCTGCTTTTTCGGTAAAGGTGAGTGCCAAAATTTGTTCTGGCTTCGCAAGTTTTTGTTGGATAAGCCATGCGATGCGACGAGTAATAACCGTTGTTTTCCCCGTACCCGCACCAGCCACAATCAACAACGGCCCACTCTGGTGTGTGACCGCTTGCAACTGTTCCGCATTTAAATTTTCTAGTAAGTCTGCCATAGGTTCTGTTTCTACAGCGCCTCTGGGTTCCTCTCCTGGGACAGGAGAGGTTAGCCGTTCGAGGCTCTGAGGAGCCCTCAGGCTCTCGAAGAGGAGGGGTAGCATTTTCCTGTCCCCTCTCCAAGAAAGGAGAGGGTTAGGGAGAGGTTGTGATTATTGTAACAAACTTCGAATCTTCTCGAGCACACCTTCTATATTACGCATCACATCATCATTAGTAAATCGAAGAACTGTAATTCCAGCTTTACGCAAACTTTCAGTGCGCACCAAGTCATATGTCTGCGCTCTGGTGTTGTAATGTGAATCCCCGTCGATCTCAATAGCAAGCTTAGCCTGAACACAATAAAAGTCTACGATGTAATTTAGAAAGCTATATTGTCTACGAAATTTAAAACCGTTTAAGTTATTATCTCGCAAATAATACCATAGCTTTTGTTCTGGCTGCGTCATGTTTTTGCGAAGATTTTTTCGCAAAGTTCTGAGTTCAGGACGGTTTACGATTATAGACATAACGTTTGTCTTATCCCTCTCCTTTCTAAGGAGAGGCTAGGTGAGGTGCAGAACTAAAAGTGCCCCACCTCCTCTAACTCCTCCTTAGAAAGGAGGAGAACCGAAATTACTTCCCAGTCAAAAAGCTTGCCCATTCGTTCCAAGTGTTTTGGTCTTCGTCTTTATAGCGTGCCCAAAAATCTATTGCTTTTAAAATTTTGATCTCGCCATAGTCACCCAATCCCAGCAAATCACGATCGCTGGTAACCAAATACTCCGCGCCAGCTTCGACTGCGCTTTCAAGAATCTTGTTATCTTCTTCGTCTGGCACTACATGAATCCGCCGTCGATTCACCACAAAAGTCACTTGCGCAAAGAAGTCGTTCAGTTCTTGTTCGTAATCTGTCCCTTGCAGGAGTTGATGCAAAATTAATTTGTTCTCCTGCACTGTTTGCCTATTAGCGTACGCCTCAATATTCCCCGCAATAACTTCGTTTATAATTCGCTTTTCGTAACTGTATTCGTCCTTGAATCCATCGATTAGGACATTGGTATCTAGTACAACCTTCATAAAATCATATAAACAATTAAACATTGAACCATATAAACAAACCAACAAGCACTGCATAACCTATCCTCAGATATCCGTGCTATCTGTGTAATCCGTGTATCCGTGGACAATTAGTAATCAAAAATACTGCGAGACTTTTTCTCTGCGGCAGTAGCTGCAGCAGAAGGTTTTCCACGCTTACCCGCAGGGGTAGCAGAACGAGTAGGAATCAAAAAGCGCTTTGGGTCTGCATCCAAATCTACAAAATGGTCTGTAAGTTCTTTAATCTTTGCGCTGGTAGACTTCCCAAAAGAAATAGTTTCGGTTAACTGACCAGACATTTGGAGATATTCCAAAAGCGGGACAAAGTCGCCATCGCCACAGCACAACACTACTACATCAAGCTTTGGCATGAGCTTTACAATGTCCATGGCAATACCCACATCCCAGTCCCCTTTTTGGTGCCCAGAGGCGAATGTTTGCAATTCTTTTTTCTTCACTTCGAATCCTGCTTTTGCCAGAGCCTCAAAAAAAGTATTTTCTTCGGGCATGTCTGCCTGCACGACATAGGCAATTGCGCGAATGAGCCTGCGGTTACCCACGGCTTCTTTTAAAATTTCTGTAAAATTTACTCGACTGTTGTAAATGTGCCGTGCAGAGTAGTACAAGTTCTGCACATCCACAAACACACCAACACGCTGATCCGGATTTCTTATTGACATAAAATTACTTTGTTACAGATTGGGCAATTTCATACCCAAGCCCCACATTTTCAGAAGTTAAAAATAAATATTTATCACCGTCAGTAAACTTATAAAGGACTTTATAATAATTCGGGTTAGTTCGGTATTTGTAAACTTGAGCCACGTACGGAACTTGTCCATCTGAAATAACTGGAATTTCAGCAACCTTCTCTGCTCCCGAACCTATTGCATAACCAACCTGGAGTACAAAATCTACAACGTTGGAATTGTCTGAATCAGTTACTACAAAATTAACTTGATCGACACCTCGACTACCAGCATTAAAAATTTCAAAAAAAGAATTGCGATATTTGCTGTATAACGCAACAGTGCTTTCGCTGCTAGCGCTACCCAACTGTAACTGTCGCTCAAAGAAATTTTTTAGATCACTCCGATTACGCAGCGTACTTGAGTAACGAACCATCCACTCAAATAAAGACTTTGTTTCACCAAGCTCAGCTAGTGCAAATGATTCATTTAAGTTAAACTTACTGCTCAATCTGGAAGCAACAGCACGCTCACACAAATCGTTAGGGGTTACGAACTTACAAGACGAACTAATTTGCGGTTTTAAAATGTCGACAACTAAACGTCGAGGTAAGTTTTCATAATACTCCTTGTCGACCTCTCCAACCGAAGCAGTTACAAGCTCTATTTTGCAGCGCAGTGCTCCGTCTTGCCCGTCGATTTCGCCATTACCACTTTCCATCCACCCCTCATACGGATATTTTTTATAGTATTTTAGAAAATCATCATTTTCACATATTTTATAATTTTGCTCTCGACTAGCCTTAACTGCATAACATTGTAAGCTAGTCGCATCAATTTTCGGAGGACATACAGCAACTCCCCCATTAGTATTTTCTGCATAAGACCTCAAGCATTCAGCTTTTAGCCCTGAATAAGTAAATATGTCGCAGTCCGTAGCTATTTTAAACCCTTCTGTATTACCGTACAGTACATCTCGCTGTTCATCAAATTTTTGAGCTTCATGTACCCCTGCTACACCCAATGCGATAACAGTTATAAACAGAAGTGTGACTGCAAGCCAGTGATTTCGCAGTTTCAAGGCAGGATTCCACACCAACGCTGTAGACAACACCAGCCCAGCAATGGCGATGTAGAGCATGAGAGTCGACACCATAGCACCGAATGTGTATACCGACCCAACAACCGCAGAGACAATAAAAGCTGCGGCGCTAAAAAATGACACTATACGCTTTACGACCAATGAGGTCAGCACTTGCCCCGCAATATAATGCATCCGGGAGAGTGTGGCTACATATACAACGAGTGCAATTGTTGAAACAAAAAATGCAGGGATACTAAAAAGAATATCAGCCTCTTCACTATAACTAGTTGCCAATACGCCTGCCACTACTGCAAACAAAATTGGAAATAAGAACAATTTATATTTCATCAGTTATTTTGATTATAAGACTTATATACGTTCATAGTTTCTTCTGAGATGAGATGAAGAACTCAATTGAAATACAGTTACCTGTCAGTGTCCAATAATTGGGGCACGGGTTCTGCTTTTGCATCGAGCTGCAAGCTTGCTGCGTTTCCTATGCTGGTTTTAAGCTTCGTGAAGTCATTACTCACCACACCCATGGTATTGTTCACATTTTTTACGTGTGTTGCGAGTACATCCAAGTTTTTACCAAACTTGTCGCTTTCTTGGCGGATACCGGTAATCATTGCCAAAATTTCTTTTGCCACTTCGTTTACTTGCTGTCCACGAAGCGAGACAATTATGTTTCGTAGGTATATAAACAAATCGTTTGGCCCAACTGGTATGACTGCCTTGCCCCGAGCGTATTCAATAATATCGCTGTCTACAATAATCTCTTGGTAGACCCCCGCGCTTGGCACATACATAAGTGCGAAATCAAACGTCCCCTCTTGCGGGAGTACATATTTTTTGTGTATTTCGTCTATGCGCTTTTTAACGTCTTTATAAAAAAGTTTTTTGTAATCTGCACTGAGCTTTTCGTCTTGCGCTTCTTTGTGTAGCCGAAAATTTTCCATGGAAAATTTACTGTCGATTGGCAAAATATTGTCACCAAACCGAACAATCGCGTCGACGGTCTCACCATTTTTAAATTTATACTGCACTTGGAAACTAGACTTTGGTAGCACTTGCTCCAGCATACGCTCGAGCATTTCTTCTCCAAAGTTTCCACGAAGCTTTGGGCTTGCAAGTGTTTCTGCAAGCCTGCGAATGTCAGGACCAATTTGGTCGACTGTGCCCAAGCGTTGGCGCAAATCGCCAATCACCTTTGCTGCGTTATCTAAGCGTTCATTGATTTGTTTGTTTGTTTCGGCAATGTTTCTGTCCATGGCGTGACGGGAAGCTTCTGTGTCATTTTTCATTTGACGCATCCAATCTGCCATGACCCGTAAGCTTTCACTCTCCTGTGGAGTTTCGAGCTTCTTTTTGAGCCCAAATAACATAAACAAGAGGACAACAATCCCCAAACCGAGTACTGCAAATAGTGCGTATATAAGTGGATTCATACTCCATAGTATACCACTGTGTGCCATTTCAGAAAAACTGCCGTGCGACTTGCGTACCATGTGCCGCTTACGCTAAAATCAGTCTTAGAAACAACGACTACAAAGGAGGAAACAGTGAAGGAGAAGAAAAAGAAGAAGAAAAAGAAACCAAAGGTAATAACACAGCAAGCTAGTAGCGCACAGCCCACGCGGCGACAACGCATCCAAATGGCCCTCCACGGCACTCAACATCAACAGTCTTCTGTTACTGAGTCTCTTGGACCTGACCAAGCTGAAAGGCACAACATTACCGCTATGGTCTCAGCCAATTCAGAGCCAAAATCAAAACGATAACCCTCTCGCGTCAGCAATGGCGCCTTTTTTATTTGGTAAACATATTCAAACGCGCCGCGTATGGTGATTGCTTTATTGCACCTCGTATACACGTACTTCCGGAAACTGAAATACCGCTTCCGAGTACGGTAGTAGTTCATACGGCAACTTTTGGCTACCGGTAAACGAAACCATATTTGCTTCTGGGGCGGTAGGGTCAATACGAAATGCAACCCCTTGCAATTCACCGTCTAGTACTTCCCCACGCAACACTTCTAGCGGGTAGAACAGTGCTTCGTTATTGGCGTATATAAAAACACCTCGCGCCGACACATCTTTCAAGGGCGAACCAACACTCACGCCTTGAGCAGTGTCAGCACTCGCTGTTACTGGAGCACGTCGAACACTGACGTGAGAGTATGCAACCACAGAAATAACACACGCCAACACAAGCAAAGCAATAAGAGATAATTTTGTTTTCACCTGCATGATTTTGTATTACACAGTTACATACTGCAAAGTACCGACACTCCTTTGGTATTACACCAATTTGTTTACTGTTCGTCTGTATCCGCTTTCGCTGGCACAGGCGTTACCACTGCGACCATTCGCTCGACTGAGCCAAGCTGGTCTTGTAGATATTGTACCTCTATTTCATGTAAACCTATTGACCCAGCTATGCGCTCCTTTGTTTGTAGAGCAAATTCTGTGAGCGATGCATACTGAATATCCGCACTTTTTTCACACACTGTTGCAATCACCCGCAATGTATTAGTGAGTTGGTTCACACTTGCTAACCCATGCCGAATATGAAACTCCTGCGCTGATTTCTCATTATAGATTACCGCATGGGAGTATAAAATGGTTGTAAGGAGAGTTGTGTGGTCAGGCCAGACTTCAATTTGTCCCGCTTCAGTATCAAGCAAAACACGCTCCGCGGTACCAGCAAACACCACTCCTTCCGGACAAATAAATTGTACCTGCAGTGTTTTATTCATTCGTTTGCTTCGCTCGTTCTTTTACAGACTCAATAGTGCTCGCCATGTAGAAATGTTGTTCGGCTATAGCGTCCAACTCTCCTGCAAGAATTTGTTCAAAACCTTCTACTGTCGCTTCACGGTTTACATAACACCCAGAAACTCCAGTAAAATTTTCTGCCACAAAGAAGCTCTGCGTCAAGAACTTTTGTATTTTGCGGGCTCGTCCGACAGTGAGTTTATCTTCTTCGGAAAGCTCGTCTACACCAAGAATAGCAATAATATCTTGTAGCTCTTTATATCTCTGGAGAGTTTTCTGCACACCCCGTGCAACTCTATAGTGCCGCTCCCCAACAACCTCAGAACGCAGAGCGCTCGAAGTAGAATCAAGTGGATCAACTGCAGGATACAACCCCGCACTTGCTGACTTACGAGACAAAACCACAGTCGCGTCTAAGTGCGCGAATGTCGTCGCTGGAGCAGGATCCGTTAAGTCATCCGCTGGTACATATACTGCTTGGATAGATGTAATAGAACCTTTTGTTGTGGAAGTAATCCGCTCTTGGAGCGCAGCCATTTCTGTTGCAAGTGTCGGCTGGTACCCCACGGCCGAAGGTAAGCGGCCCAGCAACGCTGACACCTCACTCCCCGCCTGTGTAAAGCGGAAAATATTATCTACGAAAACTAAAATGTCCTTACCTTGATCACGGAAATACTCTGCCATGGTCAAGCCCGTAAACCCAACACGTAGTCGAGCACCTGGCGGTTCATTCATTTGCCCAAACACCATGGCTACTTTATCTGCCACACCGGAATCTCGCATTTCGCGAATAAGGTCATTCCCTTCACGACTTCGCTCACCCACACCAATAAATACCGAATACCCACCATGCTGCATAGCAACATTATGAATCAATTCTTGAATAATCACCGTCTTGCCCACGCCAGCACCGCCAAACAGAGCAATTTTTCCACCTTTCACAAAAGGCACCAGCAGGTCAATAACTTTAATACCTGTTTCAAAAATTTCAATCTCACTTTTTTGCTCAACCAACGAAGGGGGCGCTGCATGAATACTGCGTTTCGGTACTGTGCTCGGCAACGGAGCCCCTTTATCAATCAGCTCACCAGACACATTAAAAACGCGACCCAATACACTCTCGCCAACCGGTACTTGTATAGTGCTCTCGGTATCTACTACGGCCATACCTGTAGCCAAACCTTCGGTTGAGGTCATAGCGACAGCCCGCACAGTTGTTGCGCTCACATGAGCTTGTACTTCAAGCACAACAACACCGGACCCATCGGGACGCTGTACATGGAGCGCAGAATATTTTTTTGGCACATGTGTAGAAAACTCTACATCTACAACAACACCGGAAATCCGAACTATAGTTCCTGCAGTGGTTTTTTTATCCATATAGTATTTACTTAGTTACCCTCTTCGTTCATGGCTTCTGCAGCAGTCGCAAGCTCTGCTAATTGATTCGTAATTCGTTCTTGCCTCAACTTGTTATATTCCCCAGTCAAATCTTCTATAAGCTCTTCTGCTGCATCACTTGCTTTTTTCATTGCTACCATGCGACTGGAATACTCTGCAGCTTTCAATTCGTAAAAACTGGTTGTGAAGAGTGCTTCAATAAGCTGTGTCACAAGCATAGTCGCAACTCGTTCACCACTCGGCTCCGTAACTGGTGGCACCCGAAACTGCTGATACGATTCATCAGGCGATTCCTTGTCACTCACCACACTTTCCATGGAAAATGGCAGGAATAGTTTTACCGTCGGGTTGCTCAGAAATGGATTGACGTAGTGCGGACAAATTAAGTACACCTTACCCGCCTTACCCTTTTTCCAGATATCTAAAATTTGCGCAACAATCCTTAGCGCATCCACCGGTGAAATTCGCTCGCTAATAGCCGGAAATGAAAGCAATGGCGCCACACCCCTCCGTCGAAGTCCATCCTCGCCTTTTTTCCCAACCACCACAACAGCAGCGTCAACAGACCACTCAGGGTGTGCGAGGAGAAATTTTATGAGCTTCTGATTAAGATTTCCACACAGACCACGATCTGAGGTAATCAACACAAAGAGCGGCGCCTCGCCGTAAGATTCGCTATACGGCAGAGGTACATCTTCGGAAACCGCCAATGCCAGAGCGTCAAGCAACGCAGCTGTGTACTCACGCGTCGCAAGAGCCTTGTGCACAAACCCTTTCATCTTACTCGCAGCAACGAGCTGTAAAGACTGGGTAATCTTACGCGTATCCGCCGTCGAAGTTATGCGCTCTTTAATTTCTGTGATAAACGGCATGATATTTTATGCTACTACGGACTGAACTAATGCTTCGAGCTTCTGCTCTATTGCAGGAGAAAGCTCTCCAGAGTTTTCCACCTCTTCAATAAACTCAGGCAAATTTGTTTGCACGTGCCCGAGCAGAGACTCGACCCGCGCACCCACCCCATCTACCGCGAACGCATCGAAATATCCATGCATAGCTACCCACAAAAGCACGACCTGCTGCCACAAAGCCCGAGGCATGTGCGGACTTTGCTTTAGTATTTCTACCAAGCGCTCACCCCGAACAAGCTGTTGTTTAGACGCATCATCAAGTTCAGATGCAAATTGTGCAAATGCAGCAAGTTCAGTGTACTGCGCTAAATACAACTTTGCCTGCCCCGCCACTTTCTTCATGGCCTTTCTTTGCGCAGCACCACCAACACGCGAGACCGAAACACCCGTATTAATTGCTGGCCTAATCCCCTTATGAAATAGTTTGGGCTCTAAAAATATCTGTCCATCGGTAATAGAAATAACATTTGTCGGAATATATGCAGAGACATCTGCTGCTTGTGTTTCAATAATCGGAAGTGCAGTCATAGAACCACCACCCAATTCTGGAGACAACCTCGCAGCACGCTCGAGCAACCGAGCATGAATATAAAACACATCACCAGGGTAAGCTTCACGACCAGGTGGTTTGCGCAACAGCAAGGACAACTCACGGTACGCCACTGCATGCTTTGTCAGATCATCGTACACCACAAGTGCATCTTTTCCTTGCGCCATAAAAAACTCTGCCACTGCAGCACCTGCGTACGGAGCTAAGTATTGCAACGCCGCTGGATCAGAAGCAGACGCAGTAACCACCACAGTATATGCCATCGCCCCTCGCTCCATGAGTGTTTGAATTACTTGCGCAGTCTTACCATCACGCTGCCCAATTGACACATACACACAAATCACACCAGAGTCTTTCTGGTTTAATATCGTATCAAGCGCAATCGTTGTTTTGCCAGTTTGACGATCTCCGATAAGCAACTCACGCTGCCCTCTTCCAATTGGGATGAGCGCGTCAATAGCTGTGACACCTGTCTGGAGTGGAACAGTGACTGGCTGCCTATCCATAACACTCGGCGCAAGCGCTTCAAGTGGCATTGCTGTGCCGCCAGAAAGTGAACCAAGCCCATCACGACCAGCACCGAGCGGGTCAACAACACGGCCGATAAGTTTGTCTGAAACGGCAATATGAGCAGTCATTTTAGTCCTACGCACAGCTTGCCCAGGTCGAACCATCTCGCTATCCCCTAATGCAGTTGCATATGCGCTCGTATTCTCAACCTGCATTACCAACACCGACAATTCAGACTCCTCTACAACCAACAACTCCCCCATTGCCACACCAGAGAGCCCAGTAATTAAAAGCACCCCATCTCTGACCCATGCAATCTCGCCACGCTCATGTGCCGGCGCTGCAGTGTACTCTTTGATTGCTTTTTCTGATTTCTGCAATACCTGCGTAACTCGTGCCACTTTTTTCTGTTGCATACTTTTAGATTTTGCGAAGAGCTATCTTTGCTCGCGCCACATTTTCTTAATAATTACCGCTGCTTGCTCCCCATTCATTTCTTTACGCACCGCAGCCTCTACTACCGCACTAATTCGAGTAACTAATTCATCCTCTGCTTGCTTCTCAAGGGTTGCCTGCAACGTCTCCACCTGAGCCCGTGCCTGCTCGACTATTCGAGCTCGTTCTACTTGTGCTTCCGCAATTATTTGTTGCACCTGCTTTTCCCCATTCGCTTTTAGATCTGCAAGCTCAGAGCGAATCCGCTCTGCCTGCTCTGACTTTTCTTTGTCTCGACTCATTTCCGCTGCGCGAACATCTTGTCGCAACTGCTCCGCTTCATGCAAGCTACGAGCTATGAGTGCTCTTCGTTCATCTATAAACGCAAGCAATGGACGATACAAAAACCGAGTAAATACCCAAAGGATAATCCCAAAATTCACTAAATAAAACAGTACACTTTTGAAGTCTAAACCAATTTTTGAAAGACCGCCCATGAAATTACAGTACGAACAGAATTATAAGAGAAATGACAAGCGCATAAATACCAGTAGACTCGCAAATAGCCATTGCGACAATCATGCGTGGCGTTATAACTTCGGCTGTCGAAGGATTTCTACCAATAGCATCCATAGCGCGAGAGGCTACCCACGCTTCTCCCACTGCAGGGCCAACTGAACCAATACCCATACAAATACCTGCTGCCAATGCTTTAAAAGCTACATCTGTTATCTCTGTCATATAATTTTTACTCATTTACTTAATTAATTTGCGAACTATGAACGGGTTGCAACTCCGAGGGAGGAGAATACCCATCTTGCACCGATTCCGTCGCTCTATCATCCTCCGGTCTGTATACGGCATTCAACGTTCCCCCTACAAATTGGATAGAGAGCATTGTAAAAACAACTGCCTGTACCAATCCAGAAAAAATACTGAGCACGATGAACGGCACTGGAACCAGCACCGAAGTAAATACTGCCAAACCACCGATAATTAAAATAATAAGTTCACCAGCTAAGATGTTCCCAAATAACCTGAAAGACAAGGACATTACCTTAGCAAACTCCCCTATTAAATCCAAAAAACCCAAAAATACCTCGAGCAACGCATTACCAACATCTGCCATGCTGCGAGACTTCAGCAGTGGACCAATTTTAACAAAATTACCAAGATGCCGGATTGGGGACAAACCCAATGCCATAATATGCGCAGAAAGCACAGTAACCAAACCAAGTGCGAGTGTCAGGGAGATATCCGATGTGGGCGTTCGAAACAAAGCTTTGTCTTCGTACACCAATTGCCCAATGAGTGGCAAAATAGTCAGTTGGTTCGCCAGCAAAATAAAGACAAGCAATGTCATAAATAATGGGAAAAACATTCGCGCTTTTTCTTTAGACTGAAACGCCAAAGCGAGTTGGTCCAACACAAACGAAGCTGCAAATTCAAACACTAACTGCAAACGCGTCGGCACTAAACCAAAACCCCTTCGAATCCCAAAAGAGAAGATTATAATCGCAAGTGTCATCCCACACACCGCAAGCATTGTATTGGTTATAGAAACACCGTATATACTAAAAATTACACTCGGAGCAATAAAAATTTCCATAGACGTTACGAAAGGTTCTTTTTGACTAGAAATCGATACAATAAATACTGCGTTACAGGAAAAGAACACAAAACTGCAATTACCTGAAACAAGGGTCCCGTTTCCAGTAATCTATCCAGAACGAAACCAATACCATAGAACAAAAAAATAGTAGCGAGAGTAGTGCTAAACACCACAGCTCTTTGCTTCCACCCATACCCAAATAATGTAGCTTTTGCAATACCTTTTAACATACTGTTCTCTAACCAATGCCTAAAACTAGTGAACCACAAAAATCAGTATCGCAAAGTATTGACTGTAGTGTCAAGGCGCTGTTTTATGCACGACACGCTTAGAACCACACTAGAAACACCAAACTACAAGGCGTCCAAAAAGCCAAAAACCAGCCCTCTAGAAGCTGGTTTTTGAAGTCAATACGATGCGCATCTCTGCGCACTGGTACTATATCAAATATACATATACTTGGCTAGAGTTAGGGTGTGGATAGAAATTATAATAAGTTCAAAATGCAAAGTGTAAAGCGCTAAATCAAAACAGGAACACACTAAAAAATATACACGCAGTACGTAAAATAGACGGCCGTCTACTTTACGTACAGTACAGTACGCATAAGTTATTATCTACAACCCCGTCGCTCTGCACTGCTCCAAATAGTCGCAGTGCAGTTCTGCTGGTAGCAGAACCGCTTTTTTCGAGTCCCGTTCAGTGTATCCACCAAACAAAAAATACCCACCGGAGTGAGTATTTTTTGCTGGCGGACTGAACGGGACTCGAACCCGCGACCTTCCGCGTGACAGGCGGACGCTCTAACCAACTGAGCTACCAGTCCACGTCGTACTTTTCTCGCACATTCACATAGTAGCCGAAGGCTACTCTGCTCTAGTACTCATAAAGTACTCCTTCTCCCCAAACTGCTTAACCTCATCCATGAAACATGGCATCGGCCCAAGTAGTTCGGGGGGCCCCTATATGAATAAACAAGTAGAGAATTTAAAGTTCGCAAAGAAGAATTATCTCAGACTTTATGAACTTTATATTTTTTACTTTATCAGTTCTGTGCCTCGTAGAGGCGTTGGTACCGGTGGGTGGGATCGAACCACCGACCTTGGGCTTATGAGTCCCACGCTCTAACCAGCTGAGCTACACCGGCTTGCAACTACTGCCCCGTAAAATCGTAAATCCTCAAACAGAGGGTTAAATCTGTCACGATTTTATGTTGGAATATTTTTCCTATAACCAACCTTCACAAAACCTTCGTGGCATAGCCAGCCGAAGCCTTGGCGAAGGTTGGTTGCGGGGGGCGGACTCGAACCGCCAACCTCAAGGTTATGAGCCTTGCGAGATGCCAATTTCTCTACCCCGCGTCGTTTATGTGCGTGTACAAGCACTTTTCATAGTATACAGAATACAGGAACTTCTGACAAGTATGGTCGTTGACAACCCTCGCCATCAATCGTACTATAAAGCAGGTATATTAACCAAACAACAACTATGGCAGAAGTAGTCATAACCCAAGCTAATTTTGAACAAGAAGTACTCAAGTCCAGCACCCCAGTGCTCGTAGATTTCTGGGCTGCTTGGTGTGGTCCTTGCAAAATCATTAGCCCAGTCATTGCCGAGCTTGCAACAAAGTACGAAGGCAAGATTAAAGTAGGCAAAGTGAATGTAGACGAAGAGAATGACCTTGCTTCTCACTACCAAATCCTGAGCATCCCAACTATGAAGTTTTTCAAAGATGGTGTAGAAGTAGATGAAATTATTGGCGCAGCTCCTGCGGCAACAATTGAAGCCACCATTCAGAAACACATTCCTGCAGATGCTCCTGCTGCAGCCTAATACAGCTCGTAGTATCAAAATAAAACGCCACAAGCATTCGCTTGCGGCGTTTTTTTAAAACGTGTGTTTTTCTCCAGGGCGCATTATTTTCTTGTGCGCTTCTTTCTGCTGGTCTACCCCTTGGCGTGGGGCATTACTCCCTGAGTTCTGCTGCACCTGCTTTGGTGGTAGTACAGGTGGGGTATCTACAACAAGCGCTGAGGATAGCTTTTCTACAATATCCAAATCTCGCTCTTGATGCATCTGCGCTACCGTGTCCCAAATATTTGGTTTGGCTGGTCCAGCTGGCCTTGATGGTGCTGGTGGTTTGCGAGGACCAGACGGCTTTTCGAATCCAGCGTCCCTGTTACGTGGTCGTGGGTTATTAAACGGACGTTCTGTTGGTCGCGCCGGTGCAAATCTTTGTGTTGGTGCTGGCCTGCCCATAGCACCCGGAGTGGGGCGCTGCCGTGGTGGTTCGTATTCTGGTTTAGCTGGGGTTGGGAGTGGAGGCGCTTTGTACACCAACGGCTCACTTGCACGAGGGACATTAGCCACTACCTCTGTCGGTTGTACGACTGGAGCCTCTGCTACCACAACTGGCTTCTGAGGCTCAACTAGTTTCTGTGGTTCGTCGTAGCGCTCTGGTGGACGTGTAGGAGACAGCGCTGGTCGTTCAGGTACCGGTAGCATGCTGACATCACTCGCTTCTTTTTCATCCCCTGCCATCGCAGCACTCTTTTGATGGAACTCTGCACCCATCCAACGAGAAATACGCTCTTCCACTTGCTCGACTGGGTTCCCATATCGTTCGCGCGAGACACGTACCACCTTCTCCGCATTTCCAGATATAAAGTCGGGATTCACCGGTATGCTTCGTGCAGAAAAAGGCTCGCTCGAAACACCATTGATCATCAACTTGAGTAAAATATGATACTTCGGTAAATTCACCAAATCGTTTGGCGTGTACACTGGCGCAAACTCTGTCTCTAAATATTCAGCGTCTGCTGCACCAATGCGGAAACAAATCATGCTACCCACGTTACCAAAAATAGCATCGCGTAACCGAGAGTTGTCTTTGGTTGGAGTGAGCTGTCCAATGTATTGGTGCCCCATAATCAAGTTTAAGTGATACTTACGCGCCTCACTCAAAATAGTAGCAAAACTTTCTGTGGCAAAGTTTTGGAATTCATCTACGTACAAATAAAAGTCTGGTCGCTCTGCTTCGAGCATGTCCACGCGCGACATAGCTGCAAGCTGCAGCTTCGTAATAATCATCGCACCAAGCAAGGCGGCATTTTCTTCGCCCACTTTTCCTTTGGACAAGTCCATAAGCAAAATCTTCCGATTGTCCATTATCTCACGCAGGTCAATGGTCGACTTTGGTTGTCCAACAATGTTGCGGATAATCGCACTCGACAAAAACTGCCCTACTTTGTTTTGAATAGGCGCTACCGCATCTTTCACAAATTTTTGGTCGTAGTTGGCGTATTCATCTGTCCAAAACACACGCACCATCGGATCTTTGATGTTGTCCACAATACGCTTGCGGTATTGCTTGTCTATGTACATGCGAGTAATACCCAAAATAGAATTCCCTGGACTCTCTAACAGCGCACGCACGGTATTGCCCAAAATATATTCCATACGAGCAGACCACACCCCAGCCCAGATTTTGGTAAACACACCCATAAGCCCCGAGGCCACCAAATGCTGGAACCGACCTTCTACAGACTCCATAATATTAAACGCAATTGGGTAGTCTAAGTCAGCAGGGTTAAAGTACACGACATCATTCACACGACTGCTCGGAATATAATCCAAAATCTTTACCACAGAGTCCCCGTGTGGATCCATAAAACACACACCATGCCCATTCCGAATATCCTGAATAGCCATGTTTTCCATGAGCGTAGTTTTACCCATACCTGTCTTACCAATCACATACATGTGACGTCTGCGGTCATCTGTTTTTATACCAAAAGGCACTTCTCGATTGCGGAAGTTTGTTTTGGCAAAAAAAGTAATTTGGTCTTCTGGTGCTTGCATGGACAGTTCCTAAAGTTTTTAAAGTTGCAAGTTCATAAAGGTATCAAGCTTTATGAACTTTATAACTTTATAAACATTCAGCTTAGTATTAGTATTCTCCAATTGGTAAGTTTGCGGGTGGCTGGCTCTTTTTACTTGCCACGGTATCGACGTTTGGCGATGATACCGTTTCAAGCGACACGAGTGGTAAGTGGTACATAGTTGCCAGCTCTTCTATGTTCAGCACATACGGCTTGGCGCCTCCCCCGCCACTCCGGCCTTTGAAATTCTTGACTAAGCCTGCTTTCCGCTTTGCAACCACAAAGTCAATGTATGGTTTTTCCAGTGACTCAGACAGTTTATAGTCAAGCTTCGGCGTTACTTCTCCATTTGGCTTAAAGCCATTGGTGTTCGCGCTCGATAACGTTTTAAATGCCCCGATAAACAAAGAGGCTTTGGATTTTTCGAATTTATCTTTTGGCGCTGCATACAGAAGTCGGATTTTGCATGCGTAGCCAACTTTACCCACCTTATTCAAGACCCGATTCACCCGTTCCTTATCTACATCGGTCATCACAGAAAAGTTCCTATCGCTTTTCGCCGCAGGTGGCTTAGCGGGAATAACCAACCCCTTCAAAAGCCCCCACAAACTAAATGGTTTCGGTGCTGCCTTAGGCCCTTCAATAAGCTCTGTTGCTTTCGACTCCCCTTTTGGTTTCCACTCACTATCGGCAACTGGCAATGCCACAAGCTGGTAGGCAAACAATTCGTGTGGGCTTATTTTCGCCATCGCTTCAAACAGCGGTCTGAGCGGGTCCACAATTTTATCTTTCGCAGTTGGATGCTCGAAGTCTCTATATGTTTTAATAGGGAGCGCCTGATCCATAGCCTCGACAAGTTCTGTTCCCCACACATCCACCGGTGCTGTTTCGGGGTCAAAAGAAAAGTTTTCTAAGTAGTCAGAGACCTCGGTAACTTCCGCTTCAGGATACTGTGCATAAAACGCTGCCTCCACAAGGTCTTGGCTTTTTTTGGGAGCACGGATAACAAATGAAATTTTTCCACCCAAAGATACTATTTCAAAGCTATACCACAATGGCACCTGCCCTTCTACATATTTCTGAGCAAACGTAGAGCCGCCCAAGAGCGCATGCATCTGAGCAAACACTTGTTCTACTGCGAGCGTAGACAACTCATTTGTTTTGGGAACTCGAATACTTAAAAATACCCACTCTTGTCCGGATATAAACTGCTTACGTATTTCATCCATGTACTGCTGGAACAACACCCATACGGTCAGCACCACAAAAATAATCCACCCCCCATGTCCAAAAAACCACCAGAGGATACTGGGAACAGATTGTACAACTTCACTTAGTCCATCTAGTACAGATTCAAACATGTGTATGTATTGGCTCGTTGTGTGATACAAAAAACAAGGACCCCAATTCCAAGTCCTTGTATGTACTGCTGTATGGAATTGGAATTTGTTTTGGGACGACCACTACTTTGATTTTATATGAAAAGTGGAAAACTTAGAAGCGCCTCTCCGGTGGATTACTTTGCAGCTGGAGTAGCTACTAATTCGTACTGATTTTTGCCCACTTTGGTAAAGCGCTTCCGATTGGAAAGACCGACTAAAATAGTATTTTTCTTAACCATGCGACGCTTTAATACTTGCGTAATAATTTCGTCACGAGTCAGTGGAGTACCTGCATCGCGTAATACTTCTGCGATTACATCTGCCACTACCCCTGGCTTGTAACCCCATTCAGCCAAAGCGTAGATGCCTCGACCAACGAGGATAAATCGCTTGTCCTTAATGAGTTCATTGTGCACCGTTTCTTTGTATGCCTTGCGGCTACCAGGGTGGTGCTTGTTAATGAGTTCAGTAATTTGTGTGTAGTGCTCTGGTTGATTGTGGTGCTTCAAAACCAAATAAGCTTTATCACCAACATCACGAGGGGTAATATCGCGCCAATGCACGAGACCGTATTCGTGGAAAGCGTTCTTGCTAATTACTTTCGCAGTGGAAAGGAAATTCAAAATAACTTTATCAGGCAATTCTGCAGTATGCTGCTGGTAAAACTCTGTTTCTTTAAATGCAGCCAAAAAGCGTTCTGCACCGTGTGGTCGTGCCGCTGCTTCCAAAACTACTTTACTTGCTGCAACAAACTTATTGAACAATTCAGAATCAAAACGAAGCGCTGCCCACGCATCTTTAATATGCTCATGGCCGCGAATATTCTCTACCTGCTCTAAGAGCAACAACAAAAAGCGTACTGCGTTCGCTTCTTCGATTGCAGATACACCCAACCGTTCAAGGAGTTCTACTTCTGCCATTATCCCCCCGTGCTCAGAAAGCATGGAGTGCAATAATTCGTGTGTGGTAGAAACGTCAGTATGTTCTTTTACAGAAGTCTGGAGCTGTTTCAACAAAGTCTTTTCGATTTGTCGTACGCGCTCACGAGTCAGTTTTAAGTCTTTACCTATTGCTTCCAAGGTCTGCTCCTGAAAACCAGAAAGACCGTACCGACGTGCCAAAATCTCACGATCGCGTTCTTTGAGCTTTTCGAGGATTTTGCCAACAATGACTAAAGGCTCGAACTCATTCGCTAGATCGGTCTGTTTTGTATCGATTATAGTATCTAAAATTCCCATACAGTCTTGTGCTATATATTTATCTTATCACATAAATGACCGATTTTGGCAAAGTCATTAGCAATATATTTCATAAATTATAGCAGAAATGGGTTAATTCTGTCAAATGTCCCTAAATAAAAAAATCCCGCAATTAAGCGGGATTAGTCAAAATAGGCCTTTTTACTTGCGAGATGACACCTTTTGCCAGAGTACCAAGATCGGACTGGCGATAAAAATAGAAGAATAGGTACCAGTCACAATACCCACAAACAATGCCAAGACAAAATAGCGAATACTCTCTCCCCCGAACAACAACATAGCAAGCAAAACGAAGAGTACAGTCAAGCTCGTGTTCAGTGAACGGACAATGGTTTGGGTAATGCTTTTGTTGACAATGTATTCGATAGACTGACCTGCGTAGACCTTCAAATTTTCGCGAATACGGTCAAACACCACAATAGTATCGTGGATCGAGAACCCAAGCACGGTGAGCATAGCTGTTACAAACATGCTATCTACTTCGACGCCCTTAAAGTGCCCGAGTAAGGAAAATACTGCGAGTACCACCAAGAGGTCGTGCATGAGCGCAATAATTGCTGCCCAGCCGAACTTCCAAGAAGTAATCGGGCGCTGAATCCTGCGGAAGGCATAGGCAATGTACAGCACAATACCTAAGCTCACTAACAACAACTGCCAAAATGCATCTGTTCGCAATTCCTGTCCCACCAAAGGACCGATAGATTCAAACCGCTTTTCTTCAAATGTGCCAGTGTTGGTCTTGAGTGCTTCGACGAGCTTTGTGTGCTCTTCAGCAGACATTACCTCGGTCTTAATCAGCAACCCTTTCTCTCCAAGAGTTTGGAGTTGCAAGCTTTTAACTCCGGCTTCTGTAGCAACGTCACGCACTTTCGCAACGTCTGGTAGCTCGGTGTACTCAAGCTCAGTAATGGTACCACCTTTAAAATCAATCCCGAGCTTCAGCCCAAAGATTGCCAAAGAGCCCACACCAACAACTATAATAAGTGCCGAGAGAGCAAAAAGATACTTGTAATAATTGAGAATTTTTATCATATAAGTTTAAACTAATCTACTATGTGAGCGCTTGTATCACCGATACTTAGCTCTCGGAAGTCTGCTTTCTGCGGCTTACGCCAAACAACCAAGGATGGCTCAAAAGTCGATTGGTTAAGAATAATCGCAAGAATGTGCGAGTGACACTTATAGCTGTAAACATGGAAATGATAATACCAATCCCCAAGGTAATGGCAAACCCTTTAATAGAAGGGGTACCAAACATGTACAAGATAAGGGTGGTAATTAAGCTGGATGCGTTCGAATCGCGAATAGACAACCACGCTCGGTCAAACCCATCTTCTACCGCTTTCCCTATGTCCTTACCGGCTCTGATTTCTTCACGAATACGTTCGAAGATAAGAATGTTGGCATCTACAGCCATACCGACAGACAGGATAAACCCAGCAATCCCCGCCAAAGTCAAAGTGACTGGCTGTACCCCACCAATAAACATCAAGAGTAAGTAGCTCGCAAAAGCCAGCACCCCAAACCACACACTCGCAGTAAGTCCCAAGAAGAAGAACAACCCCACAAGCAATACCGCGGTCAGAGAAATACCTACTTGGAGCACTGCCAAAGAAACCAAAACGTATACTGCCAACGCCCCAACAGCCAAAAGCCCTGGGAAGCGGTAGTACATAATCATGAACAACGCAATCAAGAGCAACCCCAAGAACCCTGCAATCAAAGACTTGTGGATAGACTCTTGCCCTAAGGTTGCTCCTACTGTTTGCTGGGATAGCAACTGAATTGGCACAGGAAGCGCACCAGAGTTCAATCGAGTAGCCAACTGCTTTGCTTCATCAACCGTAAAGTTTCCGGTAATGATAGCAACACCGTCGGTAATTGCTGTTTGCACGGTTGGTGCAGACAAAATTGCGCCGTCAAGGAAAATAGCAATTGGTTTGCCAATGCTGTTCTGAGTAATTTCCCCAAACAACTTTGTCCCCTCTTCGTTAAACTCTAAGCGCACAATGACACTACCACCAGAAAGGGCACCTTGTCCCTGCTGCAAGTCTGCAGTGGCACGCTTGAGCTGTTTACCAGAAAGGCCTGTCTTATCCCAACCAGCTGCTGGATCGATGGTCGCGGTACCATCTGCACCGACTGCAATCTCTGGCTGAGTAGCGCTTTGTGTACGGAATTCCAAAAACGGAGTCTGACCAATTTGCTTAATCGCTTCGTTGACGTCCTTAATACCAGGAAGCTCCACAATAATACGGTCCTGTCCTTCTACCAACACCTGTGGTTCAGCAACGCCAAAACTGTTTACGCGACGTTCAATGGTGTCGCGCACAGCCCTGATCGCTTCGCCTTGGTCAGCTTGTGCGACGTCTTTAAAATCTGCTTTATATACCAAATGGCTACCACCTTGTAGGTCGAGCCCAAGCTTGATCGGAAAATCTTTTTTGTAGTTAATCTTCAGCTTGGACAAATCGACATGTCCTTTGGACAGCACCATGTATGCCGCCACACCTGCCAAAACAAGAATGCCCGCCAAAGCGGCATAGAGTTTAAATTGTTGCCTCATAAAAATACTCTTACGAAATCCGGTATAACGCGCTTTTTAACCAGACATAAAATCTGGCAAAATGTCAATTACCGAAACAGTTACTTATAGCGAAAGTAGTATAGCAAACGAACGGAACTATACGCAAAACAAAAGTTACTTACCAAAGGCGCGAATAAACCGAGTGACTGCTGCAGTATCGCGCTTACGCCATGCACTGGTAATGCTTATTTGCTCAAGGGTTTGCTGTACCGTGCGCGCCGCCCCTGGAACAGGGTGTGCGCGGAAGAATTGTGCTACCTGTAGAGCTTCTTTTTCTGTTTGAAAATTACCGAGACACTCTACAATCCTGCCCAATAGTTGGCCACTGGTACCATAATATTCCTGCACCGTACTCCACTGCGCTTGCACAAAGCGCCACAGTGTCGCATGGGCATGTGAGTGTAAAGAAGTGTACGCGCAGAACAACCACGCATCGCTCCGGCGCACAGCAGCACTAAACCCAAATGCAAGCGCTCGCTCCATAACCCCCACACTCCGAAATGCAGACAAGCCTGCTGCCAACCTGCGTTGTTCGTCCTGAGAGTCAGTATCGCGATAGAGTCGTTGCAAAAATTGGAACTCTGGCAACCCCCCTTCGCGCGCAGTTAACCGGTACACCACACTGCGGACATCTGCGGGTACTGCATCTACTCCCTTTTTCACTATCTCGGCAAACAAACCCAGAGCAGCAACAACAGTTTGCTCGTCGCCGTGCACACCCATTGCATAGAGCACCTGTGGACGCAGCAGTGAATCGCCGTGAGCTTCCCCAGCCCGCTTGTGCCACCCCAGTCGTTTGACTGTTGGTGCGAGTACAAATCGCACATACGACTGAAATTGCTTGTACCATTTTTCTGTTGTGTACAACGCACTTATACGCATAAGCCCCGAAACAAGCTCCGACACTACAATGTAGTCAGTTTCGTGCCTGTACGCAGTAGCCAACTCCAACACAACATCTGCTGGTAACTTCCCTGCTTCACAGAGTGTGAACGCGGTGTGAAGCACGCCCCAGCGGTCAAGATTGGCTAATTTCTTTTTTTGGACCAATGGCACCAGCTGCTTAATTTGCTCAGGGGTGTAGCCAATGTAATAAAATCCAGTTTCGCCTACATTCCCTTTCACAACCGCAGAAACTGACACCACTTCTTCGTGTTTGGTGAGCAATACTTCGTGCTGTACCCCTTTCGTTGTTTGCAAACGTATTGGTACTGGCCAGACTTGCGCAGACTTTGTAGTCAGAGCTGTGTGCGGGTTTAAGTAGAACCGGTGTTGCGTAAAAGTTGTCCCCTGTTCCGTCCCCGCAAACGTTACGAGTGGAAATCCTGATTGAGTCGTCCATGCAGCCATGAGCTTTTGTACTGGCTTCCCAGAAACTAGTTCAAGCGCGTGCCAGAGGTCACCTGTAGAAGCATTGGCATAAGAATGTTTTTGTAAATAATGTACAAGTCCCTTACGGAAATCTTCCGCGCCTAAATATGCAGCCAACATGCGAATAACACTTGAGCCTTTGCGGTAACTTATGTCATCAAAAATTTCATCTATTTCACTCGGATGGTGGACCGGCACTTCTATAGGATGGGTGTGCAGTAATTGGTCTTTTGCCAACCCATCCGCGTAGTCGTTGGTTAGGAACTGCTCCCACATGTGCCATTCGGGGAACAAGTGGTCCAGCGCAACGTACTCCATGTAGCTCGCAAACCCTTCGTTTAACCACAAGTGAGTCCACCACTCCATAGTGACTAAGTTGCCAAACCACTGGTGCGCGAGTTCATGCGCCACCACCAAAGCCACCCGCTGCTTGGTCGCCGCAGCAGAATTGTCTGCCTCAAGCAGTAACTCGGTTTCGCTAAACGTGACCGCTCCCCAATTTTCCATTGCGCCCGCAGCAAAGTCTGGAATCCCCAGTAAATCTAAAACAGGAAGTGGGTATGGAATTTCAAAATACTTTTGGTAGAACTCGAGCACCTTCACGGCGCAGTCGAGTGCGAATTGTGCTTTTGCTTTTTTCCCCGGCGTCGTGAAAACGCGAACCAAAACGCCGCTCTTTGTTTTTTTCTCAATATGCTCTAACTCACCAGACACAAACGCAAGCAAATACGTAGACATGCGCGGTGTTGGGGCAAAAGTAACCACTTTAAACCCTGCGCGGTGTTCGACCACACTGGTCGCCACAGTGTTCGATACAGCTTCGTGCCCCATGGGTACTACCAACTTGACGTGAAATACAGCCTTAAGCGCTGGTTCATCAAAACACGGAAATGCTCTCCGTGCGTCTGTTGCTTCGAACTGCGTGGTAGCCAAATATTTCGTTGTACCATTGTGCGAAAAACTACTGCGGTAATACCCGCGCAGGGAGTCACCCAATACACCACGAAACGTAATGCGCAGTTTGCCCTTCCCCACCGGAAGTAATTTGGGGAACTTGAGCGTGACTGTTTCTGCTTTTGTGTTATAGGAAATTTTACATGCCCACGCAGTAGCTTGTTTTACTCGAGTAGCGCGAGCAGCTTTCTGCTTTGTCGGCTTTTTTAAAGCAGGTAGAAAATCTGCACTCAGCAGTTCTACTTCTGCAGCATGCATGGTTATTTGCTTCGTTGGTTTGGAAATAGACACCGCAATAACTTCTTCACCCGCAAATGTGAAGCTTTCCAAATCTGGCTCTAAGGTCACATGGTACGCTTCCGGAACACAGTGTTTGGAAAGCCTGACCGATACACTTTTGGTTGTTTTTTTCTGTGCCATAGTACGTTCCTTTCCGTAATGCTACTACTTTAACTAAATCGCTCCACAACTTTCCCCACCACAACACCAAGTACAATTGTTATGCCACCCAAAAAACTCATTGCAACAGCGCGAGAGTGCCATGGCAAGTTAGTCACTTTACCACTCCACGCACCAAGTGCGAATAAACCAACAATAGCTACCACAATAGACGCAACCACAGCTTCGGTTCTCGCAAGGAACATGTATGGGATAATTATCAAAAATCCACTCACCAGATACGAAACAAACATCACCGCAGCATACCCGGCCGAAGCAGATAGAGGAATTTCAACTTTTTCTTCGTACTCTTCCGCAGAGTTTTCGGAAAGCAAGCTCCCGATCGCCATAGAAAATGCTTCCACAAAAATCAGCACCATGCCGGTCAACACCACACTCTTGTTAGTTGCACCTGCTGCTGCCACACCAGACACCAACCCAATAGTAGACACCAAGCTATCTTCTACTCCAAAAATAATATTCCGAATATATTCAATTGTCCCTTTGTCTTTTTTCATGTATTTATAATTCTACTGTTTCGCCGGGTGCCAAAACTTTGTATTCGACTCCTCGCTCTTTGAGCCAACCCAGCATGCCGCCGTTTAACCGCTCCAGCCAAAACTCTTTATGCATAGCATCATGGATAGGTATGGCACGTTGTGGATGCACCTGCTCGACAAAAGCAACACTTTGCTTAGTCGTCGCCCATGGACCGCCAGTAGGTACAAGCAATACAGCAACTTCACCTAGGCCCTCGGGAACCATGTACGAATCACCAGGGTGGTAGACTGCGTCGTTAATCTTATACGCCATATTGTGTGGGCAAGGAATAGGTATCTGTTCATGTGGACAATCGTATGTTTGCACACTAAAACTACCTACCTCAATCCGTTCACCAGCAGCTATCACTCGAGTGGGTATTTGCACTCCATCCGCTTCCATTGTTTTCTGCGTTGCTTCACTCACGAGTAACTGAAATGGCTTTAGCGCATACAATTTCTGCAGCGCTTCGGGAAAATAATGGTCTGGGTGGGTGTGCGTAATCACGACGACATCGACAGGACCAATATCTTCTGGTGTGAGCTTGCCTTCAATAAACACAAACACACCAGGGTCAAAAAGTAATTTCTGCCCCGACTCTGTGAGCTGCACACACGAATGACCAAACTTTTGTATCTGCATAATTATTGCGACATGACTTCTAAAAGCTTCTGCTTTGCAACTTCTGGTACAAGATTTTGCATTGAGTTTATTTTAGCAAGGTCTACCCATGTTGGGTAGTATTGGTCTTGTTCGTTCATTCGTTCTGCTTCTTCCCCGCCCAACTGCACCTCTCCGGTAAATGCGGCAACCAAAAAATAGTACTCTTGCCGTGGTGGAAACTGACCCATGGTGAACTCGTTGAATACTTCAAAATATGGGGTAAACTCTGTCACTGTAAGCCCAAGCTCTTCGTGAACCTCACGAGCCATAGCCTCTGCTTCTGTCTCCCCCGCTTCTACTCCACCCCCAGGAAACACCCAATACTCACCGCGCCCTGCAACCACCCGTCGCATAAGCAGTATTTGCTCGTCTTTGATTATAATTGCTGCAGCTCGTTTGTTCATAGAAATAGAAGAGTTAGAAGAATGAGAAGAAATAGAACAGTGGAAATACCGCGCATTCGTTTTTTATACTTTTTTCACAATTGTGAAAAAAGTATAAATGGAGGGTTTAAGGAAGGAGGATGAAGCGTGGACCGGTGTAGTCGGGTGTATTGACGATTTCCACAAAGGACGTAACTGGTCTGACCCATGTGTACTGCTTATCAATAGACTGATACACCACTACCTCCTCGGTATGGTTTTCCTCCATTCGCCCCACCGCCAACACCACATACTCCCCACCTTTATAGTGTTTATACTTTGTTTTCTTGATTGATTCTGCTTGTGCCGATAGTAACGGTAATGGCTCCATGAAATATAATATAATTTGAAGTACCTGGCGGGCACCAACCAACAGAATGAAACTTTGATGGCCACTTTTTATTAAATCATAGTAGTAGATATCACCTTTACATTCAACTAACTACAATTTTGAAGTACTACCCAATGAACTTTGTGTCAAACCGGAGGAATCTGAATTAAACCGCCCTCAATTATTTCAGTATCAATAACATTACCATTTAACTTATATTTTACTTTTGCTCTTTTTTGAACACCATGAACTGGGTCTGAACCGATAAAGCTATTCGTTAAATAAACGAATATGCCCCCATCTACAATCGAGTCGTTTAACTTTTTAGTAAAATCCACTTTAATATTATCAGTTCCGTAAGTAGCTTTTATTACTATGAATTTTTTCTTGATTCTAATTATATAAACAACTAACTGATAGACTATCCAAACAATTAGAGCTGAAATCAATAACGATAGCACATTGATTTTATATGACAGAGCTTTATAAATTAAACCTGAAAAAAATCCATTGCTATAATTCAACTTTAGGATGAAATCCAAAACTTTACCCACAAAATATTCAATAATCGCAATAACGATTGTCATCAAAGCCAACTGTACTTTTTTCATACCGTGTATAGAAATTTCTCGTAGTTATTTTTTCGTTCATGCATTAACTGTTTATACACGTGCCCATTGCCATAGAAGAGGTTGGGATACCAAGAATTGATACTTGCTTTGTGTATGTAGATACGCCAGTGTTTTTATAGATAGTGTGAACAGTCATGTAAAGCTCACCAGTTCCTTCTATAAAGATAAACTTTTCAGTGCTATCAATAATTTTTACTAGTGAGACTTCGGATATGGTCTGAGTAGCATCAATATATTTTAATTTTGACATTTCTGAACTAAAATCACTGTAGGTCATCACAATCGGATTCCTTTCAGGTTTAGGCAAAATATGAGAGACCTTACCATCAGCATAACTACTCTGCATAACTTGCGGATAAGTACAAGTAATGTCTCTAGAATCGGATAATTTTGAGCTAATGTGTCTCTTATTTACCACGAACTCTTGCTTGAGTACAGTGGTCGGTACAAAAGCAAGCCATCCAAAAACTAAAGCAAGAATTAAAAGCAATATTATGGCTAGGTTCTTTTTCATAGTATCTATACTTAATTTATTTAATTATGCTCTATTCTATGACCATTGAAAAGAGACGCTATGCATACTGAATACAGGAACTCATAAATAAAGACAGGCAATACACCTGTCTTTATCAAAACAATTAAACTACATTCTGAGACATTAGTTTTTTATGCTCCTCAGAGTTTACGAGTCCACACTTCTTATACTTTTTGCCGGAGCCGCAGGGGCAGGGGTCGTTGCGACCAATGCTAGCGTCGGCACTCTGCACACTCCCACCGCTGGTGCCGTCGGTGCGGTTAGTTACAAACGTTTGCTGTGGTGCTTGCTGTACTGGTTGTACTTGCATGCTCACACGCAACACCGAGTACGTAATCTGCTTGTCTATTTCGGCAATCAGTTTTTGGAAGAGCTGGTATCCTTCACGCTTGTATTCCAAAAGTGGGTCACGTTGGCCGTAGCCACGGAGACGCACGGAGTCTCGCAAGTGGTCCATGGTGTCCAAGTGCTCCATCCACAACTGGTCCAGTGACTGCAACGCAATGTAGCGTTGTACTTGGTCGTAGGTTTCTACACCCATTTCTTGCTGCTTGGCTGCGTGTGCTTTTTCCACTTCGCGGGTCAAGGTGTCCACCACGGCGAACTCACGGTTTGCTGCATTCTGTGTTTCTGCTTCTACTCGTGCTTGCAGGTCCTGCGAGAACAACATCATGCCGGACAATCGTTCAAAAATTTGTTTGAATGCTTCTTCATGAGTTTCGGTGCTGGAAAAAGCGAACACAACAATTTCACCAATCTCTTTACGCAAGAGATCGAGGATCTCAGAAGAAATAGAAGAGTTAGAAGAGTTAGAAGAGTTAGAAGAAACAGAAGAATTAGATAGTTCAGAGGTTTCAGAAATTTCATTTCCTTCTTCGCCCTTAGCCCTTAGCCCTTCTGAGCCTCCTAGATACTTACGGCGGCGTTTGTAGGTAATAATGCGCTGGTGGTTGAGCACATCGTCAAACTCCAACACACTTTTTCGGGTGTCAAAGTTTAACCCTTCAATCTTCTTTTGTGCAGACTCAATAGAGCGCGACACAAGCCGTGCTTCCATTGGCTGGTCGTCTGGCAAACCAAGACGTTCCATCATGCTCTTCAATTTTTCACCACCAAACAAACGCATGAGGTCGTCGTCCATGGACACATAGAACTGGGACAACCCAGGGTCACCTTGGCGCCCCGCACGTCCACGCAACTGGTTGTCTATACGTCTGGACTCATGACGCTCTGTACCGATAACCGCCAAGCCGCCTGCTTCGCGTACAGCCTTTGCTTCTTCGGGGTCAATTGGGTTTCCGCCCAGTAAAATGTCTACCCCACGTCCAGCAATGTTGGTAGCCAAAGTCACCGCACCAAACCGTCCTGCTTGGGCAATAATATGCGCTTCACGTTCGTGGTTTTTGGCGTTTAGAATTTCAAACGGTACCCCTTCGCGCTTGAGGTATTCGGCTAACTCTTCGTTTTTAGCAATGCTCACGGTACCAATAAGCACAGGCTGCCCTTTTTTGTTGCGCTCTTTCACGTCTTTGGCAATTGCCTCGAACTTTGCTTTTTCCGATTTGTAAATAATGTCTGCATTGTCCATGCGCACCATTGGTTGATTGGTTGGAATTTGCGCAATTTGCAGTTTGTAAATTTTAAAGAATTCTTCTTCTTCGGTTTTCGCCGTACCAGTCATACCAGAAAGTCTGCTGTACAACCGAAACAAGTTCTGGAACGTAATAGTCGCCAGAGTCTTGCTTTCTTGCTGAATCTTTACCCCTTCTTTTGCTTCTATTGCTTGGTGCAACCCTTCGGAGTAGCGGCGACCAAACATGAGGCGTCCAGTAAACTCGTCTACAATAACTACTTCGTCGTTGCGCACTACGTAGTCGCGGTCTTTGAGGTAGTTCGCCCGTGCACGAAGCGCCTGCTCAATATGATGCAGGGTCGTTACCCCCGTAGAGGTGTCGTAAATATTTTGGATATTCAAAATCTTTTCGATTTTGGAAATACCTTCGTCGGTCAAAGTAGACACTTTCCGCTTTTCGTCTATAGCGTAGTCAACATCTACTTCCAACCGTTGTACCAATTTTGCAAACTGATTGTACTTTTCTGTTGGGTCTGTGTCTGGTGCAGAAATAATCAACGGAGTACGCGCTTCGTCAATCAAAATAGAGTCGACTTCGTCCACCACTACAAAGAACAAATCGCGCTGCACCATGTGCGATGCGTCTGGCACCATATTGTCACGCAAGTAGTCGAACCCGTACTCGTTGTTTGTACCATAGGTAATATCCGCAGCGTACGCCTGTCTACGCGGGACCGAACGCATATGCTTTACGTCCAACACCAAACCTTCTACCGAACCTTCCAGTGCGGCAACTTCTTCTGCTTCTGGTTGGTAGCTTGGGTCATACAAAAAAGATGCTTCGTGTTGGATGGCTGCAACAGACAACCCCAAGAAATGGTAAATCGGGCCCATTTGGCTTGCCTGCCAACGCGACAAATAGTCATTCACTGTTACAATATGTGCGCCCTTACCAGCCAATGCGAACAACACCAATGGCAACACAGCGGTCAAGGTTTTACCTTCACCGGTTTTCATTTCTGCAATCTTACCTTCGGACAAGGCAACACCACCCATGACTTGCACGTCGTAGTGGAACTGCCCCATGCTGCGTTTCGCTGCTTCACGAGTCAGTGCGAACACGCGTGGTCTGAGTGCTTCTAATTTTTTAAATACTTCTACTTCTTCCACTCCAGCAAGATCAGTTTTGTACTGAGCAATTTCTGCACGAATCGCTTCGTCAGAAAGCTGAGCAATCTCTTCTTTAAAACCGTTAATTACGTCGAGCTCTTTTTTGTACGCCTTCTCTGGCTTAAATTCAAACGAAAACAAATTTCCTAAAAGTCCCATACTTTTTTATGTCTAATTGCTAAATCCACCCACAAACACAAATAGTCCTCAAAAACTCGATGTGAAAATCTGTGTTATCCGTGATATCTGCGCATCTGTGGTCCATTCAGTATACCAGCCATCTCCTCCCCTGCCTATTGACAAAACAGCATATTTTCCGTATTATGCAGTTACTTTTTGCCGCACGTCGCTGCAAAAAAACACAAACGGGAGGAGCTTTATGAACATTTTCAAAACAAAAATTAGCAAATTTGTCATCAAATTTGTCATACAGAATTTCTTGGCGGTATTGCTTCTGGTCCTTGTATGCGTTGGAGCATACGTTGAGTATCAGTCAAACAAAATTTTAGTCGGTAAATTCAACGGCGCCGCAGCCATTCGCGCTGCGGGATATACGACAGAGGGCGGAGTCTCAATAGCCCCTTGCCATGGCAAACAACCATTCACCGAGTGCGGGCCAAACGACGAATACATCGTCGGTTTTGTCACCACACTAGATGGGATACGTCGTGAAGGGTACGTCACAATTCGTGAGAAAACTTCCACTACCTCCAAGGTCACATTCTGGCCAATAAAACATGGAGGCGAATAACAAAGTTTTTCTAATCGCTCTATACCGCAGTTAGAAACCGCAACCCAGGAGGAGTTATGAGAGAGACGAACAAGTTGAGCACCGCGGACAAATTTGCTTTGACAATTATTTTGATTGAAGCAGCCGTCATTGCTGGTGGCGGTGCAGTAGCTGGTGGCGATTTGGCTTTCTGTTTATTTGTAGGCGCATTTATCATCGATCTACTCGTGATAGCTGTTGCCTATAAGTACTTTGGCGAGCAAAGAGACATACGCTAGGAGGGGCCCCCAATGGCTTTTCTATTTGGTGTAATATTCGCAATGTTGATTTTTTGTGTACTGGTTACCCTGTTCACAAAACTCAACCACCCAGTCATCGGCTGGGTAGTGGCAATAACTTTTTCCGTGTTGTTTATCTTATCTTTCCTGACCGGGGAAGGAGAAGAACTAAACGACACGCACATTGCATTGTTAGGGTATGTGGTAGGAGCAATCCTTTCACTGGGGATCATCCCAGCCCTAACCAAACCAAAACCTTCGGAACAACAAAGGAGTCGAAAGTGAAACCATCAACAGTTCTGTATTTGATAGGTGGAATAGGAGCAGTAGCATTCTGCCTGCTTATGGGGATTTACTCAACAGAGATTGGCAACAAAATGAATAAGCAAAAGAGTGCAGCGCTTGAAACCCAGGCGACGCAGCTCTTGCAAAAACAGTGCGGCCAAATTGCAAAGCAGGCAACGGTTAGCAATTTACTTACCGAGTACTGTACAAACTGCATTGGCCACGCTTACCGGGCCACTGCGCTACTTGACTGCGGCGCAGGTGAACAGTCTTACGAAACTTATTTTGGTGGAGGCAACAAGCCGGTAGTTAGAAAAACTAGCTGACGGCCTTACAAGGGAGAACGCCGACTTCCTTACAGCAATGTAAAAACAAATCGGCTTTTTTATTTACACAAAAATACTCAAGAGCATATTACTCTTGAGTATTTTCTTCCGAAGACCTAAAAGCTCAAAGGTTTATTCTTGCTACAACCTAATTCCTAACTCCTAATTCCTAGCAACTACTCACCTATTTCCAAAACCTCTCTCGGAGCGCGCCTAACCGGCGGCGGAGGGATATTTTTTTATCTTTACCTCGTGTTAACTGCTGACGGATTTTTGGCACAAGCAAATCGAGCGCTTCGTAGATATCACTACCCGCGCTGTCTGCATGGTGGCCAGCAGGACGAATAGTTATTTCTGCACGAAACTCTTGCGAGTTATCTTTGCTCGCTCTGGCTTCTACTTCGACGTATACCTTGTCTTCTGGTTTCAAAAAATCTTCGAGCACAGAAAGCTTTCGTTCGATGTCTGCTTGCAAGCTTTCCGTTAGCGTAGTCTTCGTTGCTTTGATGTTTAGATTCATATCGGTATAGAACAATTAAGTACTACAACCCCCTACCTTTAGTATAAGGCATGGTAGGAGTTAACTCAAAAGTTAGAACTCAAAACGCAAAACTGCAAGTAAAAACTCAAGGTCTTCACGTCGTCATGTCTTAAAGTCTTCACGCCAGAATAACGGTAGAGTTAGATGGGCGCCATCTAACATGGTCCATAGATTACAGATATAACCAATAATTCATTTTTGGAAAAAATAGCAAGCTGTTATTAGACGGTGCCCATCAAGTTCGCACAGCTCCTAATATCTTATAGCTAGCAGCTAGAACGCTTGGAAGCTAAAAAGCTCTGTCTACTCTCTATTCTCTATCCTCTACCCTCTCTTTGAACTCATACGCCAGCCTGTTAAACGACCCTACGGCCATAACAATAACGACATCGCCTGCTGTGCACTCAGCTTGCAAAATCTGGAGTGCTTCTTCTTTGCTTGCAATAAGTCTGGTATTTGGTTGGTGTGCTTGTATTTCCCGCAACACCTGCTCGTCGGTAATCCCTGTGGTGTTTTGGTGCTCACGTGCGCCGTACATATGTGCCAACAAGACTTGGTCTGCCTGTCCAAAGCTTTCGGAAAGTTCTGGCAATGTTACTTTTGTTCTGCTATATGTGTGTGGCTCAAATACTACCCACAACCGTTGTTCTGGGAATCTCGTTTTTGCCGCTGCAATTGTTTCGCGTACTGCAGTGGCGTGGTGGGCGTAGTCGTCCACAATGGTAATATCGCCTTCGTGCAACACATCGAACCGGCGCTTTACTCCTTGGTACGACTGCACATATTTTTGCACCAACTCTTGCTGGAACCCAAGTGCTCTGAGCACCGTAATAACAGCGAGTGCGTTGTACACATTTATCTCCCCTGGTAAGTTCACATCGTAGTGTTCGGTGCGCTCATTATCTGGGTCAAGGTTATTCACCACAGTAAACGAAGAACCTTCGTCGTGGTACTGAATGTCCACTGCACGCATGTGTGCGGTATGGTGCACGCCAAACGTAAACGAACGGCCTGTTTCGCGGTACACAATATCTGCCAAGTCTGCGTTGTCTGCATTGTAAATAATTAAGCCGTCATCTGGCACGTGCGACACCAGTTCGCGGAACTCCCCTTTTATTTCCTCTAAATTGGCAAATACATCGGGGTGGTCAAACTCCAAATTGGTCAGCACAAGGATATCCCCTTTGTAGTAATGCATTTTCGGGGTTGGGTCAGCGTAGGTCGACTTGTATTCGTCTCCTTCAAACACAATGTAGTGGCCTTCACCAGAGTGAAAGTTGCTTTCGTACTCTTTTAACACTGCGCCAACCATGAACGAAGAATCGTCAATATTTTTGAGCGCATGCCCCAGCCACCCACTGGTCGAAGACTTCCCATGTGTCCCTGCAACTACCACGCGAATCTTATCTTGGGACAATTGGTACAGTAGTTCAGCAAACGAAATAAACTCAACCCCTTCGCGTACTAACCACGCCACTTCTGGATTCTCTTCTGTCTCCCCCGCAGACACCACAAACAAATCAGCTCCACTCTGTGCAATTTGCTCTTCGTGGTAACCAAAAAAGACTTCTATGCCTTTGTCTTCTAAAATGTTTTTCGCTGGTGGGTAAATAGTCGCAGCGTCACTCCCGAGTACAGCGAACCCACTCTCTTGGGCAAGTCCTGCCGTTGCCGACATAGCAATTCCCCCAATACCAACAAAATATATTTTTTCTACTTGTGAAATATCCATACTGTTTTACTTCGTTTACTCAGCTACCAATTTTTTAATTGCGTCTAAGTGGTAAAGCGCCGATTGCCGTCCATCTTGGTAGAGCCGTTCTGTTTGAGAAATTTTTACACTGTCGCCGTAGTTGCCGTTACCTTCGTGAATCATGTAGTCACACAAGTAGGCATCGTTACTCAGTGGCTCTGTCTTTGTGACATCGATAGCCAAATCTAAACTTCGCGTTACTGCTCGCAGCAGTGTAAAGTCTGCTCGAAACTCATCGTGTGGGACAGACTCAAAAAACCCAACCATACCATCTGGACTAACCACTCGTTTCACTGCTCGGATCATTCGCGCTGGAGTAGAAGTCAGCACCATCTGTTTTGCCACGTTGTACGCCCGACGCAGTTTAATATGCGATGGCAAAAACACATGCTTGGTAGACCGGACGCTCACCCCAAGCACTGTAGTCGCTCCTGCTTCACGAGCGAGCTGCGCCGGCAACACCGAGAGCACACCACCATCTACCAACGACTGGTTCCCCCACTGAATTGGTTCAAATAACCCAGGGACACTGCAGGTGGTACATATTGCGTGTGCGACATCGCCCATGGCTAAAGATACCACTCGACCGGTGTGTAAGTTAGTTGCACCAAACACCAAGCGCGTCTGCAAGTTTTCAAAATGCGCAGACTTAGTAATATGCGCGCGCAAGTACTCTTCTGCTCGAGACAAAGAAAAGAGCCCACCTCGTTTACTGCGTACTGCAAGTCCACGGAGCTTGCCCCAATCAAGCGCAAACATTTCTTTTTTTAATCTATCCAACGTCCCACACGCATACGCAGCAGCCACAATGCTCGCTCCCGATTGCGCAGAGATTACATCTACTCGCACACCTTGTTCTTGTAACACTTCTAAAAAGCCCACGTAAAAAACAGACCGCGCTGCAGCCCCAGATAACGCCAAACCTAATTTTCGAGTTGGTTGTTGCATTGTACTTGCACGATACTACTGCTCCGCCCGCGCCACACTGGCGACAATTCGAGCCAGATGCGCTGTCGCATTCTGCGGCAAAAGCGCCGAAAGATTACGTGCCAACTGCTTGTGCAGTTGGTGCTCAAACAAAAAACCACGCAAAAGAGAACTAAAATTTTCTGGAGTCAGTAACTCTTGTGGTACCACCAAAGCAGCCTCTTTTTCGTTTAAAACGTCAGCATTTGCCTCTTGGTGGCTGTGTGGCATTGGGATAATTATAGCTGGCTTACCCAGAAGCGCAAGCTCGGTTATGGAACCCATACCAGCCCTGCACACCACAATATCTGCCGCTGCATAGGCCATGCCCATGTCATCTAAAAACTCAAACTGCTTATATTTACCACTCCGCAGGCTTGGCGCACTCGCTTTGTGAGCACCGGTTAAATGCAGCACATTGGCAAAGCCAGTCAGTTGTGGCAATGCATCTGCTACTAACTCGTTCAACGCTCGTGCACCGGTTCCTCCACCCATTACGAGCACAGTGGGGAACTCTGCATCAATATGGAAATGCGCCACCGCCTCTTTTTTGGTAGGCACTGTCAGCACTCGCGCAGGATTACCCGTCCACACCACACGCTCTTCTTTTTTGTGCTGCAAGTGACCCAAAATCCAACCTGCTGGAAAATCTGCGGTAGATGTTTCGAGTGCTACGGTGACTCGCTTGGCAAGTGGTGCGCACAATTTGTTCGCTAGTCCAGGTACCACATCTTGCTGGTGCACTATAACGGGCACACCCCGTAGCCACGCCGCCCACATGACCGGCACCTGCACAAACCCACCAGCACCAACCACACACAACACATTGTGTTTTCCGAAGAATGCATAACTTTGCAGCAAGCCTACCAGCAACTGAATTGGCATGAAGAAATTCCAGAGTGACCAATACCGTCTAAGCTTACCACTCCAGATCTGTACGGAATCTACTCCTGCTTTTTTTGCTAATCGGTGCTCTACCCCACCACTCCCAATAAGTACGCACGTCACTGCAGGTAACTTTTTTTCAAGCTCCGGTACAAGTGCCAACAGTGGAGTCACTGGTCCCCCACTCCCACTGGCAGCTAGGACAATTATTTCTTTTTGCTTTTTTGGTTTCATGCGCTAGAGAGCTTTATCTTCTAAGTGTACTACATACGGCACCAGTGGTGTAGCTGCTGGTGTCTGTGGCGTGCCACTGGCAGCAGCTTTCAAAATTTGTAGTGTTTGTTCTGCGGTGTACTCCCAGCGAAAGTTTCGTGCTCGCCCCACTGCTTTTTCTTGTTTGCTTTCGTAAAATTGTTTGTCTTGTGCAAGCAAGCGCAGCTGCTCTGCAATATCTTCTGGATTTGCTGCATCAAAATACACCGCAGCATCGTCGTACACTTCGGTAAATACTGCAGTATTCGCCACTGCGAGAGGCAACCCAAAATGCATTGCCTCTACCCCTGGCAACCCAAACCCTTCGTTTACAGATGCACTCACAAAAGCATGCGCCCCTTGGTAGAGCGCCGCCAATACGGCATCGTCCACATATCCAGTAAACACTATGTGGTCAGCATGCTTACTGGCAAGTACTTTGAATTTTTCATCTGGGTAATGTGGGTCAACTTTACCGGCAAAGACCAAGTCCACATCGAGATGGTACTTTTCCAACAATAAATCGAACCCTTGCGCGAGTGCCGCAATATTTTTTTTCCGCTCCAGTGTGCCCACAAACAAAAAGTATGGTCGGGTTAGTAAAAAGTTTTTCTTGACTGCTTCTACACTGTGCGGGGGTTGCTCTGCCAAAGTCGTCCCTTCGTATACCACATACACTTTCCGCTGCGCCGTTGGATAATAGTGCGCAATGTCTGCGCGTGCTGCTTCCGACGGTGTAATGACCGCTCGAGAAGCAAACAGTGCGTGCTCCATCTCTTTTTTGTACGCGTAAAAATGTGCGAGCCTGCTTTTTTTGTGACCAGATAACCGGTGGTGTACCATGTCGTGCACAGTCACCACAAATGGTTTTTTGTACAAAATGGGGTGGTTGAAGTTTGGAAAATGCATGACATCGAGCGGGTACGAATTGAGCAATCGCAAAAAGCTCACCTGCTCTGCAACAGAATAATGTCGAGCAGTACTCGGCACCAGCGTCACAAATGGAAACTCCTGCAGCACCGCCAAATCTTCCACCGAAGTGGTTTGGTTATAAAAAATAAAAAAGGCATCTGTGGTGTTCTGTACGAGAAGTGCTTTTAAAAGCTCAAACGCATACCGACCAATACCACCGTGCTGTGTGCCCCCCATGCGAAAATCAAAGCCTATGTTCATATATATAGTATACCGCTACGACACAATTACCTCTGGTCCACGCACTGCCGCACTCGGGCTCGGGTGAGCCGTATCGCCAGTGAGCACCTGCAACGTTTCTGCAGCTGTCTTATCCCACGAGAAATTACTGGCTTGTGCTATTCCCGCTGCACTCAAACGTTCGCGGAGCTTAGCATCTTGCACAACCACGTCGAGTGCTCGCGCTATTTCTGCATGATCATACGGATTTACCAAAACTGCAGCAGAACCGCACACTTCTGGAAGACTGGTCACGCTGCTCGTTACTACTGGTGTGCCCACCGCCATTGCTTCCAAGACAGGCAATCCAAACCCTTCGTACAAAGATGGGAACGCGAACACGCGCGCTAGTTTGTACAATGCTGGTTTGTCTGCTTCTTCCACAAACCCCAAAAATTGAATTTGCTTTGCTCGCTTGCTTTTGCGCGCCCGTGCAAAAATACTTTGGTATTTCCACCCTGGTTTTCCGGCAATGACCAAAGGTAGTTGCTCCTCCATGGACTCCCACGCAGCAAGTAATCCTTCTACATTTTTCCTTGGTTCCAAAGTCCCACAGTACAAAATAAACTCCCCTGGCAGTCCGTAGCGGTTGCGCACATCGCGCAAGACCGAGACATCAATCTGTGGTGTAAACCGTTTTGCATCTACCCCTTGGTACACTACAGTGATTTTTTCTGCGGGTAATCCAAGCACAGAAATAAGTTCTTGTTTGGTGTATTCAGACACTGCAATAATATGATCAGCACGTGTCAGTGTGCGACGAAAACCTACCGAGGAGTGCCATAACCGGCGGCGGATATTGTAGTACTCTGGCAGCACCACCGGAGACAAGTCATGCACCGTCACAACTAAGCGTTTCCCTGCCCCTAACACAACATGGTTAATATTGGGCATGAACAAACAATCAAACTTGCCAATAAGCCCTGCAAAGTCTGGCTTGCGCGCAAATGTGGTAGACAAAGCCAACAATTTGTTGGGGATACGTCGTGCCACAACGCTAGTATTCAAAAAGCGCAAATCCTCTGCTTGCTTTGGGGATAAGCCATTGTAAAACAATACGTATTTATTTTGTTTGTCTTCGCGAATCATGCGCTCAAGCAAACTCAGCGTGTAGTTTTCTACACCGCTAAACGTGCCGCGTTGAATACTGCGAAGGTCAATGGCAATGGTCATGGGAGAGGAAGAGAATAGAAAGAGAGGAGTTAGGAGTTAGGAGTTAGGAGTGAGGTTGTAGGAAGATAGCTGTTAGCTTTCAATCTTCAAAATTCAAAGTGATCAGTGCTAAATTATGAGGAGTAAAATTCACAGGAGCTAGGCTATTAGGAGTAAGAAATGAAAATGCTTTTACTACTTTCTATTCTCTACCCTCTACTCTCTAGCCTGTTTCGTGGCTTTTTCCACTATCTGCTGGATTGCGTGCAAGAAACGAGGTTTACCGAATGCCTCTGCTTGCTCTCTGAGCGCTGTAACAGTGTACCGGCTCTCGTCCCATTGTTCAACTAAGGCTTGCAGCTCTTGCTCTGACCCTTCCGAGAACCACTCACCTGTTTTTTGTGGCACTACTGTTTCTGCGGTACCACCCACGTTCAGACCAATAGTCGCTGTGCCGCATGCTGCTGCTTCGAGCGGCGTAATCCCCGCGTCTTCTTTCTGTGGGTAGATATACCCCCGCGCCCCGCTGTATTCATCCCGCAAAGCTTCATCAGACACCCGACCCAAAAAGTGGATGTTCGGTTTGGCAATAGAGCGCAAATACGCTTCTTGCCTGCCGGTCCCGACTACATGGAGCGGCAGACCAAGCCGGTTGAACAACTCTACTACCATTTCGTTTTGCTTGTGCGCTTGGAGCCTACCCGCAAGTAAAAAATAATCTGCTTTTGGCTTGATTGGCCGCCAAAACTCCGTGTCTACAAATGGGTAGACCACCGTACTTTCTCTCCCGTAGAACTGCTGTATCCGGCGCTGTACTTCTTGGGAATTTGCAATGAATACGTCTACCCGTCTCGCCGCAGCTAAATCCCACCAGCGCAACACATAGAGAAACGGTCTGACCACTAGCTTAAACGGCCACGGTGTTTCTTTGACCGCATGCGCAACATCTGTCCAAATAAACCGAGTTGGCGTGTGGCAATACGAAACATGCACACTCCCCCGTGGTTTGTGAATCGCTTTGGCAAACGAAGAACTAGAGCTGAGTAATACATCGTACTCTTTTGGAATACGGACAAACCACAAAGCTGCCGGCACCAGCGGAAACAAATACTGAAAGTGCGCATAGAGAGTGTACACATACTGCAACGGACTAACCACAATGCGCCAACCCGAAAGGTCTTTCGGGTAGTGTGCATCTACAACTGTGGTATATACCGGCGCAGTTGGGTACAGTTCATGCAGTGCTTCCACCACTCGTTCTGCTCCCCCTGCTTGGGTAAATGAATCATGTGCTAAAGCTATTTTCATAAGTACAAGAACAACAGCGACTCAGTGAACGGACTAATAATTCTCTTTTGGCTTTGCACCAAAGAAAATAAGGTATGCGCTCTTAAACAATGTTTTTACATCCAACCACAACGACCAGTTCTCAATATAGTATGTGTTCAAGCGAATCTCTTCTTCGAATGGTAAATCTGGCCACGACATTTGAGCAATTTGCGAGACACCAAAAATCCCAGGTTTAATGCTGAACATGCGCCGGTATTTACTCCTGTACCGCTCTACCTCTTCCAACATATGCGCGCGTGGTCCCACAAGACTCATATCCCCTTTGAGCACATTCCAAAATTGTGGTATTTCGTCTAATTTTGTTTTGCGAATAAACTTCCCTACCGGAGTAACCCTAGGGTCGTTCTTGATTTTCAAAAACGGACTCTCTTCCCCGCCCCTGTCATTCTTCTTCCATAAATCAGCCCGAATTTTATCTGCTTCTTTCCCACCAAGCCCGTCGCTCATATGCGTGAACATGCTGCGAAACTTGTAGAACCAAAAGTCCTTATCTTTACCACCACGAATCTGTGGGTAGATTGCTGGACCAGGACTGGTAAGCCGTACAGCGAAAAATAAAATCACATATACCGGAGAGAGCACCAATATAGCAGCGCCACTTAACACAATATCCATAATTCGCTTGGCAACTTTTCCCCAGCCATCGAGCGGTGTGTTCTTAATAGAGATCAGTGGCACACCGTGGTAATCAAACACTTCACGCACATTGCGCTGCACGTCGAACACGTTTGGCACATAGCTAAACGCCAAACCTTTTCCTCGAGCAAACTCCAGCAACTGCAAATTTTGTTGGTCGGTTACGGTTGGGTTTGCTTGGATAATTTCGTCTAACCGGTGTGCTTCGTAGAGCTTTTCTAGCTCAGCAATCACTGTGTCGGAAAACACCAGTTCCTTCACTACACGAAGTCCCCATTTTGGGTTTTTCAGTGAGTCTTTAATCATTTGCGAGTCAGAGTGTGCGCCGTCTATTAACACCACATGGTGCAACCCTTTTCCTTTGCGAAACAACATCTGCTGCAAGATCTGCAACACCACGCGACCAAACAGCACAAAGACAATAGTAAAGCCCCAACTTGCTAAAATAATGAATCGCGAAGGAAACAAGTGGGAATCAAAAAAGAACAAAATCATTACAAAAAACAACGCCACAGAAACGCCTGTCGCAATCCGTCCCAGTTGCCACGTGAATTTTCGCACCCCACGCATGTTGTACAAGCCAAGCGCAGCAAACAACAGTAGCAACACCGGCACAACAGACAACGCGGTCAACAAAAATTCTGAGAGCACCAAGTCGTACTGTACTGGTCCTACCAAGCCGGTAAATCGCAACCGACTACTAAACGCTGCCCATGCAGCCAGCAGCAACATAACTGCATCGAGCGGTACAGAAAAAATATTAAAAAACAGTTCGGAACGCTTCATAGCACTTTGTATTAAATATGCGGGCTTTGTACTCCCCTGAGTAGCCCTCCTATGTAGTATACACCGCCCACTCCAGCGGTAAAAACAGAAAAACCACCGCAAGTGGTGGTTTTTAATGCTCTTTGTAAGCTCGTAAGCCGAATTCTGTTTCTAAACAATCATCTATCTGCCCCAGCCATTACTGGTGGGGTCAAGCTGCCTACCAAATTTGGCATTGCACTCAAGTAAGGGTTTAGCCGTTTCACTTCGTAGTTGCCTACGAAACTACCCCATAAGGGTAGCCTAGTCTTTCGACATTGGCCGTTTCTGTTCGCACCTCGTGGGTTACCCCAGACGGGAATTACCTCCGACACGCTTTCGCGGTCGGAGCTCCGCACCCTTTCGAGCGTCGGAGCCGCTACCATTCTTGGAAAACCAAGTAAGTGTTCGGACTTTCCTCCAAACTTCTTGCGAAGCTCGGCGATTGTTCGACTTGCAAAGAACTTTACTATTATACGGAAAAAGTACTCATTAGTCAATTTCTCGTTACGAAGGTGACCATTGTAACGGTTACAATGGTCACCTTCGTAACCAAATAATAGAAGAACCCCAAGCCAGATCTTCACGAGTTGCATGTTATACATGCTTCTTGTGTCGTTCTGACAAGGGGTTGATGGGATACCACGTTGCGGGGGGGAGAAAATTCTTATTGAGCTTTTTTTACAAAAAGTTCTAAAAAACTTTCGCCACTGCAGTGGCACTAATTTTAACATCCTCCGATGTTATTTTTTTGCGTGGGACAAGTCCCACGCCAACGTTCGACCGGCATCTGAAGGGATGCACGAACCGACGGCCCATGGCCGTGGGGATGCACCGGCGCACCAAGAGCCGGTCGAACGTTGTCTACGGACAACAAGTAGGGCGAGCCCAATGAGGCAGCACAGCCTCCGTCGTCTGGGCACATAAACTGCCCTACTTGTGTCGGGGAGTTAAGCCAGTGCTGGTGTTAAAACACCAACGAATCATTTGTCCATTGAAAGTGGACTTAAGCGCAGAAACCAGCGCAGTAATGATATCGTTCCTCACCATGAGGGACACTGACTTAACCAGTCACGTTTGCTTCCGCAAGAACTCCCCATTTTGGGGACAAAGCTCGCTGAGAAAATCCAAACGAGCAAGCCTTATCCCCCAGACTGCTGGGGAGGGATCGGCGTTTACGAAAGCAACGGACACACCAAATATACCACAAAAATGTAAAAAAGCAAGGGTTTGCACCAAAATAGAGTGTAAACCCTTTATTTAAGCCAGAAAATAATGACTAAACCACTTTACTGCTAACGCGTCAAGGAAATAATACTGTTCCCCACTGAAGTTTCCAACTCCGGCGCAAACACGGTCACCCTACTGTTCGCATCTTGGTATATCCGATACCCCGTATTGTAACTACTCCCCGCATAGCTTTGCCCTACAACAGGATCCACCGGCAACTCGGAAATATACATTGGCACTAAACAACTCCGAACATCTACATTACCACTCCCACTTCCAATTAACCCTCCCGCAGTTGCAGTCACTGCGGTATCAGCGGGGAATGTAACTGTCCCGCAATCAAACTGACCTTTGTGTTCTACCATTCGCTGTCCGACTGCACTCAATATTGCGTTAAGGTCACTGGTGCGCTGTGTGTTCCGCATTTGCGCAAATTGTCGTGCGGGGTTTACCGCAACAAGAATTAAAGCTGCAAGAGCTGCAAGCAGTCCCACGGAAACTAAAATTTCGATTAACGTAAACCCTACTTCATTCTGCTTCATTGTATTTTTGTAATTAAAAATGAATAGCCAATTGTACGCGCACTCTAGTCATGGCGACTCCGATTGCGCACGCACTTCGTGTGTCACCAAATCATACGACGTACGAAGTGTCGTCCATGCTTGTTGGTAGCTACTCGAAGTCATCACCACTCGATATGCGCCATCCACTGCATCTCCCTCCACAACACAACTCCCACCAAGAGGAAACTGCACTTCTGTGCCTACAATACTTGCTGCAGCATCTTGCCAGAGCACAACTTGCGTCAGTTGCGCACAGGCTTTGGCATACAATTTACTTTGTGTTTTTGCTTGTGCGGTTAAAACGACTTCTTGGGTCAAGAAAACATATTCGGTAATCACTGCGCCAATCACCGAAAGCACACCCGCGCCAACAAGCACAGAAAGTAAAATAATGTACCCGCCTGCTAGTTGCTCTTTTTTATTGTGCATAATATTTCTTTACGAGCTCCACTCCACGAACATCTATTTGCACCTGCACACCACTCTCACTCAGCATGGAAAATGGCGGTGCGTCGGTCAGTAGAGACACTGGACTTGCCAGTGCATCTCTCTCCTCTCCTTCCACAAGACACAAACAGCCACCTTGTTCGAACACCACCACCTGCGTGGTCAAAATACCTTCTTGCTGTTTCTGAATACGAAGTTCTTGCGCACTTACTAGTTCTACTACTCCCCCAGAAAATAATTGCGTTAACTTTTGGTCCACAAATGCTACTTCTACTACCGCTTCTAGTCGTTGCTGGGCAAACCCAAGGGTCGACACTAAACGCCACAAAGCAACCCCAAACAGTGGGAGAAACACCGCAACGAAACTGGTATATACCACCACCTCGAGGAGGCTAAACCCAGCCATCTGCTTTTGCTTCTTTTGTTGTGTGTGTCTGTGCATATATGCTTTCCTACTACTCACCCACAATCACCAGTGAATGATTTGACGTTACATACGCTAACCCTTCTTGCGCGTCTAATTCCCCTGGGCTTGGAAACCCAGTCGCGCTCCTACAATCCGAAAGCAAGCCGACATCAAACCGACAAATGGTCACCGGTCGTGTAGTATCTGTTGCAGAAAAGAGTAACTGCCCATTACCAAAAACCATACCGTTGACCACCGCACCAGATTTAAGCAGCGGCACAGTTTGGGATAGTACAGTGGGCGCAGCAGGGTCAGCAATACTCACTACAGAAACTGTTGGAAAACCAGTCACTTGCTGCCTCCCCACAAACAACACTTCACCCGCGATTGCAAATGCTGTAGCATTGCCTGTCCCCGCCAAGTCTACCGAAGTGACAAATGTTGGCTGCGACGCACTCGTAACGTCGTAGACCATTAGATCTTTTGCATCTGCAGAAGTTGCTACATACAGGTATTGCTTTACTGCACCACCGAGCTCCACATGCACGACCGCAGCAGCACGGATACTATGATTCACCGCCACAGAAGCACGCACCACCGGAGTCGCTGGATTTGTAACATCCACCACATGCAACTCTGGTCCAGCCGTTTCGTATGTAGTGACATACACCCTATCATCATTTGCAAATACACCACGCGCTTCGGGGAAAGACCCAGTCACCCCCGGAAGTGTGACGCTCGTCACCCAATGCGGTGCTTCGAGACTTGTTATATCTACCACTTGGAACTGCAACGAATTACTATCTTGCGCTAAAAACGCAAAGTTGTTATACACATCTACTGCAAAAAAACCTGCGCCTAAATTTAACTGCGCCAAGAGCACTGGCGCTTGTGCATTCGTCACATCTACCACAAACAAATCTGGATCTGCGAGCTGCGTACTCGTTGTCACCACTACAGCTACTACTTTCCCCTGACGCCGAAACACATCTACCCCATGTGCTACCACACGAGTACCTAACACCAGCGAAGATTTTGTTGCAATATGGTTCCAGAGAGCAGTGAACACCACAGCGGGGCAGTCGTTACCCAAATACTCTACTTCGGATTGCTGCGTTACTACCCCAGACGCTTCAGCCCTCACCACTCGCCCACCCATGTCTGTGCTTGACCCAGCAGACAACAGCGAAGCACAGGAGCTAAGCGCAAACGTTCGGAGTGAACTACCCGCAACTATTTCTGATGTTTGATGCATCTGTTTGGCATGAAGTACACTTTCGCTCTGCCACAATAGCTTTTGCATGTGCTCTAACACCTGTACTGTCTGCATCGCCTGTCCCGCAGCCGTCCCTGCAAAAACCAACACACCAGAAGCAATGCCAATACCCAACAGTGCTTCCAAAGTCAAGAATCCTTTGCTGCTCACTCTACACCTCCAGCTGTATTTATAAATAACTCCGCTGTAGCATCAGTCGAATGCAGCACTAACCGAGTGGGAGTTACGTGCAATACGGGAGCCGAAAACCAGACCACACCTTCCTCTACGGTAACCCCAGTAGACACTGGAGTTGTACTGATGGTAGTAACCACCCCATTTCTATCTCGCTGCTCCACCGCAATAGACCCATCGTGCAGTACCAAGCCGTGACTACTCCGCCCAACAGATCCAAGCGCATGTGCTCGCGCTCGAAGTACAAGCGCACGGAGCAAAGACCCTTGCGAAATAAAGTCTTGCTGGCGAATAGTGCGGACGATGCTGGGCAAAACCAACCCAGCACTTGCAGTGAGCAACGACGCAGCCAGCAACACTTCAAACAAGGTCACTCCGCTAATAGTGAATGCTTTGGGTAATGCCATAGAGTGGAGAAATAATTGCGAATGCTACAAATCCAACACAGCAAGCGACAAAGAGCAGTAGCGCCGGCTCAAACAATGCAGAGAGTTGCACCAATCGGAACTGAATAGTCTCAAACAGATACGCAGCACTTTGCATACATGACGCAGCCAATTGTCCACTGTGCTCGCCTGCAGCCACCAGTTCAAGTAACTCTGCTGGGGCATGGTGCAGTTGTCGCTTAAAACTCTGACTCACGCTCATCCCTACGGAAACTTCTGCTGCAACTCGTTCTAACTGTAGCCGAAAAGTATGGGATTGCACCACACGCTGCGTCAGATGTAGCGCTTTCATAAGTGGCATACCAGTTTGCAACAACACACCCATGCTTTGACTGAGCACCCATGACTGATAACTGCTATATATCCCCCGAACAATTGGCATATGTAACGCGCAAAAATCGAACAACCGCGCAGCCACACCCCGAACCTGCAAATAGCGCGCGAGAGGCACAAGCATCGCGCAAAAAACTAACGCCCACAGCCAGTAGTGCGCTATCCCCGAGTAACCGGCGAGCAACATCCGAGTTGCCAGCGGTAACTCATAGCGCAAACTGGAAAATAACGGCAATAACCGAGGTAAGATAAACCAATACAACACACCAAGCTGTAACACCAACAAGCACAAAACCACTAACGGGTACACCAACGCAGTGCGCAATTGTCGAGCCAAAGCCACCCGCGCCTGCATTTGTTGTTGCCAGTAACCTACATGCTCCGCAAGCGCCCCACTCGACTCCCCTGCTTCAATAATTGCCAAACCCCACCCATCTATTGCACTGCCCGCGCCCTTCAGCGCTGCAGCTAAACTATGTCCGGCAAACACCGAAGATTCGACCTGCTCCAACACCTTTCGAAAGCCTGTGCTGGCGTGAGTTTGTACCCGCAATAACCGCACAATGGAGATAAGCGGAACCCCAGCAACAAGCAACATGCGTAATCGCTGGGCGAAAAGCAACTGTTCTGTATTCGAAAATGAATAGCTTTTCTGCATATATTACTCAGGGTCCGCACTAATTCGTAAAAATTCTGCTACAGTTGTTTTGTGCTCCAATACTTTTTGGAATGCATCATCACGCAAACTAACCATACCCGCAGCCTGCGCTACTTGCTCTATGCTTTTTCTGGAAGAGCTGTGGAATAATACTTCTCGCACTTGGCTAGTTACCGAAAGCAATTCAAATACCCCCATCCTGCCCAAAAACCCTGAACCACGACACGCTCCACACCCATGCGATACAATGTGACTCATTTCCTGCACATCAGTCACCAAAGCACGTGGGCACTCTGGAGGCAAATCCACTACAGAGAGCAACTCTGCCGTAGCACACTGAGCACAAGGAATACGAACTAAACGCTGTGCAATAACCAACCGCACCGTGGAAGCAAGTAGATACTGTTCAACACCTAAATCCGCCAGCCGAGCAAATACCCCCAGCGCCTCTGTGGTATGAATACTCGTCAGCACCATATGCCCCGTAAGCGCTGCATTCACTGCTAGCTTCGCAGTTTCTGCGTCACGAATTTCCCCAACCAAAATAACATCCGGATCTTGCCTAAGTACTGCGCGAAGACCAGCTGCAAAGGTAAACCCAACGTTTGGGTGAATAGGGATTTGCACCACGCCGTCTATGGCGTATTCGATAGGATCTTCTAACGTCACAATAGACACACTCGGTCGCTGTAACAAATGCAAGAGTGCGTACAGCGTTGTCGTTTTCCCACTCCCCGTTGGACCACTCGTTAAAATCATGCCACCAGTTGTACGCATCGCACTTTGCACCACTGCAAATTGTTGCTCATTCATACCAAGCTGCTGCAATGACTGAAATTGCTTTGTCGCCACCAGTAACCGGAGCACCACGCGTTCGCCGTAATACGAAGGACTCGTCCCCACACGGATACTCACTTCTGCACCAGTAGTAAAAAAATCAAACCGCCCATCTTGAGCGGTTTGGTGTTCGTCTGTACGAAGACTAGCAAGGATTTTTATGCGCGCTATAAGTACTGCCAAAGCTCCCTGTGGTAACACGCCTACCGTCTCCAAGTCGCCATCGACCCGAAAACGTAACCTGACCCCTTCGCGCGTTGGGTCAATATGCACATCGGACACCCGCAACAGCAGCGCACACAGCAACAACTCCTGCAAAAATTGTGGAGCAGAAAATTGCTCGAACCCCTGACTACACAGTTGTTGAATTTTTTCTAGACTGCTCATGTGAATACACTTTCTCTGCCACAAACCTATCACACCTCAAAAGTGAAAATCAAAAACTTATCCACACTCACAAATTTATTGGCTCGACACCACCCCATTTAAAAGCCAACACTTTTCACGGCCGTGAAAAGTGTTGGCTTTTAAAGTTTAAAGATTTTGCGTAAATCAGCATCGGAGTCCAACCGCTCCACAGTCATAATGCGGATGTAATCCATCAGTCCACTGTACCGCAAATACTCCATCGCTGCTTCGTTAAATGCGTTGGGGCCAATGTACACACTTGCTTGTAATTTCCGAAACCCAAGTTGCCGTAATTGGTGCAGCAATTGGAACCGCAATGCACTCACCGACTCAGGAATGTCGTATACGACCACCCGCCACTTTTTGTCCCATTTTTTGGGCTTTTCTGTGTCGAATGCGTCCAGCAATGCCTTGAGCTTTCCCTGCTCCGTGAGTCGTACCAATCGCTTTGCGTCTTTATCTTCCCACGTAATATACCCTTTGTTGTACAAATACCGCAGCATGCGCAACAAGTGCCGATCTGACCGCAACCATGGGTATTGCCGCGCCAGAAGCGTGCGACCATTGTGCTGCAAAAGCATGTCTCCTGCAAGAAGCATAGTGAGTAAAATACTACTACTTACCGTCAAAGTTTTTTTGCCCATTTTTGTATCTTATTTGCTATTTTAAAAAGCCAACACTTTTCACGGCCGTGAAAAGTGTTGGCTTTTGGTTAAGGCGAAAGTAATTGTGTTTTGAGTGCAGAAAGTTTTACTGGGTCGGTCTTTGCTTCGAGCACCGCAAGCTTGAGTTCTGTTTCTACAAAATCGGGGCGGGCGCAGAAATCTATGAACTGTTCGAAGTCGAGTTGCTGCACAGAAATCTTTTCTCCACCATCGAGCGCGACATCTGTGGCCGGCCTGCATCCTTTGGCGATGAAGTAGTAGACTGCCCAGTCAACTTTACTCGTGGGCTGGAGTGCCGAATACAATTCCCAGCCGTCTGCCTCGTACCCGGTTTCTTCCCGAAGCTCACGGATTGCCGCTTCGTGAGGTGGTTCGTTTGGATCTATGTGCCCACCTGGCAGTCCTGCATAGGGGCCCTTCCCTGGTTGCTCTTGTATGGTGACGAGAATTTTCTGTTCGGTAGTTACTCCAAGCACTACTACTGCATCTTGTCGTTTTAGTTTTTCAAATGTTCTGGTGCTACCATCGTACATGGGCTGCTGCCATTGGTAGACATCGAACAGCACACCACTAAACACTTTTGTGGCGTGTTCGGGCATTGGTTGTCGTGATTGTGGTCGTTCTATGTGCATCTGTGTGTATTCTTACTACTAGTATCCCCCTGGTTGGATGCCAATTTCTGGATAGGTAATGTGGCTCCCCGCGCGGATTGCTTTGCCTACAATGTCTGCGACATCGGTTGGTAGAATCCCCTGAGTGACATCACGGTCGACTCCTGCGTTTGCGAATATCTTGGTTTGCACCATTGCAGGGTACACACCCATTACGCGGACTCCTTGGTGGTGTAACTCTTCTTGCAAGCATTTGGTAAAGCCAGTCACTGCCCACTTGGTAGCGTTGTAGACTGACCGCTCGGCTGCTGCATGCAACCCATTTTGGGAAGACATGTTCACTATGGTGCCAGCGCCGCGTTGTTTTATATGAGGCAACACTTCGTGCGTCACCAACATGGTCCCCAGTACATTGACCTGCACTGTCCGCGCAATTTGTTCTGCAGTATTTTGCTCGAGTGCTCCTTGCAGCCACACCCCAGCATTGTTTACCAATACATCTACCCCACCCGCTTCGGCAACAACACTATCTACTGCGTGCTTCACCGATTCAGGATTGGCAATGTCGCACAGTACTCCGTGACACCCCAGCTCTTTTGCCGTAGCTGCTACTCGCTCTTGTTGAACATCGAAAATATATACTGTGTGGTCATGCATAAGGTCCTGGGCAATAGCTCTTCCAATACCTTCTGCTCCGCCCGTTACAATTGCTATTGGTGTGTTCATATGTGTAGTGTTGTGTTAATTTTTTCTAGTAACTCTTCGTGTGTTTGAAAAGTAGTGTCCGTGTTTGCCACTGCAGCAATGTATGTTTCCACACCAGCAGCGCGAAACAAGTGTATGGGCATGGTGCTGCCAAGTGCATAACCAACTTCCATAAGCATGCCTTCACTCCGGTCGTTCGAGCGAACTACTACTACCACTGCGTCAGATGCACCGAGCTTTGCAAATGTTGCCATGAATTTTTCCTGCAAGGTCATGGTAGTGTCTTCCCAAACTTGCAAATCTTCTAGCGACAAATATACTTCGTGCCCCGCACGCTGCAGCACCTCCTTAACCGGCAAGAAAAACTCTTTCAACGCTTCCGTACTTTCTCCGGTGTACCTGAATGAAAGAAATAGTTTCATATGTTTTACCAAATTTTTACTCGCTCTGCGGATGGTAAATACAGCGCGTCTTTTTCTGTGACTCCAAATGCATCATAGAACCTATCCACATTCCCTAAAATGCCATTTACCCGAAAAATAGAAGGAGAATGCGGATCGGTCAGTACTTGATTACGCAACATATCCTCCCGGGTAGCAGTACGGAAAGACCGTGCATAGCTCAAGAAGAAACGCTGTCGTGGAGTATATCCACCAACTTCTACCAACGGCTCCCGCGCCAGACTGAGCTCAAAAGCGTCCAATGCTATTTCTATCCCTCCCAAGTCTCCTATGTTTTCTCCTTGTGTTAGTTGCCCATTGAGCTGTAAATCCGGAAATATGTGGAAGGCGCTTGCCTGCTCTTTGAGTGCCTTACCACAATTTGTAAAGCGTTCTAAATCTTCATCGCTCCACCACTTACGCATATTACCTTGCGCATTGTACTGTGAACCTTTGTCGTCAAAGTGATGCGATATTTCATGTCCGATTACCACACCAATACTGCCATAGTTCTCAGCATTGTCTGCAGTTAAGTCAAAGAATGGTGGTTGCAAAATCCCAGAAGGAAAAGTGACATCGAGTAAATTAAAGTACGCATACGCATTCACAGTTTGTGGATTCATAAACCACTCTCCGGTGTCTACAGGCGCGGACAACTTTGCTAACTCACGCATTACTTCAAACTTGCTGGCAATGAATACATTTTCCAAATAACTCGCCTGCTCTGATATTTCTAAATTGGTATAATCAATCCATTTATCCGGATAGCCAACTTTTACATTTAGCTTCTGTAACTTTTCGAGCGCAGCGGTTTTTGTTGCATCGGTCATCCATGTTAGTTTTTGGATGCGAAGTGCAAATGCATCTTTCAGGTCCTGAACCATTATCTGCATCCGCTCCTTTGCCTCCTTGGGGAAATACCGCGCCACAAACTTCTGACCCAAACCATGGCCCATAGCGCTATCCATTTGTATTACAACTCGTTTCCAACGTGGTTGTATTTCTGGGGCACCTGTTAAAGCCTTACCATAAAACGCAAAGTGTTCTTGCTCGATGCGTTCACCCAAATAGTTTGAGACCGAAAGCACTATATGCCATCGCAGATAGGATTTCCACGCGTCCAAAGATTGTGTTTGGAAAGCCTCTTCGAGTGCAGTAAAAAACTCTGGCTGATCAACCACAACCGTTGCGGGTACTGGAGTGCCATAATGTCGGCACAATTCAACAAGTCCCACCGTAGGATATTGTGCAGTAAACTCTTCTGCAGACATTTTGTTGTACTGCGCTTCAATATTTCTTAATGCGGTTTTTGTTCTTGAAGCTTCCGCAAGAAGTTTTTCTATTGTATATGCCTGCTCTTGTATGGCATCTGTGTGTGCATACCCAAATAACTCAAGCATTCGCTGTATATGCGCTGGGTATAATTCCCGCACTTTTTTCATGGTTGGATCATCCAGAAAATAATAATCTCTGTCGGGCATACCCAATCCACCCTGTCGTAAACGCAATGCGTAGCGACTACTATCTTTATCATCAAAATCTACATAGGTACACCAAGGTGCTGAAATGCCAAAAGCCTGTAATTCCCAGATGTATTCACGAAGCTGTGCAGTGTTGGAAATTGTATCCACCGTATCTAACCATTTCCGTGCATACGGCATCCCAGCGGTTTCTGGCAAGACTGGGTCAATAGCAGAATTGTAAAAATATCGCAGTTTCGCATCTGTAGCAGTTTGTACACTTGCAGAATCCTGTCCTAATTCTTCTACCAACGCTTTTAATTTTTGCCATACCTCGTGACGCAATACTGCAAATACACCCCACCGATTTTCTGTCTGTGGTATGGGATTTTGTCGCAGCCAACCACCATTGGCAAAATGGTAAAAATCATCTTGCGGTCGTACTGCGGTATCGAAGTCTTCTTGTATAAACATACGGTATAAAATTATTTTGCAGCGACCCAACACTTGCGAGTGTCTGTGAATTTATCTAACACTACCACACCTTGCAAGTGGTCGTACTCGTGCTGAATGCATTTTGCAAGGAGTCCGGTTGCTTTGAGGGTAAACGGTTGCATGTGTTCGTCTAGCGCACTGACTTCTACTTCTGCGGGGCGCTCGACAGGGCCAAACAAAGTTGACTCGCACACGCTCCCACACCCTTCTTCTAAAATTGTTTTGTGTGTGGAAGTCCAAACTATTTTTGGATTTACAAACACCCGCAGGTCTTCCAGTGCAGCAGACTTTCGATGCTTTGTTTTTCTTATTTCCGTTACAAACACTTGTAGCCCCACCCCTATCTGTGGTGCGGCAATGCCAATAAGGTCGGTGGCACGGAGCGTGTCTATCATGTCTTTTACCAAACAAGGCAACAACGCTGTGTCTTTTTTAGTAACCGCATTTGCTTTTGCCCGAATAACTGCTTCCCCTACTTGCGATACTTTTCTTACTGCCATATGTCTAAACGAAATATAAATTACTCATAGCATACCAAAAAGTCGCCATTTCGGCGACTTTTCTCCAGATGGTTCCAACCCTGCTGAATTGGCACCATCTGCATCCGCCAACTGGCGTAGCTGCAGATGGTACCCATCAACTAATATTTTTTTGCTAAAGCATCGTAATTATTTATCTTAGACATTGCTTAAGCTGCTAAATTGCTGGACCAGCAAAGGATTATTTTGAAAAACCCCCGTCGTCAATAGAGTGACTGTTGGCACGTTAAATGCATTAACCCCTCTCGTGCTTTCACAGGAGTGATACGCGGTAATTTTTATAATACACCCTTTGGACTTCACCACTTCTTCAAACTTTTCTACTAAATCAGCCGTAAGATCTTCCTGGATAGTAAGACGAGCTGTATAATGCCGTATAAGCCGAATAATTTTTGAAATACCCAATACTTGACCGTCTGGTGTGTAGGCAAAGTCAATAGTACCTGTATAGGGCGCGAGATGATGCTCACACATACTAGCAAACGGAATACCCTTCCGTGCAACCAAACCAGTATAAGTGCTAGGGAATGTCGTAAGTGAACCCTGATACGGCGCATACCCCTTTGCCCACTCTTTCCATGCACGAGCAACCCGCTGAGGCGTATCAATCAACCCTGGGCGACTTACATCTTCACCTATTGCGAATAAAAGCTTCTCTATTAATTCTTGTACATCACCTTTAGAGGATAATACTTCATTGTCCATTCTGTTTTCTGAATTCATAAATATAATGTTTACCAAGTACGGTGCGCTTAGTAGCTATTACTTTAACCCCATACCCACACTGCGCGGCAATATGTTTGGGATCATGCATAGTACCCACAAACTCTGAAAAAGGCATTATCACGACCCCATCATCTGTAAGATACTCTTGAGCGTGACTTAAAAAGTGTTCAATTATAAAATGCCCTCCTTGCCGCCCCATTCCAAACATAACATTTTGGGTTGGATAGTAAGGTTGATTAAACACAATGAGGTCAAAAGAAATTTTTGTGGAGATTTTTTCAAATAAGTTGCTTTCCACAACCCGAATGCCACCGAGAAGATTCCGCTTAATGTTCGCTCGTGTACAACGCAAAGCGGGCTTATGGTTATCAACTGCAAACACATGCAATGCGCCATTGCGCTTCAAAATCATCGCCAAATAACCCGTCCCACAGCCCATATCCAATGCCCAACACGGTCGATATTTACCCAGAACCCTGCCTAGCAATACTGACGTCTGACCTACATCAGGAGGGAATACATCTTGTGCTACTTGCATTACAAACCCATCAATCTTTACTACGTAAGGCTGCTTTCTTTTTATAACAGCCAAAAATGTATCTCGTTCCTCAAAAATACTCATTTGGGTAGAACTACTTTCAAACTGTATTATATAACGAATAACCAAAGTGCACTAAAAATAAATGATCGCACTGTGAAAAAATACCTCTAATGCCACCTTACGCAAACCTACGCTTGCTCGATTTGCGTTTACTTATTCCAACAGATGGGCACCATCTGCATCCGCCAACTGGCGGAGCTGCAGATGGTGCCCATCCGACTAATCATTTCTTACTGCGTTAACTCTAAAACATCTTGTGGCTTGATTTGTTGGAGCTGTTCCGCAGTACCACCAGAAAAGATAGAACCCAAAGTAACCCACAACAACACAACCGAAACTACTGTTAGGACAATGCATGCAATTGCTGCTTGCTCCCCGTCGTCTGTACCAGAAAACCAAAATTTTAAAGCAAAGAGCAACCCCAGTGGTGGAAACCCAATAGACACAAAATACCCCAGTCGTTTTTGAGACGCAGGCAACATGTTTCTGTCGTGCGTCTCGAGCGCACGGAGCATAAGCGCTGCAGCGTCTATTTCTTTGTTTTCTTTAGCAAGCTGACTTATTTCGTGAATTTGCTCTTCTAGCTTTTTTTCTGATGTTTGCATACAAAATTATTTTATCGCGTCTATATCTCTTTGATACTTCTCTGCTTGTGCCACCACGTTGTCGCCATAAAAACGAAAGCGCACATTGGTAGAACCGCTAAAGTAGCGCATAGCAGCTGCCCACTCACCTTCAACGGTCTTAGCTCCGTCGTTGCCCAACTTAACTGCCGCAGCCACAAACGCGTCACGAATATCCCAAGGGTTTGCAGTTTTCCCTGTGAGTGCTGCTACTTTATCTTTATACCCTACCCACGTAGAAGGGATAAACTGCGCTGGACCCATGGCTCCACCCCACCCAACCTGGTTACCTTTTGCATCGCGCATAGGGCAAGAAATAGGGGTGGTATTTGGGTCTAGTCCAAGTTCACTCGTGATTTTTAAAAATGGTGCCTGGTCTCTATCTGGCTTCATAACCACTTTCCAGCTTTTTGACTCGGGGTCACCTGGTCGGTTACAAGTTCCAACGTTTTTACCCAAACTTGATTCTTGGGTTAAAATTGCAAGCAAAAAAGAAGCCCGTACTCCAGTAAGCCCAGAAGCCCACTGTGCAATTTGGACTGCTTCCCCAAACTGCACTTGGGTCGCCACACCCAACAACTGATACAACCTGCCACGAATAGCGCTCGCCTCTTTTTCTGTATCGCTCAAGGCTGCTTGGTACGCCCCCTCTTTTCCTTTCGCCTGCACAAGCAAACTATTCTGCTCGCTCACAGCATCTACTGCTGCCGCTCGTTGCAGGTTTTGCACCGAAACAAGCCGCTGCGCTTCTTGTTGTTTTTCCGCCAACACCTCCTGCCGTTCTGCTAACTCCATGCTGAATTTTTTCGCATCTTCCAACAACCCCTTAAGTGAGTCGCCCACCGAAGTCACGTTGTGGAGTTCCGTTATGGCTTCGGAAATGGAACCAGAAGAAACAAGTGTCAGTACAGGAGGATACTGCTCTTGCTCGTACAAGCGGATAACAATTTCTGCAATTTGCTTTTTGTACTGCGCAACTTTTACTTCCGTTATTTCAAAGTTACTTTTTGCCTTCTGCAACTCTGTTTCTATTTCGTCAATCTGCAAATTGGTAAGATAAACCTGTAGTTCTAATGTTGCTTGTTCTTTTTTTGCCACAGCCAGCCTGCTTGCCACAGAACTTTTCTCACTCCGAGCAATCTTCAAGTCAGCTTGTGCTTGAGCAATCTGCCCTTCCAAGTCCTGCAAACGTGACTGCAGCTGTTGCTGCTCTGCTGTAGGAGTCGGCGTAACAGTAGGTGTAGCCTGCGCCAAAACAGCAGGTGTTCCCGCAAGTAAAAATACGCACAAAATTACAAAACTAAACCGTAAACTTCGCATATATATAGTATAGCGCACAAAAGCAAGTAATTAGACCCAATCAAAAAAGGGTAACCCTTTCGCCTTGATAGGGTTACCCTTTTATATTTTTTAGCAGTTACTGCATGGCGCCAATAATTGCGCCTGCTGCAACGAGCGTTATCAGCATGTTCCCAATGCCCAGCCAGAACAGAATTTGCTTGCCACCCCAGAGTGCGTCACCTAGTTTGACCGGAACAACAAACCCCGCCCATGCGCACAAAGCAACCATAATACCACCACTCACACCCATGCGCCCGGTGTCGGAAACAAAAGCTGCAAGGAAGTAGAACATGACAAGGCTCGCCACAAACTGCAACGCATACGCCAGGCCCATGCGCTTGGTCATGGCTGCGCGCTGCTCTGGCGTCCACTTGTCCATTCCCATTGCTTGTATGAATACCTTACCAAACAAGGGTCCGTACCAAATACTGCCAATAACAATTGACACTACGGTACACAACAAAATTGCCCAAATATTTATTTCCATACTAAAAGTTAATTTATCTTACGGATAGTATAGCAAAAGTTTGAAGGCGTAGTGGCTTTTTAGACAGGGGCGGTAGGAATCCTTTTTGCTCCGACAAAAAGCCGGGGCACTACACGCAACATGCTCCAAGTGGTCGCATGTTTTCCGCTCGCAAGCTCGTCACCTTGCACCCTCGGTTCCCACAGCCAAACAAATAAAATATCTCACCACAAGGGTGAGATATTTTATTTGGCAGGGTGTAGTGAAGGATGTTAGAACTATATTTGACTTAAAAACTTCCTAAGACTTTCAAAAGGTTTGATTTGCAAATAAGTTTTCTTATCCTCTTCTTCATCAAGCTCTGCTCGAGTTACAGAATAACCTTCAGGAATAAATAGTTTATCCCATCCATACCCCTTTTCTCCAGCGGGCTTCTCGGCAATTTCACCACTCATATAACCCTCAAACATTTCTAATTGCTCTCCATCATAATAACCAAATACACATCTTGCTGTCGCCTTACGAGACATTCCGTTTAACATAGCGCAGATTGTTTCAAATGGAACCGTGTCTACAAAGAAACGAATAAAAGGGCCAGGCAATTTACCTAATGCTTCAAACTCTAAAGACACATCTTCGACTATAACAGGTGTCTTAACACTTTCATATGCTTGTCGAACTTTATGCTCAACGATTTCTCGGAGGTCCAAAGATTGAATTTCATCCAACTCAACTTTTTTATGCAGAACTGGGAAGCCTAAATATTTTGCTAAGTAATCAGCCTTGCTTTGATTGCCAGTAATAAATGTAATATCTTTCATAAAGTCAGTATAACGGGAAATGCTTTCGAGTTCCAACCACCACTTACCCCGAACAAAAATACTCAGCAAAAGCTGAGTATTTTTGTTGGCAGGGGCTGAAGGAATCGGTCACCTCCCGCTACTCTCAACTCTCCGCCATGGGCGGGTCGTTTCGAGTCACGCTACGGCGACCCCTGCCGTTACGCAAACCTGCGCTCGCTCGGTTCGCGTTTGCTCATTTCATTCGCAACCACTCTTTTTCGACTCCTACAGCCAAACAAATAAAATATCTCACCACAGGGGTGAGATATTTTATTTGGCAGTCCTTATTGGATGCGTTCCGAAAAATTGATACTAGCTTTTTTACTATAAGTACCTTATATACCGCACTATAAATAGTCAGGCCAAGAAACACCGCAACTATCAAACAACCGCTTAAAAAAAGGCAGTATCACAGAAGGAGCAACCTCATCAGATGTGTATGTACCTGACTCAACCACTGTATCAAGTGCACAAACAAATTTTACACTTGAAAACCAACTTTGCCCCGGCGGGGGCGGGTAGGTCAACCCAACCCCCCGTACGCCACTAACTCCTATCTCCCACCTGTAGGGGGAAGGGATTCCAAGAGAAGAAATAAGGCTCGTATAATTTTTAAGGACTTGTGCTAACTGTTGAACCATTTCTATATAGTAAAAATGCTGCGTCGTGAATACCTCAGCCGCCCATATCTCCCCCGTGTTGAAAATATACGCCAGTGAATTAGCTTCACTAAGAGAACCGTCTTGATATGTAACCCTTTCTGGCACATACACTCCAGCCCCAGCCCCGGAACGGAAATAAGACCAACCCCCGTTTGGGGTTATGGGGTGTAGCAAAGGAGGATTTCTATGTATAATTTCTTTTAACGTAGCAACATCAAACAGTTTTTTCGGAGCTTTGGCAGGGATAACCCTAAACCACCAAAGCGGACCCCTATCGCGAAAGAAGATTTCTTTTGAACCAGAGGTAAAATCATCGGCATACCCAACGGGGTCAGCGGTAACCCAAAATTGGCCAGGACGGTCTTTGACTTGTGCCTCAGGAAAATGACCTGTTTCACCTTCTTCTGCTATCGTATCTAGACTCGACTGAATTGCAGCTCTTAGGTTCTTAATTAGCTTGCCCTGTGCTTGTCTCTTTTCTTCCGCTGTTGCAGTAATAGGCAGATAATAAGCAATTGGCCATCGCAAATGACGTATATTAAATGGAAGCGAGGTTTCCGAAGGCGCCCCAAAAGCAGCATTCATGATGGGAATTATGTTAGTGCTAGGTTTGGTTTTTAATGCCCAACCATATTCAATCATAACGTTAGGATTCGGCAACATTTTTATCTTTGGCTTTGCTGTTTCAGCATTAGCAGTGAGATATCGTAATTTCTTTGGATTCAAAGATCTACCAACAAATGTAACATCTGCTACATAGATGCTTGAGTCATCAATTTTTCGAAAGATTGTTTCAACAATTGATGGCTGCCCGGCAACCCCCATAGTATCGCTATCGACTACCAATCCTAATTCTCTGTCTGATTCTTGTACCGTCGGACTCACCTCTATCATCGAACAAGCTTCTTGAAGCGCAGTACGAATAAAATTTCGTCCAATACTGGTTTGTGTGTCGGCTTGCCAAGAAAAAAAGATTTTGTGTTTCATAAAAATAAGCAGCAGTACTGGTTTAATTAGTGCTAGAAAAAAACAACAGCAAATATTTACAAACAAACATAGCCTATTTCAGCTCTATCCTGCTCAACATCTTCTTGGCATCTGCCCCAAACATCCGCACATCTAGGGAATTTTGATCGGAGGCAAGAAATATGCGAAAGTAATGCATCGCTAATTCTTTTTCACTTAGATAATAATTAGAGTACCCTGCAAGTAAACTATTTAACGGCCTGGAATTAATTCTTTCTTCCAAGAATTTTTTAGTACCAAGCCGAATATCTTCTGGAATAAAACCTTTTCGAAGAGCATCCAAGTATAACTTAACCCCTCCTCGTAAATCACCCAATTCAACAGCCATTATATAACCCTTACTAAGTTTCCAGGATGCATCTGCATTAATTTTTTGGCATTTATTCAAATGATAGCTAATTTCTTTTCTACGGTCAGAAAATTTTGGAGAGGTCGAATAGTACCCAGTGGCAAGAAATAAATGTGAATGGTAAAGATTTGGTTTAAACTGTAACGACTTCTGCAGATACTGTATAGCATTTGGATTATCCCCTAACACCATTGATTCCCTCCCTTTTAAATAATAAGATCTTCCTAAGTAATCTTTCACAGCAGTAAACATTAGCTTAAACTGGGTTTGGTCTGCAGCTGATTCTAGGAGTATCTGGTGGAGCTCTGAATGAAATTCAATTGTTATGCTAATTTGTTGAGACAGATAAGCAGAAAGACCCAGAGCAAACAAGGAATTCCTTTTTATATTTTGCCCAAAATTTAGCAAAGCTATTTGGTCTCTTGTCACACGCTCGCCCCAAACACCTTCCCTCAGTATCTCTTTCATCTGCTTGCTAACAAGCGCACTCAATTCCGCGGGGATTGACTGGTGGCTTATTTGATAATCTAAAGCTAAATTATAGTGCTCGATGTCGTTAGCATCACCACCCCTACTCAAGTCACCATACATGAGTAACGTAAAGTTGGAGTATCTAATATGCAAGTTAGAATACACCATGCGGGTAAAAGGGTTATCAGAAGGCACAGAGTACGCTCCTTTATATTTTGTTATCCCTTTTATGACTGCTTGAGATTGCGCCTCGGGCAAAAAATAAATATTGAATAAGCGCCCATATCGTGATTGTGACAGAAGCTTTTCAATTTCTAACTCAAGCTTACGCAAAAAATCCATTGAGGACTGGTTGTCATAACGGTTGGAAAGAGCGAAATATAAACCAATTTTGTCTGGTGGATTGACAGGGTATTTCACTCGCTGAAAGACAACCAACACGATCACTAAAAACAAAGTCAAGTAAATAAGCACCCAAGATAGTGGAGTGAGCCCACCCAATCCAGTCCATCGACTAAGATTTGCTAGAGTAGCAAGGCCTACATAAAAAAGTGGCAATGCAGAAAGTAAAACACTCCAAGCAAAACAATACAGGACGAAACGCCACAAAGAATCATACCTTTCAGTACAATAATTCCATAGCTCACTCAGGCTGTTAAGTAAAGATGCGGGCATAGATTTACTTTCCCACTATATTACTATCAAACCTTTGCCATGGCAAACACAATTCAGTGGTTGGCTGATTCTGCGCCCTAGTCTATATTTGTATAAAGAATTTGATTATTTGATTTATTACTATGCACGCTGGAGGCAAAAGAAAAGGCGCTGGTCGCCCCATTGGGAGCAAAGCACCTCACACCATTGAAACTGAAGCCCTGCGAGCTTATTTAATAAGCCGTGTTATTGCAGAGCAAGAGCAAATCATAACAGCATTAATTGAAAAAGCAAAAAATGGCGATATATCGGCTGCAAAAGAGTTGTTGGATAGAAGTATTGGACGAGTGCGTGAGAACGTCGCACAACCGGCAGAATTCGCGTTAGCTGACATTCTTAAAGATATACAAAATAGGAAAACTTGCATCGTGCGAGAAAGGGTACAAAATAAAGAATGCGCCTAACCTTTTCGAAAAAAACGAACTACTGACATACCTATCAAATAAACACCATAGATGGTAAGAAACATACTCATAGCCATGAACACTGCACCTTCGTGAGTTCCCAACATAGCTGAAAAACCAAAAAGTGAAAAGCCACAAAAGAACAGCACAGGGTAAACACGTTTACGCCCTTTAAACACCTGCCGAGCTATTTCGAAGATTATCACCAACAGCAATCCACTAATCACATACACCATATACTTTTTATTTAATATTCTTTAGCTGATTTTCTAGGTTTTGAATTTCAATCTTCTTTTTTAGTTCTCGCACCTTGTGCAAATGTGAGTTCTTAATCACATGCTCAAAACTTGCCTCAAAAAGCCTCGTTATATACTGGGTTAAGTAAACCCCAAGTACAAATAGTATTCCAGTTAGGCATAATAATTCGTACACAATAAACGTTGTTATATCCATGATTTACATTGTTAACGGGTAACAAAAAGGGCCACCCGCTTGCCCCACTACCCTTTCGGGTAGAGACCCTTGTAAAGGCTAAGACAAGACGGATGACCGTCTCTGCTTTACAAGGGATTTTATGCCATGCCCAACGATGTGGGTTTAGGCAAATAGAATTGTATTTTAATTATAGCGATTTCATAAAGTTTCATCAAACTGATATAATTACCCCAACATCAGGGTACTAATAACCCTAATATAGGGGTAATTATATGAAAAAACCACCACTACATCAGACCCTCAAAGACTTACTGACCTATCACTTACATAACTGCCCGAACTGTGGCTCTTCCACACTTGACCGTCGCATCCGCACTAATGCTGTGGGTAGACGAACAGCAGTGATGTCACCTGTAAAGATACGAGCATGGAGTCATAGAACTATCCAAATGGAGTGTATTCGCTGCAAATTGCGCTTCTCGGTAAAGTGGGCGACCTTCTTATCATTCCTTAAGCACTTGAAAAATATCAGGGACGACGACTCGGAAGACGAAAGTGCTGAAGACGAAAAAAAGAAATATGAATCTTACCAAAAAATTATAGAACAACTCCCTGACTACCTCGTAAGCCTGAAGCAGTTTATGTTAGAGAAAAATGTGAAATCAAAAAAATAAGGCACATAGGTTTTATTCTTTCAAGCAGGAACTTATAATATACGCAACAAAGAAATAGAAGCAGTAAGCTGCGGGTTGTGCGTATCACACACACAACAAAAGTCCTAGACCCAAAACACAGTAGCCATTACTGTATTGGCCTGGGGCTTTCTTTTCACGAGCAATAGGTAAATCCATGGCGGGTTGGGTAGTTTATGCTCGTGAGCTATCCAGCCCCTTGTGGATTTTTCTTTGGAAAATTGAAGTGGGCGGAGACCAATCGGCAACGTCTCCGGAACAACAAACTGACCGCTACTAGAATTTGGTGAACAGATAAGAAATCCCCGCACTGAGCAAACTCTCAACGGGGTTCCTCACCTGTTCAACAATCTAGAACTGAGCCTTTGCACTCGCTGATAGTATTGCTGTGCCCCTAACAATCTAAATCCTTGAGAAAGATTTTCAGCTGGAGTACAAGACTCTCACTTCATACATAACTAACATTCAGTTCTTTTATACATATGAGGACTAAAGGTGTGGGCATGAACTCACATACAAACATCACCGAGTTTTTTAAGCTTCTATTAGCAATTCAGAACCGCTTAGACTCTCAAAATTAAAAGCATCCCTCACGAGCCATGAAAGCAATAATCCTAGCACGAGTATCTTCTGCTGAACAATTGGAAAACCTCTCCATCCCCGCCCAAATCGAACGCGCCAGAGACTATGCCAACAAAAAGGGTTTTGAGATAACAGACGAATTCCAATTTGACGAATCCTCCACTAGTGATAGACGCAAAAAATTTGAAGAGGTTATACAACAAATTCAAAAATCTAAGGAGAAAACAGCCCTCATTGTGGAAACGGTTGACCGCTTACAACGCAGCTTTAAGGAGTCTACTTTACTGGATGACCTACGGAAAAATGGAAAGCTTGATATACATTTCATCCGAGAAAATTTAGTAATTACGGACAGCTCTAACAGCTCCGAAATACAACGATGGGACTTGGCTGTATTCGTAGCAAAAAGCTATGTACTCCAACTATCTGACAATGTTAGACGTTCAATCAACCAAAAGATAAAAAATGGGGAATTCCCCAGTAAAGCCCCGGTCGGTTATATTAACGTCAACGAAAAAGGGAAAAATACTATTGTACCTGACCCGCAAAAGTCAGAACTGATAAAAAAACTGTTCCAGCTCTACGCAGAACAAAAATACTCAATTCGAAGCCTGCCATTAGCAATGAAAGACCTCGGACTCGTGTCTCGCTATGGCAATGAACTCTCCACAAGCCAAGTTGAGCACATACTCAAAAATCCATTCTATTATGGTGTGATGCGAATAAAAGGCGAAGAGCACCCACACCAATATGAACCGTTAATTTCTGAAAATCTTTTTAGGCAGTGCGAGAAAGTCAGAAAAGGCTGGTCAAAAAAACCTATCAAGTATGCGTCAAAACTGTTTGCCCTACGTGGCATAATCACCTGTGAGATTTGTGGATGTGTAATCACTGGTGAGCAACAGGGCATATATACATACTACAGTTGCACTAATTACAGAAATAAGCACAAGCGTATTTATATTCGCGAAGAAGACCTACTACTACCCATTACACAAAAACTAGAAGAGCTCAAAATAACAGAGCAACAAGCCCAAGAAATTGCCACAGGAATCAAAATACTTTCCCAAACTCAATCTGCCAGTGACGGGAGCGCTAGAGAAATACTCCTTGCTGAAAAAACTAAAACTGAACACAGAATTAGCCGACTGCTTGACTTGCTTCTCGATGGGGAAATACTAAAGAATGAATACGACATAAAGTTAGATTCCATGAAGCAACGTAAAGCTGAGCTAGAAGCTAAAATACAAGAAATCGCTACACCCAAAGAGAATATTGAAATCACAGCGGAAAAAATCATGGCAGTGGCAAAGCATGCAAGTACTCTGTTTAAAAATTCTGAACCTCGAGAAAAAAGGCTTCTGTTAGAACAACTACTTCAGAACTGCACTTTGAACGGCAGGAAACTTACTATAAACCTTAAAGAACCCTTTAATTTATTAGTGGAAATGAAAAATATGAAATATATAAAACACCATCAGTATGCTGATGGTGTCTTACTCTGGCAGGGGCGGTAGGAATCGAACCCACGCGAGCGGTTTTGGAGACCGCCGTACTACCACTATACGACACCCCCAAACTCCCGCAGAGCGGGAGCAAGACCTAGATGCCAAACTCCAAATTTCAAAAAAACTTGAGAGCTATTATTTGGTTTCGCGGTGAACCACTTTCTTACGGCAGTGCTTGCAGAATTTTTCAAATTCTAAGCGCTTGCGATTGTTTGCGGTCTTGCTTTTTTTGTTGCGCTTGGACTGGTAGTTCAAGTGCTTGCAAACGGTACACTCGAGGTGTATAAGTCGTTCTTGTGACATGTCTTACTTACCTTTGACAGTTAACATCTGACATCTGACCACGAAAGTCAATATGAACAAATGTTAGTCGTTAATTGTTTTACTTCGCTCTACAGTCCCGTTGTGTTTTCGACAAACACTAAACGTCACTCCGAGCATTAATTTTGTAGCTATAAAGTTTCTAAAGTTCATAAAGTATTTTTATGATTCCCTATACACTGTAGTTGCTTTGTAACTGGGCCACAGACTAAATCTATAGTGGCATAAGCCAACTGTAATCTTAGTAGAAATACGAGCCCGCCGTCACTTGAAGCTATGGCGCGCAGCCTTCGCTCATGTTTTTACACATAAGCCGCATTATTTCTAAAACTAACGATGTGGCGTAAGCCAGCCGTAGCTTTAGCGAAGTCTGGAGCCGGCTGTCGGACTCGAACCGACCACCTACGGTTTACAAAACCGTTGCTCTACCGGATGAGCTAAGCCGGCATATCTTGCAAGTGCAACCGTCGCACAAGCTGCTTGGAACTGTACCATAAAACCCACACCCTGTCTAGTAAACGTATGCCCGGTGGGCACCTTCTTCACACCCAGCTTCTCTAGTTTATGTGTTTTTATGTGTACATGTTTAAATGTCCAAACGTATGCTGTATACTAAATAGAGCTACTATACTACTGCCCACACGTACCACTAGCCCTGAACAACTAGGTAGCGATTCCCATGGACACACTCGAAACCAACGTTGCCAAGATTCATATTGGCAACAGCAAACAAACAAATACCTACGTTGCCACAATCGCTGAGCGCACTCCACATGAGGACTGCGAGATTTTTGCTATTGTCACACTCCCCCTGCTCAACCCGGCAGCAGCAGATGACTGCGAGCGCATAGCCACCGGCATCACCGCCACACTCAGACGCTGCTACAAACGGTCAAACAACGACAACACGTTTGAAATAGCGCTCGGGGAGATAAACGACGAAATTGGCAAGCTAGCCACCCTTGGACAAAGCAACTGGACAGGGAAAATTTCTGCCGTTATTGGCGTTCGGCAAGCAACAAAGTTTTCAGCTGCTGCCACTGGCAAAACCAGTGCTATTTTAATGCGCGCAGGAGAGCTAAACGAGATAACTGAAAACTCTCACCCCAAACATCCACTCAAGACTTTTGAAGCTTTCTCTGCTGGAAAAATAAAAGTTGGTGACGTTATAATCCTTACCACCGCAGAACTGTTTAACCATGTTTCTATAGACCGGGTTAAAAATATTTTAAGCCAAAGCACGCTGGAAATCGCTGCACAAGAACTGGTGCGCATAATAGAAGACACAGCCGGACCAGAAGTCGCCTTTGCCACACTCCTCCTGCAAGAAACAGAACCAACCACACTCCTTGGCGCAGACAACTTGCAATTGAACAACTACACTTCTGCACCACAAGGTTCGGCTAAAATAATTGCCGCTGCGAGCAGCAAAATAAAAGGTGCACTAAACAAAGAGACTGCCCAAAATCTGTGGAATACCATTCGCACTACTGCAAAATCCCGCTCGGGTAATTTAAACGTAAAAAACTTGTCCGGCAAAGCACTCAGCCAAGGCGCAGAAGGACTACAGAAAATCCGCGAACAAGCAAAGCAATACAGAAACATTGACTTCCGCTCTCCATTTGTTGCTTTTAAAAACTTTAGCAAACCAAAGCAATTCTTTGCTATTTCAGTAGTAGTACTTGTACTCGCTGTAACGGTAAACATCTTTGTTGCCAGAGGTCGCAAGCAAACTGCAACCGCCACTGCTGCGTTTACCGAACAAAGTGCAGCTATAGAAAAACTTCTAACCGATGCAGAAAGCAAACTCCTGTTTAAAGATGAATCTGGCGCAAGCAACCTCGCATTGACTGCGAAAAGCCAACTCGAGCAACTCGCTACAAACACAGACGAGCAAAACAGCAAGAAGACTTCACTTGTAAAATTGGCAGAAGAAGTCTTGCGCAAAGCAAATAAAATTGAAACACCAAGCATAAGCCAAGTCGCCACACTGAGCAACGCCGAACACTTGCTCGTACTCCCGAACGCTCTTGCTACCAGCACTGGTAAGGCTGTAGTATCCTACAACACGAAAACAGCACTCACGGAAGATGGCAGCATAAAGACCCAAACAGAGATTGTGAATGGCGTAGCAATTTCCAGCACTCAAGCTGTCGTGTTTGACGGACAAGGTTTAAACATTTGGAACTTTGCGACAGGAGCAAATACCACTCCGTTCTTCCAGAATGTGCCAAAGCCGGCTGATTTCACTGGACTCGTGTACTACCCTACCACCAGTCGCGTGTACACGGTAGACAAAGGTACGAACCAAATTATGAACTACACCGTGAGCAGCTCTGGCATTAGCAAGCCTGCTGCTTCGCTCAATGACAGCAAGCTGGCAGATGCGCAAGACCTTGCCATAGACGGTAGCATATATGTCCTGACCACAACCGACGTAAAGAAATTCACCGCTGGCAAAGTCGCCACCTTCCTCTTCCCCGCACTCCCCGAAGCATTTTCTGGGGTAGGAAAAATATACACCGACTCCAAAGCAACCAAAGTTTATATTTTAGACAACAACGGCCGAATAATAATTACAGAAAAAACTGGGAAACTGTCCCGCATCCTGCAAGCAGACGAACTAAAAGGTGCAACGGATTTCTATGTAGATGAAGCAGCAAAACTAGTCTACGTACTCCGTGGTGGTAGTTTACTCAAGCTAGGGTTATAAATGCGATTATAAAAAGGAAAGCGAGGTGCAAGTAGATTACTTGCACCTCGCTGTGTTTTTGCGCGGCAGTCACTTGAGTAACTGCTCTGTGGTTAAGTTGTTGTCATGAAGCCACTCCTGCGCCTCCTTGAGGGCAACAGCAAAGGTGTTGTTGTCACCATCAGGAGTCGCCTCAATGGCTTTTGCAAATACTGCCACTGAATCCGGCTTGCACCGCAACTCTACGTTGCCGAGCATTCGGAGCTGTAGAGATACCGCATATGCCAACGCCCACTGCTCGCCGTGCCTAGCGGTTACATATACGGTGCAAAGCTTAGTAGAAGCAGATTCCCGCTTTTGTCTTGTGTTGTCATCCATAAATATAAGCAATAGCAAAACAGTTAGGAAGACGACAATTAAAAAATGACTAATGGTACGCATTGTCCACCTCCTTGTGGATTGAATCTTATTCAAGCTTCTGAGACGCTTGTCTCAATGCTGCTTCGAGACTTAAGCCTTTCGACTTAGACTCTGCAATTGCGTTTTGCTGTACAGTAGCCCAGTGTGGCGCGCAGGAACGTGGTTCAGGTAAATCGTACACTTGCCTCGCAAGAGCATACGCTTTGACCCACTGCTTACCCTCCCGCGCTGTTCGATATTCAGCACAGAGACGCTTGTCTTGTGCGTTAATTTTCGTAAGTTCAGCATATTGCTGTTTAAACACAGGGGTGCACAGCAATAAAACACCCAAGACCAAAACCCCAACTAAAACTCTCATGCTAAAATCCTCCGTGACCAAGTTTGCATTATCTACTTTAGCCCAAGCTATTTTGGGATAAAGATAAAAAATAAAAAAGTAAAACGAGGGGCACAGAGGCCCCTCGTTTTGTATCTGTAAGTGAAGGTAGCTTTGAAAGTATTACTTCAAAGTTACTTTACCGCCAGCTTCTTCGAGCTTCTTCTTGAGCTCTTCTGCTTCTGCTTTAGGAGCGTTTTCCTTTACTGCTTTAGGAGCGCCGTCTACCAAGTCCTTAGCTTCTTTCAAACCAAGACCGGTTACTTCGCGGACAACTTTGATCACGTTGATCTTGTTTGGACCTGCATCAGTAAGTTCTACGGTAAAGTCAGTCTTTTCTTCAGCTGCTACAGCTGCGCCAGCTGCTGGCATAGCACCCATCATCATAGGAGCTGCTGCGGAAACACCAAACTTTTCTTCCAAAACCTTTACCAACTCGGACAAATCGAGTACGGAAAGCTTTTCGATTTCGCTAACCAAAGATTTGAACTTCTCTGGTACTTCAACATTCTTTTCTTCCATATATGTAATAAATTATTTACTTAAATTAGATGAGCAACAGTGCATTCCAAACCTCAAAAATACCAAATTTCAAATAAAGCACAATCATCAAATCTCAAAATTGAGATTTTTAATTTGGAGTTTATTTGTTCCGCCAGCTGGCGGATTGATATTTGGTATTTCACTGTTACTTTGTTGCTATTGCATTGAGCACGTTCACAAGCCCACGGAGGTTGCCTGCGAGCACATTCACAAATCCAGAAACTGGAGCGTTAATAGTGCGTACCAACATACCACGCATATCTTGCTTGCTTGGCAGCTCTGCCAAAGCAGTAATCTGCACCTTGGACATAACTACACCGTCTACAACACCGCTCAGGATACCAATTGTCTTTACAGACTTGGTAACATTTTTCACAATTCTTGCAGGAGCGACTTCGTCTTCTGGAGAAATTGCTAAAATAACTGGCGTCTTGTAGTCGAGCTTAGCAGTAATGCCGTTTGCAGCAAGAGCTTTTTCTACCAAAGAGACTTTATACACTTTGGTAAAAATTGCTTCTTTGCGCAACTCGTTACGAAACGTGTCAATGTCTTTTACCGTGGTACCACGATATTCGGACATCACAATCGACTTTGCATTTTTAACCTTATCGGTTAACTCTGCTAAGTCAGCTTCTTTTTGCTGTCGTGTTTTTGCCATATTTCTTTCACTAACCACTAATTTCATCCGACTTCACTAAAGTTTCGTCGGACAAGCAAAAGTACGAAACTTCGCTTGTCCACCGTAGCCTTGGCGAAGGTGGATGGTTCGTGGATAATTATTTTCGACCTTTGATTATATAAATATCTGCAAAACAAAAACTCGGTTTCCCGAGTTCGAATACTGAGCACTAAGTACTAGGTACTGAGCACTTTTTCTTCTCCTCGGCGGGTAGAAGCCCCTAAAGGGCGTTCTTTTAAGACCTTGCGGCCACCAACTGTCTCTGGATATTTATTACACGCAGTATACCAATTTACCCCACCTGCCGTCAAGCCCCAATTAGGAGTTAGGAATTAGGAGTTAGGTTGTAGCAAGGCAAGAGAGTCGTCAGGTCTTAAGGTCTTCAAGTCTTCACGCCAGAAAAACGGCAGAGTGAGATGGGCACCATCTGACACCATGCTTACAGGTTTGGTTTGAGGGCGTATCGACATAGTAAATATAAAACTTACCTGTCAGATGGTGCCCATCTAACAACCGAAATCTAGTAACTCAAAACTTAATTGGATTGAAGTTTACAGTTTTGAGTTGAAGTTTTGCATTTTGAGTTAAACTTGTATTTGTTTGGATTTTGAATATTGGAATTTATTTGTTATTTGGTGCTTGTGATTTCGGATTTCTTATAAAAAAGTAGTGGCGAGTCAGAAAAATTAAGAATTGAAAATTAAAAATTACATTCTTCCTACTCTCTATTCTCTATTCTCTACTCTCTAGCCGCTTGCACCCATTTCGGTACATACGCAAACATAGCAACCATCTCTCGGACATAGTATCGCGCCAACTCTGGAAACAGGTAATACGAACTGTCGGGTGAACTCCAGTAAACGTGTTCGAACCCAAGACTCTTTGCAGTCACGAAAGCTCGGGGTACATGGTACCGGTCGGAAACAATGACTATAGTATCTAGCTCCGGAACTTGTTGTTTAGTGTTACGTAAGTTTTCGTAGGTGTTGGCAGAGCGCTCTTCTAACACAAGTGGTAGCGCAGTCCCTTTTTGCTTGGTTAAAAACCGCGCCATATTCATTGCCTCTGACTCGTCTTGGCTAGCAGTATTCCCGCCGGTAAGCACCAACGTGTTTGCCGCCCCAGACGAATACACTTCGTACCCACGCGATGCACGATTACGAATAGCAGGACTGTTCGGTGCAGCGCCCAACACTACCACTGCGTCTGCAGGACTCCCCGCTTTCGGCAATGACTCTGCAGGAAACCCCAACACAAAAACCACGTCCAATACGACCAAGGCAATCAGTGCCCCAGCCACAATTTGGTAGACTCTAAAAATGAAATGTAGTAGTTTACTCATTTCGGTAGTCACTATATAATACCAGTATTCGCGAGTTCTATACACAACCGCATATTTTAGACAATTTTTGATTTGTAATTTCAACCCTATGGCAAACATTGACCATGCACCGTCCCGCTACCAGCTTAACCTGCTTCACGTCCTCCCTGCATATGCAGACGAGTCCGCTGGAGTAATTAATGCTTTAATAGAAGTCGCAGCTGGCTCTATTTACAAATACGAACTTATTACCGAGTCCGGGCAACTCAAACTCGACCGCGTTGGGTACTCTTCACTCGCCTACCCATTTACCTACGGTGCGATCCCTCAGACATGGGATGAAGATGGTGACCCACTCGACGTGGAAATAGTTGGTGTAGCCGAACCACTCGCCCCTGGGAGTCTTGTGGAAGCTCGCATTATTGGGATTATGAAATTTAACGACGGTGGAGAAAGAGACGACAAAGTCATTGCTGTACTCAACGACGACAGGCGCATGGACCATATAAAGTCCGTAGAAGATCTTGGGCAATACTTTATTACCGAAACCACCTACTACTGGGAACACTACAAAGACTTGAAAAAGCCTGGAACTTGCAAAGTAGAAGGATTCTTTGGTGTCGACGAAGCAAAGAAAATAATTTCTGAATGCGCCGCTCGCTACACCACCGACTACGCTCCAAAGTTACAATCATAACTCTTACACATATCCACTGCCGCTGTAAGCGGCAGTTTTTCTCACATGGAAACGCAATCTAAAATTACAAATACTGCTGGTGCCACGCAAAAAGCAGGCGCAATTGTGCTCCACCATATTGCGGGGCAGCCCTGTGTACTACTCGTGTACCGTCCCAAGCACAAAGACTGGCAATTCCCGAAAGGGCACATGGAAGGAAGTGAAAGCCCTGCAACCACTGCTGCCAGAGAAGTACGAGAAGAAACAGGCTATACCGTTGCACTTGGCGCGCAGCTGCCCACATTTTCCTACACGCGCAAAGCTGGCGAACGAGTAGATTGCCACTTCTTCCTTGCCACAGTAGACGAAGCAGTGCCAGCAACCCCAGCCGAGGAAGATCCTGCGTGGATACCTCTCCCACTCGTTTCCCAGCATATAGACTCCGAAAACTTACGCCAGTATTTTATCGAGATTTACTCACAGATACCTTCACCACTCACTCGTTAACCCGCACCCCTATGGAAACCTCTCACGTCAACAATGCGCAACAAGTAATCTCCTACTCTGCCGAACCACAGGAGCCACCAATATCTGCGTGGCGAAAATGGACTGGGTTGGTAGTTATGAGCCTTGCCTTAGCGATTATCGTTATAGACACATCGCTGTTAAATGTTTCGCTCAAGACAATAATTAACGACTTAAACACCGACATAGAAAGCATGCAATGGGTTATTACTGCCTACACGCTTATCTTGTCTGCATTTACTATTACTGGTGGTAGGCTTGGTGACTTGTTTGGTCGCAAGCGCATGTTTATTGTGGGCGCGGTAATTTTCGCGCTTGGCTCGTTTATTGCATCCATTAGCAAAAATGTGGGCACCATGATTGCGGGCGAAGCGATAATAGAAGGTATTGGCGCTGCGCTCATGCTTCCGGCAACAGCGTCGTTACTTATCTCCACCTTCAAAGGCAAAGAACGGTCCATTGCATTTGGTATTTGGGGTGGTATCGCTGCTGCAAGTTCTGCCATTGGCCCTATTTTGGGTGGCTGGCTTACAACGAACTACTCATGGCGCTGGGGTTTTCGCATAAATATTTTTGTTGCTGCTGCACTACTGATTGGGTCGCTTATTATCCGTGAGACAAAAGACAAAGAAGAAAAAAGCAGTCTGGATATTGGTGGTGTAGTTCTTTCTGGCTTGGGCATGTTGTCTATTGTCTTTGGGTTTATTAAAGCCACCAGTTACGGCTGGTTAAACGCCAAAGAAAAACTAGTGTTGTTTGGCAATACTGTAGACTTGGGCAACCTATCTCCTGTACCGCTGTTTATCGGGCTCGGGTTAATTATTTTAGTGTTGTTCGTCCTGTGGGAACGCGCTGTAGAAAAACGTGGAAAGACTCCGCTTGTTTCTCTGGAGCTACTTAAAAATCGCCAGTTTGTGGTAGGTACCCTGACTACTACGGTTATTTCACTCGGCATGGCTGGTCTGGTGTTTTCTATCCCTGTGTTTTTGCAAGCAGTGCGCAACCTAGATGCACTCCACACGGGGCTAACCATGTTACCACTCTCTTTAAGCTTACTTGTTGCTGCACCAGTCGCCGGTTTCTTAGGTCACAAGTTTGAACCAAAATACATTATTCAGTTTGGTCTCCTCCTGAACACTGCAGCATATTTTGTCCTGCGTTACACACTCAACGTAGACAGTGGCGCGCAAGAGCTCATGCCTGGATTTATTTTGTTTGGTGTAGGCATGGGTCTGACCATGTCACAAATTAGCAACCTCTCTTTGTCTGCAGTATCTGTCCAGCAAGCTGGTGAAGCTTCGGGGGTCAACAACACCATGCGCCAAGTCGGTATGACGCTTGGCTCTGCTGTGTTGGGCGCAATCTTACTGTCTGTACTTGCTACCAATTTGGGGAATGGTGTCAGAAACAGCGAAGTCATTCCACCGGCACTACGCGAAGTAATTGCAGAACAAGTGCAACAACGTGCGTCTGCAATCGAATTTGGTGGTGCGAGTACTTTGCAAAATGATCTCCCTCCACAAATTACAGAAGAAATTAGCACCATTGCAAAACAAGCCACCACCGATGCCAACAAAACTACTTTGTTCTACGGTGCCATGTTCAGCTTACTTGGGTTTATTGTCGCCTCTTTCTTAAAAGTACGCGAAAAAGCAGAAGTAGCTGTGTCTGCTGCTCCCAGCAAAGATCCATCCCAGCTACCACTCAAGCACGCAATTGCCGCCGGTAGCTTTGCCGTACTGGTCATTGCAGCGCTTACTGGTATCTTGGGTTACTACATTGGCGTGGACAGACAATCCACCCAAAACACAGTACTACCCATGCCAACCGCAACACCCACAGTAGTGGTAACACCAACAGTAGAAACCACACCAACAGCAACTCCAAGTGCTACTCCTACACCAAGCACGACTCCAACGCCCACAACGAGCCCTACCGGAACACCGGTAACCTACACTGACTCGAGTCTCGCGTTTAGCGCGACGCTCCCCAGCTCGTGGACGTTCGATGTAAATAAGCCAAACGCCAACACCACTGTGTTCTACAACACCATTAGCGGCATTAGCTACGGGCAAGTAGACAGGTACGAGATTACTGCTGGCACCACACTAGAAGCCATCGCTCAGCAGCTAAAAAGCAGCCCCGATGTCGACAAAGTAACCATTACCACTCTTGGTGGCGGACAAGCACTCCAATTTACGAGCACTAAGAACACCAGCGTGACCGTTGCAGCTATTAAAGGAAATTACTTGTACTACCTCTCGGGCCAACTAACCGACCCCGAGATTCTCAAGACATGGAAGTTTAACTAAACTCCCCCATTGTAAAAGGGTTACCCTTTCGTTTTGAAAGGGTAACCCTTTTTATATGTTACTTTGACCCCACCTTCTTTGGTACAACAATTCGTTTGAGCACACCTTTGTTCTTACGAATGTTTTTGTAGTCCCACTGTACTACTACTGCTTCTTTGAGCCAACGTCGCAGCTTAGTTTTTTTGATTTCTGCGAGAGCTACGTAACGCGCATCGGCTGCCTTAAAACTCCCTTCGGCGTGCAAGCCGGTTTCGGTAAATGACTGCCCGCTCCAAAACAGCAGACGGACACTGTCCTTGAGCTTGTCGTACCCCACTATAGGATTACCGTCCAAAAACCACACAGGAGCACCGTGCCAAACCTTACTTTCTGCTTTTTTCAGGCTCGTGGAAATTTCTTGTGCGAGCACATCGCAAATTTCTCTGTCGCTTTTTGCTAAACCTTTATTATATTTTGCAATCACTGGTTCTAATACCATAGTGTTTCAATGAAATAAATAGATTACTGCTCACACAGTTGCTTTAAGTTTTCGAGTGCTTTTGGCCACATGTCCTGAAACATTTCTTTCATGGCAATAGACGCAGGTGTAGACTCCATGTCCATATCCACCGAAAGTTTGGTACCAGACCCCTGCTCTTCAAATGTGTAGTTTTCGTACGCAGGCAACCACTGCTGCACTTGTTCGCTGGTGGTGTCTTCTACTCCATCGCGCATTTCGCCCAAGTGGCGGATAGAAATGTATTTGTGTGGAATGTTATCTGCAATTTCAGAAATCATACCACTACCCCCCTCACCCAAAAACTTGATTTTACTCCCCTTCTCCCACGAGCCATCGTAGTATGAGGTTGGATCAAATGCTTTGGTCCACTCTTTGTACGTGTCTAGCTCTAACATAGTATTCCATACTTTTTCTACCGGCGCTGCTATGTCTACTTCGAAATGCAATGTTTCTTTCATGGTGTGTATAACCTCTCTACATTATTTAAAAAGCTCCGTACCAACAGAGTACCTTAGACTGTAGCTTTCCGCAAAATCTTCTCCATGAGTCTACCTTTCGCTAGTTCGTCTACGAGTTTGTCTAAGTAGCGAATCTCGCGCATGAGCGGGTCGGTAATTTCTTCTATTCGTACCCCACAGATAACTCCGGTAATAAGTTTGCGTGCAGCATGTAGCTTTGGTGCTTTAGCAAAAAATTCTACGAACGTGGTTTGTTTTGCAATCTGGCTTTCCATCTGCTTTTGGGTGTAGCCAGTCAGCCAACGCACGACTTGGTCTACTTCTGCTTGTGTGCGCCCTTTCCGTTCTACTTTTGTAACATAAAGTGGGTACACACTCGCAAACGTCATTGTGTAAATTCGATGTTTTTCCATGTGACACTATAGCTATTATTTTTGTTGGGTAGTTCTAATTGAAACTTGAGATAAATATGCCGACAGCACATCCAAACATTTTAGAACTGTAATTGCGTATATTTGGCTGACGTCTTAGGTCTCGTAAATTTACCCGTCAAGCCACATAAGGCTTTTTGATTACTTTTACTATATCATTTTGACTCTCCTCGGACTGAAGCTTCGGATATTGTTTTCTTCAAGTCATTCATATATTCATCTTTATATTTACGATAGGAAGCATAATCATTTTGGTATTTTGAATACAAATCATTTTTAAGGTTTGAATACACCTCCACCTCTTCTGGATGAGACTGGAGATAATTTCTTAAATCAAGCATCTCCTTGTTATGCGGATGACCTACTGGAAAGAAATGGATATTAGCGAGTAAAACATTATCTTTCATTATTCTGAAAAGCCGCGAGTCATCCGTTACAAAAGGGCCTGCGTACTCAAACCCAGCTTGCTCCATATCACTTACATGATTTTCAACAACCTGAAGATCACTAACGATAACCAGTACATCAATGCAGGGTTTGCCCGCCATGCCTGGAACAGAGGTACTTCCAATGTGTTCGATTTGTACACTACCAAATATTACATCTAGCTTTGTTTTTATTCCCCCGAATCGTTTTGGCCAATGCGGGTCATAAGGAACCACATCGTATTTTCTATCTTTATAGGAATGTTTTTTGTCAGTCATAACTTTATATCCCCGGAGTCCGAAACTGTCTCAAGGTAGCTGGGGTAGTAGGATTCCCACCGACGCAGCGTCGGGGTCCCGCGCCGCTCAATGTACTCACAGAAGCGGGAGAACCTACGAATGTCCTGATGCCGCATCGGGATGCCTTACCGCAAAATTTACCATTGTGACCGGATGAAAACTGTATTATGTGTATTTGGCTGGGGTAGTAGGATTCGAACCTACGAATGGGGGCTTCAAAGGCCCCTGCCTTACCACTTGGCGATACCCCATCCAAATAAACACAATTACTCACTTGTGACGATATATGTTTTTATGTATTTAGAGTTTTTGAATGACTTTAAATACTTCTCTCCCCTAAGGACAACAGTAAAAGCACAGGAAATTGCTTTGGTATTATACGTAAACGAGACGGTCTTTGCAAGGCGGTATGATATACTACAAGTAAGCAATAATACTTAAAATAAACGTGTTCCGACTGGTAAAATACATTTTGTACGCTCTTATTGCAGTAGCTATTTTTGGCTACTTTTGGGCGTTGCCAAAACTGGAATTTATCCGCAAGAACCCTGGCTTCTGCACCAAACTGACAGATAACTTGTACTACTGTGGCGACAAAGCAGACGCAGAACAACTCTTTAACACGACGAAACAAAAATAACGCCCATGCCACCAAAGCGCAGTATTTTTGAAACTGACTTCGCAAAACTCAACAATAGCCTTCCCCACCCACTCGATTTGCACCGTTCTATTGTTACCATGGGCATAGGGTTTGCCGTGCTTTTGGCAATTATGGTTACTGCACTTTCCAGCACTCGTGTACGCGAACGACTTATTCCTTCTTCGGTCAAACATGCCACGCGCGCACAAGCCATGCCCACACCGGTAGACACCAGTTCGTGGATTTCCTACACAGACGAACAAACCAAACTCACGTTCCGCCACCCTACCAACTGGACGGTAGTTTCTGGCAAAGCTGGAGACGGCACACTACTCACGATTACCTCACCCAAAGAAGCAGAAGGCAAAATTAGCATCTACCAAAGCGTAGAAGGCTTTTTAGGCTTCGAGGGTTTACCCGAGGACAAAACGAAAATCGCCAATCTGGACGCAGTAGCCATTGGCAGCAGCCTTGCGGGGGTAAAGAAAGACAATACGTACTTCACTTTTGACGCTGGGTTAAACCAAGCAGCTGTACCCACATTCCAAGAAGTTTTAAAGTCCATTTCTTTTTAATATGAGTGAATACGCTGGCGAAAATGTAGTCAACATGGCACAGTGGAAAGCAGGACACGACGCTGCGCCGAAACTTCGGATAGCAGCAGAAGTCCCAGCAACCCCCACTGAACTTGGCAAAAGTATAGAACGCTTTTTGCAAATAGGACAGGTTGAGTTACCTCATAATATGACAGAAGCAGCTGAAACCATCCAAATAAACAGCAGAGAAATGGATGAGATACAAAATAATAATGCTTTCAATACTCTTACATACTCCGCGTGGTTACAGGGTCAGACAGCTGAAAATTCTTACGAAGAAAAACAAGAAAATCTTTTCAAAGGTTACCAAGGGCGCTACAACAGAATCAAGCAACAAGTAGAAACAATAGCAGCACAAGCAGGCAGGCTTCAAACGTCACTAACACCCTATATATTTACTACTACAGCTACCAGAGATTCCGTAGACAAAGCCACAAGAGTCATTACCGCACTCGACCAGATAGTAAAGTCCAAGCCAACAGCAGGCGTCGGTGAGGTCTACGTGAATTGGTTAGAATCTGGCAAAGCTGCACTGGAAATGGCCTATTCTGTGGAAAACAAAGCCGTTCCGCAGGCAATAGCGCATAGTTAAGCCATTTTAAATATTGACATTTTATAAAAAATTCAGTACTATATAAGCGTCCAACCGGACGCTTTTTGTTTGGAAAACAATACTTTTCAAATTTTGAAACCAGCCAACAAAAGTGTGCATTGGGCAATTTTCCTACGAAAGGAGAAAAAATGACGCATGTCATTTTCTTTCTCAATAAACTTGGCGCAACCTGTTCCGAGTTTATAAACTCATTTTTGTACTATTCTTCTGGTCATCGTTTAAACGCTGACTGGATGAGTTTTTCCAGAACACTCTGGCAAATAATATTACAAAAACTTGGGCGATAAGCTCAACCCGTGCGGAGGTCACCGCAAAAACACAATGCCAGTAGTAACTGGCAAGCATTGGAGGACTAAAGATGGCACCGAAGAGTACTTCAAAAGCAGGTAACTGCGGCAACTGTGGAAAACCAAAACACCCAAAGCTTTCGTGCAGACAGGCTGCAGCGCAAGCAAGAAGCGGAACACAATAATTTCCGTGAAAACATAACTCTGAGTTCACAAAACAAATATGAAAACGCGGGCAAATTCGTCCGCACCAAAGGAGATCCAAATGCCTGAAATCATGACGATTACGTCAGCCTCAACACTAACGAAAAAATCGGCGGCGGGAGCAATTTCACGCAACTTTCACGGAACGTCCAAGCAGTGCTTGGTTGAAGAAGTAAAGGTGTTTTCCATTAGCGCAGGAACCGCACCAAATACATGGAAGGTAAGCTATGAACTTCCCAAAAAAAATCAACGCAGCCGGGTGCAGATACCAGGGTTTTGTTAAAACCTAGGTCACCCCATACTTCACGTTCAGCTTTTATTTTTTTATAGGAGCTACATATGTTGAAAGGCAAGCCAAAACCTCCACCAGAAAGACCGGGCGGAAAGACCCGTCCAACGAACTCTGGCGCGAGGAGTTAAACAACACGAGCGGCAAACGAGATTATTTCGTTTGCCGCTCATTTCTTTTTTATACAATCACTCCACCGCCAAGACAAACTTTACCGGAGTAAAACACCATACTTTGTCCACTAGCCAGTGCTTTTTGCGGAGTTTTGAACCGCACAGTGTATGCGTCTTCTCCTGTTTGCTCTACCACACACGGAACCAATTCCCCTTGGTGTCTGTAACGACACCTGAGGTTAGAGGGTAGAGAGTAGAGAGTAGAATCAGACCCACCCTGACCCTTCTTTCTCGTTACTCGCAACTCGTTACTCGTTACTAACCTCGTTATCCAATTCACACTATGCACCGCCACTTCCATAACTTCGAGCGCAGGGTCGTTGGGGTCGTTGGTTACAAACAGCGTGTTGGTTTCCAAATCTTTTTTTACCACATAGTACGGACCCTCTGGTCCACCCACAGCAATCCCCTGTCTCTGCCCAATAGTGTACGTATGCAACCCTTGATGAGTACCCAAAACCACTGAGTACTTAGTACCAAGTTCATAGTTCTTAGCGTTTTTACTGTGCACTGAGTACTGAGCACTAGGTACTAGCCGTATTGGTCCTGGCTTCGCCTTTACCCCTTGCTCCAAAAACTCTTTCAGGCGCACCTTGCCCACAAAGCACAAGCCCATGCTTTCTTTTCGTTTTGCATTTGGCAAACCAATTTTCTCTGCTAGTTTTTTAACTGCAGCTTTTTTCATGCCCCCAATCGGAAACAACACGTGGGGTAATTGCTCTGTTAAAATATTGTAAATAAAATACGTCTGGTCTTTAAATTCGTCCGCAGAGCGGACAAGTTGAAGGTCTTCATGTCGTAACGTCTTCACGCCAGAGCCTTGCTTTGGAGCTTGGTTAATTTGAATTTGTTTGGATTTTGAATTTTGGATTTTGTTGCTTCCAGACTGCTTCGCAGTCTGGGCGTAGTGCCCTGTCGCAAGATACTCAAACCCATGCTGCATTGCCCAGTTGTACAGCAGCTTAAACTTAATTTCCTTGTTACACATGACGTCTGGATTTGGCGTGCGTCCTGCTTGGTACTCGGCAAAAAAGTACGACATGACTTTGTCTTGGTACTCTTTTTCAAAATCCAGTGTGTGCAACGGAATCCCCAAAAAAGCAGCGACACGCAATGCCTCCTGGCGATCTTGCAGCCAAGGGCATTCTGCAAGCTTTAACCCCGTGGTTGCCGACCAGTTTTTCATGAACGCGCCTTCCACTTCGTACCCTGCTTGTTGCAATAGATACGCAGAAACAGCAGAGTCTACTCCGCCAGAAATACCCACCAATACTCGCTGTTTCTTTGCTTTTACCATACTGCATAGTATAGATTACGCAGCCTTTTCAGGCAACGAGCAGCATGCGTGTTGATGGGCACCATATGCACCTTCAACAACACCCCACAAAACAAAAAGGACCGGAATGTGACGACCGTCACATTTCGATCCTTTGTTCGTCCCACGCACCCGTTACCATGGTCACCTTCGTAACGGATTATACACTTTATAAGCCGTCCTTCAAGGTACTTCTACCAAGTTCTAACCAAAATTCTACTTCAGCGGAGTTGTTCTGTTTCGCATATTTCTCCTGATACCCACCGAGAAATTCCATAGTTGCTGCAGCCAATGCGTACACATACAACGAGCTATGCTCATACTCTGTTAATCTGGCATGCACCTGATACTCCTTAGAGACTGTATTCACTCTTTCACGAAGACCTGTCTTCCCCTCATCAAACAATAAATTAACCGCGATTACAGCAAGCTCTTGTATTCTCGGATACCAGTTAGCAACAGAGAAATCCAATAGAACAACACCCCCATGTGTTGCCTTAATGACATTCGTTTTAATTAGATCACCATGTACAAAAGCATGTGGCAATAAGACTAAGTCGATAGTCCTAAACTGTGAAATCACCTTATCTACTAACTCACGATCTTCGGGAGACAAGTACGCAGAAACTTTCTCAAATAACAATCCAATGTTTGGCACTGCCCAACTATCAAAAAACTGCACTGGTCGATAGTCAATAGTATGGAGCGTTGCTACTTGTCGCATAAGCTGCTGCAGCTCTTCTGTTGTAGGAATCCGATGCAAACTAAAAAATGTCTGTCCCTCAACAAACTGCATAACCAGTAGCTGCAAATCTGGTGAGCAAACAGGCGAATAAACCTCTACCCCATTTGCCAAAAATAACTTTGGTAGCAAAACCCCGCCTGACAATGCCGCCCGCATGACATCAACATATCGTACAACATCTGCATGCGAACGTTCCTTTGCAAAAATCTTTACAAAATATCGCTGTGTATTCTCTAAAGTAATTACCAGATTACAATCTTCTAAGCCAACTGTAACAAACTCATACGTATGCAAAACGCCTAGCTCATAAGCTTTACAAACTTCTTGCAGCACTTGCTCAATGCTCCCCGAAAATGCAATTCGACTTAAAAGTTGATCAGTGGTTTGCATACGAAATTACCTACTTGCGAAGAGGTCGGACCAGTCTTGGCGTACGGTGGCAAACTGCACCAGTTGCTTTGCTTCTGCGAACCGAGACTCTTTGGTGCTACCACCAAGTACTACCACAATAAAATATCTCCCCTTTGGGTCGCGGAAACTACCGGCAAAGTTAATCGCACCATCGAGTGTGCCAGTCTTCCCTGCAATAGTCGTAAGCTCTTTGTCTTGCAAGAGCTGGTTAGTCGTTCGTATTGTCTGACACGCTGCACCCACTGGGCAAAGACGGTAACTTTGAGTGCGAGTAATTGTTCGTACTTTTTCTGTACTAAATGCAGCATTGGCAATTTTCGCTAGGTCCACTGCAGTCGTTTTGTTTTGTCCGCTCATTCCAGAAAAATCTGCAAAGGTAGTCGCCACTGCACCTTGTGCTGCAACTTTTGCTTGCATGCGAGCTAAGTAATCTGCACGAGAAAGTCCGGAGCAACGCGCAAGCGCTGTTGCCGCATCATTCGCCGAAGGAAGCAGCGTAGCGTAAAGCAACGCATTCAATGTGTACGTCTTGCGCTCCCCTGCTTTGGTAATGCTCACCCCACCAACTCGGTCTTGTTCACCTACCGTACAACGAGCATTCCAATTCAGCGGCAAATCCAACGCTACCAGCACTGTCGTAAGCTTCACCAAACTTGCTGGCACTCGTGCATCTGCCCCACCTTGTTCGTACAACAACTCTCCCGTTACTTGGTTAAGTACGACCACCGACTTTGCGGTAATAGTACTAGTGTCTACTTGTGGTTTTAAATCACCAATAGACAAAGCCTGCACAGAGAGCGGAAACACCAACGCCAATATTGTAAAAGTTGAAAATAGATATTTCCGCATACAATTTTTAAACTATATTACTAATCTTTTTACATCACAGAGAAACAAAAGCTTTACAGGCTACCCACTTCGTGTAGCTCATGCGATATAATTTTTGCTGCATGTTCAGCAGTTGCAGGCATATCAAACAGAAACTTACCCGAAAACTTTTTTCCCGACAGTAGCAGCGGCAACCAATGTTCATCATCGGTCCACATGTGCTCATAGGGAATATCTTCAAGAGCAAACCACTGTGGCGCCATCTCCTCACTCTCTACTGGCTCCCCATTAAAATCTTCTGCTTTGAACACATGCACCTCTAACTCCTTCGGATCATCCAAAAAGGTGAACTCCAATACCCCAACAAGGTCCAATGTATGCGCACGAATCCCAGCTTCTTCCAAAAGTTCCCTACTCGCTGCTTGAGCAATGGACTCGCCCTCTTCCACCTTACCACCAAAACCATTCCACCTTCCTGCGCCAAAGCCCCTCTT
>CAZTCH010000002.1:99547-162048 GCA_964612745.1 uncultured Candidatus Saccharibacteria bacterium | reverse complement strand
TGGCTCTGCAATTACTTCCTACACCGTCACTTCTAGTGGCGGACAAACCGCTACCGGTGGTTCTTCTCCAATTACGGTGACAGGTCTGACCAATGGTGTTGCGTACACCTTTACCGTGACTGCAACAAACGGTGTGGGTACAAGTGCTGCATCTTCTGCAAGCAGCGCAGTAACCCCAATTACCGTGCCAGGTGCTCCTACCAGTGTGTCTGCAGTACGGGGGAATGGTGAAGCGGTTATAACATTTACCGCGCCGGCATCGAACGGTGGTAGTAGTATTATTTCTTATACCGTTACTTCCAGCGGCGGCCAAACCGCAACTGGTGGTTCTTCACCAATTACGGTGACAGGGCTTACCAACGGTGTGACATATACATTTACCGTTACAGCTACAAATGCAGCGGGTACAGGTGCTGCTTCGTCGACGAGTAACTCTGTGGTACCAGCGACAACCCCCGGAGCGCCAACCAGTGTGTCTGCAGTACGCGGCAATGGTGAAGCAACGGTGACCTTTACTGCACCGGCATCGAACGGCGGTTCTGCAATTACTTCCTACACAGTCACTTCTAGCGGGGGGCAAACCGCTACCGGTGGTTCTTCTCCAATTACTATTACAGGTTTAACAAACGGTGTTGCATATACGTTCACAGTGACTGCAACAAATGCAATAGGGACAAGCACTGCATCTTCCGCAAGTAGTGCAGTAACGCCAGCGACAACCCCAGGGGCACCAACCAGTGTTTCTGCAGTACGGGGAAATGGTGAAGCAGTTGTAACCTTCACTGCACCAGCTTCTAACGGTGGCTCTGTAATTACTTCCTATACAGTAACTTCCAGCGGTGGTCAAACCGCAACAGGCAGCACCTCACCAATTACGGTGACTGGCTTAACGAACGGCACAACATATACATTTACCGTGACTGCAACCAACGCAGTAGGGGAAAGTTCGGCGTCTTCTCCAAGTGGCTCAGTAGTTCCTGCCACAACCCCCGGAGCGCCAACCAGTGTGTCTGCAGTACGGGGGAATGGTGAAGCAGTCATAACATTTACTGCACCAGCTTCTAACGGTGGCTCTGCAATTACTTCTTACACCGTTACTTCCAGCGGCGGACAAACTGCTACTGGGGGTAGTTCTCCAATAACGGTGACAGGGCTTACCAATGGTGTTTCGTATACCTTTACCGTGACTGCAACCAACGGAGTAGGGGAAGGCGCAGCGTCTTCTGCAAGTAGTGCCGTGACACCAGCGGCTGTACCAGGGGCACCAACGAGTGTGTCTGCAGTAGCGGGGAATGGCCAAGCGGTGGTGACCTTTACTGCACCTGGATCGAGTGGTGGTTCTGCGATTACTTCTTACACGGTTACTTCCAGCAGCGGCCAAACAGCAACTGGTGGTAGTTCTCCAATTACTATTACCGGACTGACCAATGGCACAGTCTACACCTTTACCGTGACTGCAACCAACGCAATTGGTACGGGGATTGCTTCTGCCCCAAGTACTTCTATAATCCCTGCCACAACCCCAGGAGCGCCAACGAGTGTGTCTGCGGTAGCGGGGAATGGTGAAGCAACGGTAACCTTTACCGCGCCCGCATCCAACGGTGGGTCTGCGATTACTTCTTACACCGTTACTTCCAGTGGCGGCCAAACCGCTACTGGTGGTAGTTCTCCAATTACGGTGACAGGACTTACCAATGGCGTTGCATATACCTTTACCGTGACAGCAACCAACGCAGTCGGTACGAGCACTGCATCTTCTGCAAGCAGCGCAGTTACTCCGTCGGCTGTACCAGGAGCGCCAACGAGTGTGTCTGCGGTAGCAGGGAATACACAAGCAACTATTTCATTTACTGCACCAGTAAGCAATGGTGGTAGTAGCATTATTTCATACACGGTCACTTCCAGCGGGGGGCAAACTGCAACTGGTGGTAGTTCGCCAATTATCGTAACAGGGCTTACCAACGGTGATGCCTATACGTTCACAGTGACTGCAACGAATGCAACTGGGACGAGCTTTGCTTCTGCGACAAGCAGCTCTGTAGTGCCAGCGACAACCCCAGGAGCGCCAACGAGTGTGTCTGCAGTACGGGGTAATGGTGAAGCAACAGTAACCTTTACTGCACCGGCATCGAACGGTGGTTCTGCGATAACTTCGTACACCGTTACTTCCAGTGGGGGACAAACCGCTACTGGTGGTAGCTCTCCAATCACGATTACAGGTTTAACAAACGGTGTTGCATATACATTCACAGTGACTGCAACAAATGCAATAGGGACAAGCACTGCATCTTCCGCAAGTAGTGCAGTCACTCCTGCGACTGTGCCATCTGCGCCAGTAATCGGCACAGCGACCCAAGGCAACGGTGAAGCAACGGTGACCTTTACCGCACCTGTTTCAAACGGTGGCGCTGCGATAACTTCCTACACGGTTACTTCCAGTGGGGGACAAACTGCAACTGGTGGTAGCTCACCAATTACGGTGACAGGCTTAACGAACGGCACGACATATACGTTTACCGTAACTGCAACAAACGCAGTGGGGACAAGCTCTGCATCGGCTACCAGTAATTCAGTTGTTCCAACAAGCTCGCCAGATGCGCCAACTGGAGTTACTGCAGTACGCGGAAATGGCCAAGCAACTGTTTCGTTTACTCCACCCGTAAATAACGGTGGCTCTGTAATTACTTCTTACACGGTAACTTCCAGTGGTGGTCAAACTGCAACTGGTGGTTCTTCGCCAATTATTATTACTGGTCTTACCAACGGCACGACATATACTTTCACGGTGACTGCTACAAACTCAAATGGTACGAGTGTAGCCTCTGGTACGAGTAACTCAGTAGTTCCTGCCACAACCCCAGGAGCGCCAACGAGTGTGTCTGCAGTAGCGGGGGACGGTGAAGCAACAGTAACCTTTACTGCACCAGCATCGAACGGTGGTGCTGCGATTACTTCGTACACGGTAACTTCCAGCGGGGGACAAACCGCTACTGGTGGGTCTGCACCAATTACTATTACAGGCTTAACAAATGGTGTTGCATACACATTCACGGTGACTGCCACAAACGCAGTGGGTACGGGTAGTGCCTCTTCTGCGAGTAGCGCAATTACCCCTGCGACTGTACCGGACGCGCCAACGAACTTGGCTGCAACTATTGGGAATACCCAAGTAACTTTGTCGTGGTCTGCTCCTGCCTCGAACGGTGGTAGTGCTATTACTTCGTACACCGTTACCTCAAACATTGGTGGCCACTCTGTGACTGTTGCAGGGACTACGGCTACGGTGACTGGATTAACGAACGGCACAACATATACCTTTACCGTTATTGCAACAAACGCAATTGGTGATAGTATTGCTTCCGGAACCAGTAACTCTGTGACTCCCGCAAGTACTCCTGGAGCGCCAACAAACCTCGCTGCGGTGATCGGAGATAGTAGTGTTGATTTGTCGTGGTCGGCCCCTGCATCGAACGGCGGGTCTGCGCTAACTGACTATGTGATTGAATACCAACTCACTGTTGGTGGAACATGGGCAACTTTTGCTGATGGTGTGAGTACCGGCACGTCGACAACCGTGACTGGTTTGTCGAATGATAACTCATATGACTTTAGAGTGTCTGCAAAAAATGCAGTTGGTACAAGCACTGCTTCTTCCACAGTCAGTGCGACTCCTGGTGCACCTGCACAAGTACTTATTCGTAGCTTTACCGATGTAACTGCTCCAACCATTGGAACTTCTGTGCGGATTACGAACGAAGGTTCTACTGCATACGAATATCAATACTCTTGGTGTGTGACAGGATCAGAATTGAATGTGTGTGGTGGTGGAGATGACATCTTTGCTGCATCTGCTGCAAAGCTCGTACAACCACTTGAAAACTTCGATACTGTTTTGAGCTCTACAGTTTCTACTCCAGGGACGTATTGGTTCCACTTAAACGCCTACTTCGGTTCTGAAGTTTCTACTTCTACCCAAACGTTTACTGTGACAGCTGCTTCGACTCCTCCTACATCTGGTGGAGGCGGAGGCGGTGGTGGGGGCGGTGGTGGCTTCTCTGCGCCAGCTACGCCAACGGCTACTCCTACAGTAGGATCGCACACCGATGGTACACTGATCCAAGACGGTAACACTTTTTACTTAGTCATGAATGGGGAACGTGTTGGGTTTAGAGACGAGCAAGAATACAAATCGTACGGATATACTTTTGCGCAAGCAGTGCCTGCTTCTGCTGCAGATAAAGCGCTCCCAATGAAGAGTATTGGTCGAGCAATGGAAGGGACACTCGTTATAGACTCTTCTGACGGTCGCACGGTGTACATGATTGGTTCTAACAATACGAAACGCGGGTTTACTTCGAGCAAAGTATTCCAAGGGCTTGGGTACAGCTTTGCAAACTTGCCACGGATTAACTTGAGCGACTACCCAACAGGTACACCAATAGGTGATGCATCACTCCCACATCCAGATGGCTCACTCGTGATTGATAAAAAGACTATTTGGTGGATACGCGGTGGGAAAAAGACAGGGTTTGAAAGCATGGTAGTGTTTAATACGTACGGCTTTAGCCTGAGTCGTGTAGTAAAAGCAAACGCTGCAGACTTGGCCTTACCACAAGGTCCTCTCGTAAAACTACGCGACGGAACATTGGTCTCTGACGCAGGAACGTACTACGTAATTTCCAAAGGAAAGAAATGGGCATTTGGTAGCCAAGCCGAATTGATTGCTTCTGGCTACAAACTTTCCAACGTCGTCACCACCAGCCTCGCCAACTACGAATACGGCGGACTCCTTCGCTAACAAATAAACACCAGCACTGCTGGTGTTTATTTTTGCGCCTATTTGTTTTGAATAGAAAAGGTACCTGACACCTTTTCTTTACCTGACACCTTTTCTTTACTAGGTGGTTCGTCCCGCGTTACTCTAAAATCAGAGTGCTGGTTGGTATTCTTTCCGGCAGAGTATTTTTTAGTAATCTTCAACAAGAAGATACTCGGTGCAAAATATTGGTGGGCTTAAAGGCTCCAAATTGTAAAGAAAAAGTGTCAGGTACCTTATTATAACTACGAATACGGCAGACTCCTTCGGTAGTTGCTAGAGATAATAAAACACACTGGTTCAAACCAGTGTGTTTTTGATGGGGTGCCTAACGGGGATCGAACCCGTGATTACTCTGCTACAGTGCAATCCAAAGAAATACATCTAACACCTTTTCGTGTCTGTGTGGTATTATAAGGGTAATTAAAGAGAGAAAATCCGTGAAAAAATATTTAGCAGTATTGATGGTTGTGGCGTTTGTGTATGTCGCCACGAGTGTACATGAGCTTGCAGCGTTCAATGGGCGCAGACAGGTTTCTATTAACCAGTCATTTGAAATCGCGCTGCATGAAACTGTGCAAGTAGGGGATTATCCTATTTATATTGAATATCAGGCGGTAGAAGTTGATAGGGCATATATTGTATACCACCACCCCTTTGGGACTTACACTGCCATTTACACAAACGGACAGACGAGAAATTATAGCACGGCGTACATGTCCGTGAGCAGTATAGATAATAGCAACATAACCGTGTATTTGTCTGTGGGGGAGCTGCCTCATGCCCCTGGGACAAATGTCCGTACACCAGATGGTACTATTTGGTTTATTAATAATCAGTATCAAAGAAGTGCGTACACTTCCGCAGGTGCTTTTTTATCTTACGGATTTAATAGTTTTTCAAATGTGGTAGAGGCAAACAGTGCAGATTTGCTACTGATGCAAATACAGTTTACCCCACCAGCCGATGGAAAGGTGCTATGCTCAGATCGCGGTGTAGATCGTAACACATGCTATTTAATAACCGACGGTGGGAAAGTTGGGTTTACATCGGAACGTGCGTTTAAGGGCTTAGGATACAAATTTAATCGAGCGCTTACAGGAGATGTGTCATTTTTGCAGCAGTCAGGTGCTCATATCGATGACCCTCGTTCCCAGCATCGATCGGGAACGTTAATCAATCAAGGCGGTACGGTGCTATATGTTTTGGCTGGTGGGTATGTATCTTTCCCGTCTCCTGAGGTGTTTTATTCTTGGGGTTTTTCTTTTGAAGATGTGGTACCAGCGAACGATGCAGATGCAGCTCTTGTTCCATTTGGAGTGCTTTCGGCTCGCCAGTCTGGACAATTGCGTCCAAACTTATAAATAATTTTTAGTAACTAGGAGTAAAGAAAAGGTGTCAGGTACCTTTTGTTACTACGAATACGGAGGACTCCTTCGTTAGTTGCTAGAGATAACAAAAACACACTGGTTAAAACCAGTGTGTTTTTGATGGGGTGCCCGACGGGAATCGGACCCGCGTAGCCGCTGCCACAGAGCGGTGCTCTACCATTGAGCTACGGGCACCATGCTTTGCGTGGATATGCTCGTGCTAAGCGCAAGAACCAAGCAAGAAATAACAAACTCCAATATCGAAATCCGAAAAAAAGAAAAATCTACACAGGGTAGATTTGCTGGCTTTGTGCGCGCTGTGCCACGCAGAAAGTACTCGTATTTTAGCGCAACTCTAGTGTTGGGTCAATAGCTCTGTTGGGCTGCTAAGCCAAAGATTAAGAAAGGGTGACGGTGAGTTTTGCTTCTAGCGCTGCTGCAACTCTGCTCAGAAATTTGAGCGAAGGGTTGTAGGTGCCTTGCTCGAGACGGGAAATGACTGGTTGCTTGCTCCCAATTTTCTTTGCAAGTTGTTCTTGGGTAAGTCCTTGTTTGAGCCGCTTTTCTATTATCATTTCTACTAAAGAAAATTCGGGACCTAAGTCTTTGTAGGCAGCTTTTATGACCTTGTCTTTGAGTAGCTTTGCCTTAAGAGTTTTGTAGTTTGTCATAAATCTAATATAATTTATAAGTTATATTCTGTCAAACGCTTGAATTTATCTTTGGCTAGTCGTAGCTCGTGTATCGGGGTGCGCTGGGTCTTTTTTATAAAACCAAGCAATAAGTGTGCTTTTCCTTTGTGAAAGCAATAGAGAATGCGCACTTCTTGTTGTCCGCGAATGCGAAGTTCAAAAAGGTGCGCATTTAATTTTTTACTATGGGGCATACTGAGCTGGTTGCCAAATCTTTCTAGCAGGTCAATAGTTCGTAACACTTTAGCAATAGAGTGTGCTTGTAAAGAAGTAATAAATTTCTCCACTGTGGCGTCTACGTGTATGTCCATATACGTATATTGTACAACGCAAGAGATTTGCTTACGAAGGGTGGGCTGTAGATTGTGCAGCCGCCTCGCCAGCGAGATAGCCAGTGGTCCAACAAATTTGCAAAGAGAAGCCACCGCTGGGTCTGTCGAAATCCAACATGTCTCCCACAAGGTAGAGGTTGGGGAATAGTTTTGACTGAGAAGTTTTAAAGTCTATTTCTTTTAAGCTTACTCCGCCAGAAGTGGTAATGGCTTTCTCTACACCTAAAAAGCCGGTCACGGTAAGCTGGAAGTTTTTGAGCTGCTTTACGAGTGTGGTTCGCTCTGTTTTTGTAACAACGTTGCACTCTTTTTCTGGATCAATACCGCACAGTTGTAAGAGCGCCGGTATCATTTTTGGAGGTACGATGCTCCCAAGATTGTTCCGAATCTTTTTGTTGCTGCCGAGATTGAATACTTCTAGCACTTTCTTGTCTAATGCAACCGCCTCTAGCTCTGGGTACAAGTCGAGCCCAAGAACTACAGGGGCGTATGTGTATAAATCACGAATATTTTTACTCATGTTTAGCACGAGCGGACCACTGAGCCCAAAATGGGTGAAGAGTAGTTTGCCTGTTTTGCTTTCTACTTTTTTGCCATCTTGCCAAATGGTGAGCTTCGCTTCTGGAAAGCTCAGTCCAGACAATTCCTTTTGCCATTGTTCGGCGGTGGTTACAGGTACAAGCGCCGCGTTCGATTCGCTAATGGTATGCCCAAGTTGCTGCATCCAATTGAACCCCTCTCCAGTGGAGCCAGTCTCTGGACGGGATTTGCCACCGGTAGCCACAATGTACGATTTAGCTTCAAGTAGCTTTTTCCCAACACGGACTCCAGTAATTTTGCCTTCTTGTGTTAAGACTTCAGAGACTGCAGAGCCAAGTTGTATAGTTACTTTTCCAGCATTCATATAGGCGACCAAAGTTTTCCAAACGTCTTCTGCTTTGTTGCTCTGTGGGAATGCTCGCTTTTCTGCTTCTACTTTGGTGGGCAGACCATGGGCGTGGAAAAATTCTAAAGTTTCGGCAACGCCAAAACGACTAAACGCACCAAAAAGTGCTTTGCCTTTTGGCCCGTATTTTGCCACCATTTTTCGCACGTCCGGTTCGGCATTGGTAATATTGCACCTACCACCGCCAGTAATGAGCAATTTTTTTCCCAGCTTGGCATTTTTTTCTAACAACAAAACAGAGGCACCGAGCTCTGCTGCTCTGCCTGCTGCCATCATGCCTGCTGGGCCACCGCCAATTACTATGATGTCGAACATTTTAATAGAGAATAGAGAGTAGAGAATAGAGAGCAGAGAGTAGAGAGTAGAGAATAGAGAATGGAGAGAAGGAATAGAAGAGTTAGAAGAAACAGAAGAATTAGGGCGGAGGGTGGCTCCACTGCAGTCTTGGGATCCTGTAGACGCGGGCGTTAGGAGATAAATTTAATGAGTTCGCCGACGCCAATTTTTTCTGTGGCAGAGTAGGGGATGATTGCTTCTGCGTTCGGGAAGGTTTTGGTTATGGCGCTTATGCTTTTTTGGCGTTCGTTGGGTTTGAGCTTATCTATTTTATTTGCGACCACTACTACTCTACGGCGGGCAACTTGCAGGAGCTGCGCCATTTTGAGGTCGTTTTCTTGTGGGCCTACTTTAGCGTCAACAATAAGCACAACCAGTTGTTCTGCTTGTTCGGGGCGTTGTAAGTACCAGTGCACGATTGTAGAGATTGCATCCCGTTTGTCGTGCGAGCCTTTGGCAAAGCCGTAACCTGGGAGGTCTACTAAGTAAAACGATTTGTTGACCAAGAAGATGTTTACCGTCTGTGTTCTTCCAGGGGTGGGGCTGGCAAAAGCCAACTTGCCGTTACCAGCAAGGGAGTTAATAACGCTAGACTTGCCAACGTTAGAACGGCCAATAAAGGCGACTTGCGTGCGACCATCTGCTAAGATTGGGTCCTCGTCGACAAGGCTTTTGATGAATTGGGTGGATTTGAAGGGCATGGGGTAGGGGTTAGAGAATAGAGAATAGAGAATAGAGGGTGGAGGATAGGGTAACTCCCCTAACCCCTCTTTGGAAAAGAGGGGAATAGGAAAGGGGGTAATTTTTAATTTTCAGTTTTTAATTTTCTGGCTCGTTGCTGCTTTCTTTGACGTGAAGACTTTAAGACGTGATGACGCGTTTCCTCTGGCGTGAAGACATTATGACTTTAAGACGTGATGACTCTTGTCCTGTATGTCTAAAGCTTTTGCTTTTCCCACAGTTCGTAGAAGCGGCCTTTGGCTTTGTAAAGCTCGTCGAACGTACCGCTTTCCTTAATAGTACCATCTTCCAGCACATAAATCCTGTCCATGGCTTTTACTGTGGTTAGTCTGTGGGCAATAACAATGGCGGTGACGTCTTCGAAGAATTGGTGTAGAGAGTCTTTGATTTTCTCTTCCGACTCTACATCGAGGTGTGATGTTGCTTCGTCCAGTAGCAAGAGCTGTGGTTGTTTGAACACTGCTCGGGCAATGCCCAGTCGTTGGCGTTCTCCGCCAGAAAGTTTGACCCCCTTTTCACCAATGAGTGAGTCTACTCCTTCGGGGAGTTTGTGCAAGAAATCTTCTACATGAGAAATATGCAGCGCTCGTGCAAGGAGCTCTGGATTGTCTTTTTCTGCATCGTTTGCCAGTGTAATGTTTTCCTTTACCGAAAAGTTAAACACTTCGGTGTCTTGCAAGACTACCGCGACATGCTTGAAGTAGTCAGATGTTTTAATCTGTTTGATGTCCGCGCTGTCGAACTGAATGCTCCCAGAAAAATTTTCGTACTCTTTGAGTAACAACTTAAACAAGGTTGATTTACCTGCACCAGAAAGTCCCACAATACCGATTTTCTCTCCTCGTTTTATTTCCAGAGAAATATTGTTGAGTACTTGTTCCTTTTCGTAGGTGAAGCTTACAGCATCAAGTGATAATTGGTGCCAATCTGTAGAAAGGGATTGCCTTTCATTGTCTGCATTTTCTACTATTGGTAGTGAGTGCATTTCTTGAAGCCTGCCGACTGAATATCGCGAGATTAACAACTCTTGACCAAGATCAGAGAGGTTAGTGGCGATCTCCCGAATTTTTGAAAAGTAGTCAGCAAAGAGAATAAAGAAGCCAACTTCATATTTACCTTGCACAGTCCAGTATAAAATATACGCTAGTAAAGTGATGCGCATACTTTGTGTCCAGAGAACGAGGAGGGTGTTGCGCTTTTGAAAAAGTATGGTTCTCCTCTGAATGTATACGTATAGGGTGTTGAATTCTTCTTGTAGCTTAGTGAGCAGTGAGGTACGCATGCCCATAACTTTCACAGTGCGGATATTGTGAACCGCTTGAAACTCCAAACCGTTTACTTTTTCACCTTGAATATTGGTTTTATCGACTGCCGCCGCAGCGGTAGGTGCCATGGCGTGTGAGATGGCGTAGTAGACTACTATATAAATTGCAAAAGCTATTCCTGTGAACGGATCAATACGCGACAAAATGAACACGGCACCAGCAGATCCAACTAAAATTGGGATTATGCTATTGAGCCATAATTGGACAACTTGCTGTATTCCACCAATGCCGTTGTTCATCCGTTTCATCTTGTTACCGGAGTTTTCCTTTTCGTGCCAAGCTATGTGAACACCAAGCAGGTGTTGAATGGATTTTCTTTCGATGTCAAAACCTAGTTTTTGCACGAGGTTAGTACTGGCTACTTTGTAGAAATAGTGAGAGGCGATCTGCCAAAGCGTAGCAGCTGCATAGAGTGCAAAAATAAACTGCAGTTCACTCAAGTGTGCAGCGCGGTCTCCACTGCTTAGTAGGGTAACTATTTGTGAAAACGCAAAAGCAGGGTAGAGCGCAACTAGCTCTCGTGATATGGCCAATAGTGACACAAACAAAAGCTTACCTTTCGCGGGCTTTATATATTTCCAAGCATCGCGAATAAGTTCTCGAGTGGAGTACTGGGTTTTTAATTCTTCTGGCTTTGCTAATCGGGGCATAGTGGGGTGATTACTTGGTAGATCTTATGTTCTGTGCTTACAAAATATTGCGTGATTCGAGCACGTGTGATATTTCAGCCACGGATTGAGTTTTATACAGTTCTTCGCGGATTTCTGCTGCACCTTCGAAGCCGTTGATGTATATTTTATAAAACCGTTTTAGAGGTTCGAGAAGTTTTACTCCTTGAAAGTATTGTTCATATTTTTGAGCGTGGAGTAACAGTAGTGTTGCTTTTTCTTTGATGCTTCGTGGTGTATCTGCGTCTTTGGCAAATACCCATGGGTTTTGGAAAATACCTCTCCCAATCATGACGCCGTCACAGCCTGTAGTCTCTACTTTCGTTCTACCTTCTTGGGTGGTAAGCACATCTCCGTTGCCAACTATGAGTGGGCGAGTTTCGGCTGTTGTGTGACTGTGAATGAACTGTACAATCTCTGGCATAAGTTCCCAATGCGCGGGGACTTTCGACATTTCTTTTCGTGTGCGCAAGTGAATAGAAATCGCAGCAGGCTGTGCTTCCAAAAGTGTAGCTATCCAGTGTTCCCAATCTATTTTCGTATCGCCAATGCGAATTTTTACGGACACGGGTAAGTTGCCCGCACCTGCTTTTGCAGCTAAGACGATATCGCGTGCCAATTCTGGTGTGCGAAACAGTGCTGCACATGACCCACCTTTAATAATATTTTTATCTGGACAACCCATGTTAATGTCTACACCCTGAAACCCTAGTTCTGCAACGAGTTGTGCAGTACCGGTATACTTCTCTGGATTGGCTCCAAACAGCTGGGCGACAACCGGTGTGGGGGAGTCTTCTCTCTGTAAGTGGTGCATGAGCTTCTCTTTGCCGTGACTCATGAGACCGTCTGTGGAAACGAACTCAGTAAAATACACATCTGGGGCTCCAGCACTGCTCACGACATGTCGAAAAGCGACGTCTGTGACGTCGTACATGGGGGCAAGAACAAAAAATGGCTTGGGCAATTTCGCCCAAAAACCGTAATTCATGTGTATAGAATAGCAGAATAGGAGAGGTGAAGGCTAGGGGGTATTATAGAGGGTAGAGGTTAGAGAGTAGAGAATAGAAAGATAGGAGGTAGGGATGAGACTGTCGTTCGACCCTGAGCTCACGGCCGAAGGGTAGGTAGTAGCAACGCTCGTATGGGCTTGATGGGCACCATCTAACATGGTCTATTGATTAGCATGTAGCCAGCTATGCATCTTTAAACAACAGCAGGCTATTGTTAGATGGTGCCCATCAAGGACAATCCACACTACAAGAAATCCGAAATCACAAGCATCAAATAACAAATAAATTACAATTACCAAATTAGCGGACAAAATTCCAAACAAGAACAGGTTTTAAATTTTAATATTGTATATTGGAGCTTGTTTGTAATTTGAAGATTGCTATTTGGAATTTAAAACAACAAAGTGGTGACAAGGCAAGGTTGAAGAGTTGGATGGTGCCCATCTAAATGTGGAAGCAAAAAGCATCGCTATGAGCGATGCTTGTAATCAAAGTGCGGTGCTTATTTTGGGAATGCTGCTTTCAAAGTTGTTTTGGCAGTTTCGGCAGTTGCTTTAAAATCTGCAAATGCTTTGTCTACTGTTGCTCTTCGGGTTTTGGTAAGAGTCGCAATCTCTGTGCTCATAGGTGTTAGAGCTTTTCTGTCTGCTTGCAGCTGTGTTCTTGCTGCTGCAACTGCAGTTCTCAGAGTTTCTCGGATAGTCTTTTCGTCTACACCAGCGGCACAGTCTGCTTTGGCTTTTGCCTCTGCAGCGTAGACAGCGTCTTTAAACTTTTTCAGAGCGCTATCTGTATCTGTTTTGCGCTTTGCCAAAAGCCCATCTACTCCAGATTGGAATGAAGCAATGGCTGCATTGACCGCTGCTTGGCGGGTTGCGATTGCTGCGGTAATAGTTGCTTGGTAAGTAGCAACTGCTTGCTTTTGTGCGTCTGAGGTTGCTTTGCCTAACAACTTGGCATACTGCTCGGTACGAGCGGTTGAACCTTTTTCTCGGGCTTCTTCCAGTTTGTTGTCTCTGTTCTCACGAGATTTAGCGAGCTTGCCGCTGCGTTCTTCACGGGTTTTGCCCAGCTCTATTTCCTTTTCTGCTGCTTTGGTTTGGAGCTTCGTTGTTTGCGTATCGAAGTTTGCACAGAAAGTTGTAGTTGTTGGGGTAGGGGTGGTCCTACGGGCAGGCGCTGCTGCAAGGGTAGGGGTTGCAGAGCTACCTACCAAAAAAGTAACGAATAATACGAGTGCGAAATTTGTAGTTTTAGTTTGCATAGAGTCCAGCTTCTTTATCTAAATTAGTAAGTGCTTGGTCTTCAGCAGAGAGCGCTGTGTCGGTACTCGTGCTGTCTGCTGTATTTGCAGCAGCTTGCTCTGTGGTAAGTATTGAATCAGACGCGCCCAAGATTGCTTCCAGAGATTGGTTGCTGGCTATGGGCGTGACCATAGCGGTTGGTGTTGGGGCTACTGCTTGTGTGTTTTCTTGCCTTGTTGGCTTTTGCCCGTTGAGCGCGTACAAGCCAAAGCCTGCTGCGACAACGCCAATAGCTGCAAGGGTGAAAAATAACTTCATAATGTTTTTATATTTACTTATATATAGTATAGCAGAGAGGAGTTAGGAGCTAGGGGGTAGGAATCAGGTTGTAGTAGGTAGGGTGTAGCAATGCTCGTACGGACTTGATGGGCACCATCTAACAATAGCCTGCTGTTTTTCAAAGATGCATAGTTGGCTACATACTAATCTATAGACTGTGTTAGATGGTGCCCATCAAGGACGGCCCACCTTACAAGAAATCCGAAATTAGAAACACGAAATAGCAAACAAATACAAGTAACTAAAAACTCAAAAGTCAAAATGCAAAACTGCAACTGTGAACTCAAAACTATAATGTGTTGAAGTTTACAGTTTTGAATTGAAGTTTTGACTTTTGATTTTTGACTTTTCAGTTAGTCTGTATATTCAGTAGAACTCCCCTAACCCCTCTTTGGAAAAGAGGGGAATAGGAGGGTGTTACCCTCTTTGGAAAAGAGGAGAAATGATAGATGCTGGGTTTAAGCCTGAGGAGTGTTGCACTTACTTGTTGAACTTAGGAAAATTTGACTTTACAAAAGTGTAAAAATGTATTATAATGCAATAAATTAATCATATGCTGGACGGAGTGAGAAATCTTGAAGCTTTTTGACTGACTCTAGACACAGATGCTTCGCTGACGTTCAGGATATATATAAAACATGCATGCAAAACGCCGTGCCGGTGTTTTCGTGTGTGTTTTGAGAAAGGATTTACATGGTAAAAAAGCATATACCAGAGTCTGTTTTGGAGCGCGCTGCAATTGTATTCACCCAGTGGATGGGATCAATTCAGTCTATTATAGTGCATACGTGTTTGTTCGCAGCTAGTTTTTCTTTGTGGTTTTTTGGGGTCGCTTTTGACTCTATTTTGCTTCTGCTCACCACTATTGTGTCGCTTGAAGCAATCTATCTGTCTTTGTTTATTCAAATGACTGTGAACCGCAACACGCAAAGCTTGGAAGAAGTAGAAGAAGATATTGAAGAAATCCAAAAAGACATTGACGAAGTACAAGAAGATGTTGGTGAAATTGCAGAAGATGTAGAAGGTATTGAAAAAGATGTAGACGAAATCCAAGCAGATATTGACGAGGTACAAAAAGATATCGACGAAGTTCAGAAAGATGTAGACGAAATCCAAGAAGACGTGGAAGAAATTACCGAAGAAGAAACAGCAGAAGAATTGGCAGATAGAACAGCCAAAGAAACCTTAGACAAGGTAGTGGCGACACTCGCAAAGCTGACAGAAGAGATAGAACAGTTGAAGAATAAGAAGTAGGCAATAGAGAGTAGAGAGTAGAGGATAGAGAGTAGATAAAACAAAAAACCGCTTTTGCGGTTTTTTGTTTTGCTAGCTCCTGATTCCTAACTCCTATTTACCTATTCTCGGGCGGCGATTTGCTGGCGCCAGAGGGCAGAGTACAGACCGTGTTGTTCAAGCAGTTGTTGGTGGTTACCAGACTCAGCAATTTGTCCTTTTTCTAACACGAAAATTGTGTCGCTGTGCACAATGGTAGAAAGGCGGTGTGCAACGAGTACGGTAATAAGATCTGGTCGTTCTTGTTTAATTTGTTTTATGGTGTGGGTAATCTCTTCTTCGGTCAGTGAGTCCAGCGCACTGGTGGCTTCGTCAAAAATAATTAAGTCAGGGTTGCGCAGTAGCGCTCTGGCAATAGATAGACGCTGTTTTTCTCCACCCGAGAGTTTTAATCCACCTTCGCCGATTACTGTGTTTAGCCCCGTGTCTGCAGGTTTTACTCCCTCTTCTGAAGGCGCACTTGGCCGTTCTATGATTGGAAGAGCGGCAGCAGACTTCAGCGCTGCAATACACTCTGCATCTGTTGCTTCTGGACGTACAAAGAGCAAGTTTTCGCGAATAGTGCCTGCAAAGAGTTGCGTGTCTTGTGAGACAAAGCCAATCCTATTTCTGTAAAAAGCAGCATCCAGTGTCTGTATGGAGTGCTCGTTAATTTGAATTGCACCAGAGGTTGGTGGGTACAAACCAACAATCAGTTTGATAATGGTGGTTTTACCAGAACCAGATGGTCCTACAAATGCAACAGTGTTGCCTTTTTGAATCTGAAATGAAACGCCAGCAAGAGCCGGTTGTGTGGCGGATGCGTACTGGAAAGCGACATCATTGAACGCAATATTTTTCACAGACTGAACTTGTACTGCGTTGTCGGGTTTTACTTCCTTTGGCGTTTTGAGAATACCGTCTAGACGTTCCATGCTCGCTTTGGTTTCTTGGAAGCTTGTCGCTACATTTCCGAGTTCTCCAAGTGGGGCAAAAATGAAGAAGGAGTAAATATAGAGCGAGAAAAACTCACCAAGTGAAATTGCCTTGGTGTACAACAGCCACATCATCATGAACAACAATGCAATGCGAAGTGCGTTTATTAACGTTCCTTGTAAAAAAGCAAATTTGCGTACTAAACGAACTTTTTCCAGTTCAAGACTGAGGATCTTTTGGTTCACGTCATTTAAACGTGTAATTTCTTGTTGTTCTAATCCAAGAGACTTCACAAGTTCTACATTGCGTAGTGTTTCTGTAGTGCTACCTGCAAGCGCTGCAGTTTCTTTGATAATGCGCTGTTGCGTGTCTTTAATTTTCCGAGAAATCCAGTACGTGACGCTACCTAAGGCGGGAATCATTAGAAAGTACACAAGGCCAATAAGCCAGTGCGCGTAAAAGGCGTAACCCAAGACTAATACAATGCCAATGAGTGACAAAAAGAGTGAGTTAATCGAAACTTGAATAAGTTTTTGGCTATCGTCACGTGCTTTTTGCAGTTTACTTAAAAATTCACCACTGCGTTGGTCTTCGAACACTGCAAACGGCAATGAAAATGAGTGGTCCACAGAGTGGTTATACATCCGAGCACCGAGGCGTTGGACAATGACGTTGACGTAGTAGTCTTGAAAGTTTTTGGCAACTCGCGAAATAAAAGCAGTGAGCATGGATGCGCCCAACAGCAGCAACACGCCATTAAAAAAATCTGCACGAGTGAGTTCACCCGCGTGGTTGGCGTATTTGTCTATCAGAATTCGAAATATCTGTGGGTCGAGTAAACTAAAGAGCTGGTTTATGGTAGCCAGTACTAAAGCGCCGGCAAGCAAACCACGGTAGTTTTTTAAGTAGGTCCAGAGTAATTTCATAAATAGCTGTTAGGAGTTAGGTGTTAGGAATTAGCAAAGGCGAAATTCCAAATTACAAGCACGAAATATCAAATAAATTCCAATATCCAAAATCCCAAATAAATACAGATTTAACTTAAAAATACAGTAGGAGTTGGAAAAATTAAGAATTGAAAATTAAAAATTAGTAATTATGCTTTTTCTTAGCACTTAGCACTTAGCACTTAGCACTTAGCACTTAGCACGTGCATTTCGTAAGTTGTAGCTTAGAGGCTGCTTTACCTTTTTGGCGGGGGCGGGTTTACTTCGCGGGTTTCGTATCTGTTCGTGGTTTGCGTTGGTCCGGCTTGTATGGTGTCTTCAAAGAGGATGTCTGGCGCGAGTTTCGGGCCAAATATGTAGCCAGCAATGAGTGCAAGGACTATGAGTACACCAGCCATGAGCGCAATTTTTTTTGGTGGGATATCACGATTCAAATTCATACTGAAGTGTGTTTTAGAGAATGTCTGATTTTTGCACTTCCACAAACTGACCAACCGGAATTTCGGGAAGTTTTAGTTTGTTAATCCGGATACGCTTTAAGTTTTTTACTTTCAAGCCAACTGCTTCTACCATTCGTCTGACCTGACGCTTTTTTCCTTCGTGTATGGTAATAGTAATAAGCGTACCTTTAGACTTTACGCCAGCTGGGTACGTGGTGCCTGTTGCAATTTCTACACCATCCCGCAATGCTTGGATTTGCTCGCTGGTTGGTGGAATATTTACCATGACTTCGTATTCTTTTTCATGTTCAAAACTTGGGTGAGCCAGTTGCTGGGTGAGCTCTCCATCGTTCGTTAGAATCAGTAAGCCCTCGGTGTGGTAGTCCAGTCTTCCCACATTCCAGACTTTGTTTTGAAGTTCTTTGGGCAGTAGTTTGAACACCGTTCGTCTATGTTCAGGGTCACTTTTGCTGACCATGTATTCTTTTGGCTTGTAGAGTGCTAAGTAGATTTTTTTCTCTTGTGGCTTTACTCGTTTGCCGTAGACGGTGACTGTGTCATGCTCGGGGTCTACTTTGTCTCCCAATTTGGCACGCTTACCGTTTACGCTGACTTGTCCGCTGACAATAAACTCTTCTGCTTTGCGCCGTGAAGCGATGCCGTTTTCACTTAAATATTTTTGGACGCGTATTGGTTCCATGTGTTTTGATACTTATAAATAGTGTATCGTGTTTTATCTTCTGTTGCCAATCTGATTCACAAAGGTCACCTTCGTACTGAACGAAGGTGACCTTTGTGAGCAAGAGTGTATTCTGGTGCCCTCGCAAGGAATCGAACCTTGATAGCTGGCTTAGAAGTCCAGTGTTCTATCCATTGAACTACAAGGGCGCATATGCATCTTGTTTTGGCTAGCCGTGAGGTAGGCGCTACTAAAATAACAATAACCCGTATCTGGTGATCTCGGCAGGATTTGAACCTGCGACCTGTCCGATGTGCATCGGACCGCTCTATCGTAAAACTAAATGTTACTCGTCTGGTGACTCCGGCAGGATTTGAACCTGCGACCTTCAGCTCCGCAAGCTGACGCTCTATCCAGCTGAGCTACGGAGCCATCAAGCGAGTTACATTTAGTTATTGAGCTACGAGACCATGCAGATACGGGCTATTCTGGTTTTTGGAAGCTAACCCAGTCTACCATCTTTCGGTAGTTTTATCAAGTATTCTTTGCGTGTTATGATTACATATATAAATAGCTCGGTTGTGTCGTCTAAAAAGCGTAAAAAGCTCTTGGATTGGAGTTGCCGGCATCTGAACTCTATGTTCCGCACGGAATCCTTGTGAAGGTTCCCTGTAAGGAAACGACTACATGAAAATCTGTAGGAAGAAGTAGGGTAGTTTAAAACACAGCCATGATTTCATTGCAACAATTTCAGAAACAATTCAATACTCGTTTGAGTGGTTTTTTCGCTTCGCGTTTAAAAGTATATTCCGAGTTAGGCACAGAAACAGTATTACCGCAGATTATTACCCATGCACAGACCATTGCGCTTGCGGGTGGAAAGCGGGTCAGGCCATATATTGCGCAGCTTGCGTACGAGTCATTTGGCGGAAAAAAACGACAAGACATCCAAGAGATAGGCGTTGGGTTAGAGTTGCTGCATCTGTTTGCGTTGGCGCATGACGACATAGTAGATAGAGGCATGCTTCGGCACGGAAAACCTACTACGCAGATCTACACAGAGACAATTCTCCGTTCCCACAAACGGATTGGTGACCTGTCACACATTAGCAACGGACAAGCGCTGTTGGTGGGCGACTTATTGTTTGCGTGGTCACAAGAAATGATGCAGGGTTCTGGCGTACAGTCGGTAGGGCGTAGGCGGGCGTGTGAAGCGTACAGACGTATGGTAGACGAAGTTATAGTCGGAGAAATGCTGGACATAGATCTTACCACACAGCGCGTTGTGCCACTGGAGATGGTCAAACGGAAACATATTTTAAAAACAGCACGGTATAGTTTTTCGGGGCCAATAGCCGTTGGTGCTCGGTTGGCAGTTGGGCGCGTGACACACGATGCCTTTGCTAAAGAGTTTGGTGAGGCGTTGGGGCTTGCGTTTCAAATTCAAGACGATATGCTCGATGTGGTAGCGGGTACGGGTAAAACTGCTTGTGTCGACGTACAAGAAGGTCAACATACGTATTTGTCCAATTTTGTTTTTACGCAAGCGAAGCCAGTCTATGCAAAACAACTTCGCCAGTATTTTGGCAAACCAGAAGCGCTTGCGGCTGCCGAACAGATTACGCAACTATTTGCAGAGTCTGGCGCACTTGCCTATGCGCACGAGACCGCAGGAAAACTATTTGCAAAAAGTAGAACGCTGTTGCAGGCAAGTTCAGTTGCAAAAAATTTGCAAGGTGTCTGGTTGTCTTTTATTGACACCATTGAACATCGGTCCTCGTAATTATTTTTATATATGATAAGCACACAATTGCAGGAAGGGTATGAGGCGTGTAGAAAAATAATGCAGCACCATGGGAAAAGCTACTATTTTGCCACGAGTTTTTTTGGTGAGGTCTGGAAAAAACGCTCCACATGGGCCTTGTATGCTTTTTTCCGAATCCCAGATGATATTGTCGATGAGCAGCCCGAGGCGAGTTCTGAAGAGCTCAGGAAGCAGTTGGATGCGTATACCACAGAGTGGAAACAAGCACTTGCGGGGGAAAGTACAAAGCCAGTCATGATGGCGATTGCAGATACTTTTGCTCGGGTGCAGGTTCCAGTTGCCTACGGTGACGCATTCCTCGCGTCGATGGCGATGGACATTGATACGAAGCAATACGCAACCTACGCAGATTTAGAGGGGTATATGTATGGCTCCGCTGGAGTGGTGGGGTACATGATGGCATTGGTAATTGGTTTTCAGGATGCGCGCGCTCTGGAATACGCAAAGGTCCTCGGGTATGCCATGCAGCTGACTAATTTTTTACGAGACATTGAAAAAGATTACACCGAACGAGGTCGGATATATGTACCACAGGATGAGCTTGCGCAATTTGGGTTGTCGGTAGAAGATATTGCACAAGCGCGTTGGTCTCCACAATTTCGTAAGTTTATGCAATTTCAAATTGCCCGAGCATGGCAGTTATACGATGAAGGAAACAAGTGTTTGCCATTGCTTGATGCTCGAGGGAGATTTGCGTACCAGATGGCAAGTGTGTTGTATGCGCGTATTCTTACAAAGTTAGAGCAACAAGATTGTAATCCGTTTGCGGGTCGAGTTTCTACTTCGTTTTTAGAAAAACTCTGGCTGTTAGTTCGGGTACGGTTTGGGACGGTGTAGATTTTAGTCTTATGCAGTAGTGTGTGTACTATGAATAAAAAAGCAATTATTATTGGTTCAGGAATTGGTGGTTTGGGCGCTGCTAACCTGCTTGCGAAAATGGGTTACAGCGTAACGGTGTTAGAAAAAAACGATTATTTAGGTGGACGCGCAGGACTCATTCAAGAGGCTGGATACACGTTCGATAAAGGGCCATCGTGGTATTTAATGCCAGATGTGTTCGAGCACTATTTTAGTTTGCTTGGGAAAAAGGTATCTGACTACATTCACTTGGTGCCTTTGCCGGTGAGCTATCGTATTTTTTTTGAAGGAACAGGGGAGCATGTAGATTTGTCGGCGGACCCCGAAAAGGTGGCGGCGTTGTTTGAAAGCTTTGAGGTCGGCGCTGGAAAAAAATTTATAGAGTATCTTGCGAAGGCAGAAGAAGCGTACGATGTCGCCAAAGAGTTGTTCATGTACCGCAACTACGATTCTGCGTGGGATTTAGTAGATGTTAGGGCAACAAAAGCAAGGTTGAGTCCAAAACTGTTGTTGTCTATGGACCGGTTTGTCCGTGGGCATTTTAAAGATGAGCGAATCCAGAAAATCTTGCAGTATCAGTTAGTGTTCTTGGGTGGATCACCGTATAACACCCCTGCGCTGTACTCTATTATGAACCATATAGATTTTAATATGGGAGTCTTCTACCCCGATGGAGGTATTTACGAAGTGATTAAAGCCCTCGTAAAAATTGGTGCTGAGTTTGGGGTGGCCCATCGTACCAGCGTTCCTGTCGAAAAAATCTTAACGACCAATGGCGTTGCTACTGGAGTTCGTTTGGCAAGTGGCGAAGAACTCTTTGCCGATATAGTTGTGTCTAACGCCGACATGGAGCATACCGAAAGCAAGTTATTGCAAACCTCAGAGCGAGAGCGAAGCCCTCGGTATTGGGACAAGCGCACTCTTGCTCCTTCTGCATTTATTATGTATCTTGGCGTGCGCGATCGTGTACCTGAACTTACCCACCACAACCTTATTTTTGCTCGTGACTGGAAAGCAAACTTCGGAGATATTTTTGACTCACCAAAGTTTCCTGAGAAGCCCTCGCTCTATATATGTGCGCCAAGTGTTACGGACCCAACAGTGGCTCCTGCAGGCAAAGAAAATTTATTTGTGCTTGCGCCAATTGCTTCAGGGCTTGAGTATACGCCAGAATTTCTCACCGAATATGGTAACAAACTGCTTGACTGGGCAGGTGCTGAAATGGGCATTTCCAATTTGCGCTCGCGAGTGGAATACCGAAAAGATTACTGTGTAAAAGATTTTGCAGCAGATTATAACAGCTACAAAGGCACGGCATTGGGGTTGGCGCACACATTGAGACAAAGTGTATTCCTTCGGCCAAATAACGTGAGCAAAAAAGTGGCGAATTTGTACTATGTAGGAGCAGGGACAAACCCAGGGATTGGTATGCCTATCTGTTTAATCTCTGCAGAGTTACTTGCAAAACGCTTGCTTGGCACAAACCAAGCAGAGCCGCTGGAACATTTGTAGCGCTTTGAAATATATTTAGTGTCGGGTAAAAAACAGAAACAGAAAAATCGAAAAGCCCAGAATGCCGTTTACAAAAGGAAACCACTGGTATACCCGAAATATCCACTGGCGGTTTGTGGATAGCAAGCTCAGATAGATCATGCCAACGTACATACTACCAAGTACAATCCCAAATATACCAAGGTGCTGGTAGCTGAGCGCTGCTGCGCCAAGATAGCAAAAAGCACAAAAGACGAGTGTACGCGTAGCTCCCAGTACGGTGGCTATAGTGTTGAGCTTTGCAGTCTTATCTGCGTCAATGTCTGGTATTGCAGAGTACGCGTGCATGGCCATGACCCACAAGGTTCCAGCAAAAAATACTTTCCAGTCAAAGTGTGCGCCGCTGAGTAGTGCGTACCCTACAAACCCTGGGAATAAATAGAGAATATTGAAGAAGCTGTCGAAGAGTGGTTTGGTTTTGGCTCTAATGGGCGGAGCGGAATAAAAGATGCCAAAAAACAAGAAGCCTACCGCAGCGAGTGCTGGTGTGGCAGTGTGGTTCTGCACGCAGTATACAATGAGTAATGCGAGGAAGGGGATGTTTGCAGCAATAATAGCACTCCAGATTTTTGCTCTTTGGTTGGGCGCGACGAGTGTTTCGTACGCATTCTTTTTTGGATTGTGGCGGTCTGTTTCAAAATCGAAAATATCATTTACGCCGTAGATGAGTAAATTTGCAGGAAATAAAAAATAGAGTAGGAAAAGTAACGGCCAAAATCCGTATAGTGCACTTGTGCTGGTGTTGGCTGCGATGAGTCCAATGAGGTACGGTCCTGCCAAATAGAGCCAAAACCGAGGACGGCTAATTTTGAGTAGTTCACTGCTTTGCATAATGGTAGTATACCAGTTTTAAATGATACACTTACACTATGGAAGTTACCCCAACTGTTTCCGTTATAATACCCACTTTGAATGAAGCTCCGAATATAGCGGATCTTCTTAGTGATTTAAGGGCTCAGACTTGTAAGCCGCTTGAGGTAGTTGTCGTTGATGGGTTTTCTCCAGACGGCACTGCGTCGTTGGCTGCAGGATTTGGTGGTGTTCGAGTAGTGAACCATGGCCCGCATGTGGCAAAGCAAAGAAATATGGGTGGCTATATGGCGGTGGGTGACGTGCTTATTTTTTTAGACGCAGACACTCGCATCGGGCCAAAATTTGTTGAGCGAGTAGTGCGCGAATTCGAACGAAGGCGACTCGATGTGGCGTGCCCTTGGTACGTCCCACATCGGTCAACAGTACCTATTCATGCGGTGTACATACTGTTCAATGCTTTGTTTTATGTACTACAAAAAATACTGGCAAGCGGCGCGGGGAGCTGTATTGTGGTGCGGCGGTCAGTTTTTTGGAATAGTAGAGGATTTTCCACTGCGGTCACTTTTGATGATATTGAGCTGATACGGCATTTATCGTGGCGGTATCGATTTGGTATGTTGCATGTACCCGTGCGAGTGTCCGATAGACGATTTCGTACCTATGGGGTAGTGAAGATGACGGTTGTATATTTTGTATTAAGTTTATTTTTTGCTGTTGGCGCTTTTCGTGCAGCAAATCTTATCCACTATGAGTTCGGAGCTTACCACAACAGAAAGGCTAAAAAACATTCGTGATGCAGTACTTACTTTGACTGCTTCGCCTTTGTACGAATACCGAGTATCAAACGGATACCTCCCTGTGCTTGGTGAAGGGAGTCATACCGCGCAAGTGGTATTTGTGGGTGAAGCACCAGGGGAGAAGGAAGCGAAATCGGGGCGACCTTTCGTTGGCGCTGCAGGAAAAGTACTCACCGGTTTATTGGAAGGGGTGGGTGTATCTCGTGAAGATGTCTATATTGCTAACCTTGTAAAAGATAGACCACCACAGAATCGTGATCCACTGCCAGAAGAAATTGCCCTCTATGGTCCGTTTCTGTTGCAGCAACTTGAAGTGATACGACCTACAGTGGTGGCGACTCTTGGTCGATTTTCTTTGCAGTACATCTTAAGTCAATTTGGAGCGCCGGAAGCTGGGCAGACAATTTCTGGTTTGCATGGAGTGCCGATTCACGTGCAGGCAGCGTGGGGAGAGTTTACGGTCATGCCGTTGTATCATCCTGCAGCGGCACTGTACAACTCTTCGCTTCGAGTGGTGGAGCAGGAAGATATGCAGAAGGTGTTTGATATACTTAAGCGGAAATGAGTCGCACATTGAGTTGGTTTGATACTACCGTATGTTTATAGATGTTCCAAAGTTAGTCCATACTGCAGGCTATGCAGGAATCTTTGCTATTGTGTTTGCAGAAACAGGTCTTTTTGTGGGTTTCTTTTTGCCTGGGGATAGTTTGCTTTTCACAGCGGGGATATTAGCTTCCCAAGGGTATTTGAGTATTGTTTGGTTATGCCTCGGTTTATTTGTGGTGACTTTGCTTGGTGACAATACTGGCTATTTTATTGGGCGACATGTCGGGCCAAAATTATTTACGAGACCAAAATCACTCCTGTTTAACCCAGACCACTTGCAGAGGAGCCACGCGTTCTATGAGCGACATGGAGGTAAGGCGGTAATTATTGCGCGATTTGTTCCCGTGGTACGTACCTTTAGTCCGGTGGCGTCTGGTTTGGCACATATGCGCTATGCAAAATTTTTATTGTTTAGTCTTGTTGGCGCACTCTTGTGGTCAGTAGGCTTAACATTGCTTGGGTACTGGTTGGGTCAAGTGGTACCAAATATTGAACTGTATATTATCCCAGGAATACTGCTGATTATTTTACTTTCGGTGAGTCCAGGGATTTACCATGTGTTAAAAGATGCAAAAAGTCGAGCTGCTTTAGTTAGTTTTTTTAAAAAAAAGTAGAGTAAGGAAAAACATTTTCTATGCTTGCCGAACGTGTACGACAACTGAATACCGTAGAAGTTGGGGATAGTGCTGGCCCGGTTGTGTACTGGATGAGTCGTGACCAGCGTGCACATGACAACTGGGCACTAGCACATGCCATTGCAGAAGCACGCCGGCTTGGTGTAGCGGTCTGTGTTGTATTTTGTTTGCGCCCAAAATTCCTTCACGGAACAGAGCGTGTAGTTGATTTTATGCTTGCGGGGTTATTGGAGGTAGAAGCCGTGCTGCGACTACACCATATTGGATTTCATTTTCTTGTCGGTAGTCCAGAGGAAGAAATACCACAGTTTGTGCACAAGGTGGACGCATCTGCATTGGTTCTTGAGCAGAACCCACTTCGTGTGTTCCGTTCTTGGGAAGAAGCTATTCTAGAAAAGGTGAGTGTTCCTGTGCATGAAGTAGATGCGCACAATATTGTGCCTGTGTGGTGCGCAAGTCAGAAGCAGGAGTTTGGTGCATATACGTTACGACCGAAATTGCATCGTGTATTGCCAAAGTTTTTGGAGGAAAGTGTACCTCCATTGCGGGCACAGCACAAAGATATGTTAGTAGCTACCGCTCCAGTGGATTGGAAAAAAGTACGTGCACGCTTAACTTTGGACACTTCGGTACCGGCTGTGGATTGGGCGCGTGCAGGGGAGAAGGCTGCCCGACAGCACTTGAAAACATTTATTGCACAAAGGCTCGAGACATACGCGAGTGACCGCAATGACCCAACTAAAGATGCGCAGTCAGGCTTGTCGCCTTATCTGCACTTTGGTCACATTTCGGCAGCGACTGTGGTACGTGAAGTGTTAGAAGCAACGGGTATGTCTTTGGAAGCAGCGCTGCGGAAGTATCCGGATGAACTCGGTTTGCGTGCATCTGTAGCGGCGTTTGTGGAAGAGCTGGTGGTGCGGCGCGAGTTGTCTGATAATTTTTGCTTTTACAACGCTCACTACGATACACCAGCTGGCTTTCCTGAGTGGGCGAAAAAAAATATGCAGGAGCATGCGGGAGATGCGCGCGAACATGTTTACACACGGGCGCAATTTGAGCAGGGCGCGACGCACGATGAGTTATGGAACGCCGCGCAATTACAACTCGTACAGACTGGGAAAATGCATGGGTATATGCGCATGTATTGGGCTAAAAAGATTTTAGAGTGGACGAAGACCGTTTCTGCAGCTATGCGCGTTGCAATATATTTGAACGACAGGTACTCGCTTGATGGCAGAGACCCGAATGGATATGTCGGCATTGCGTGGAGCATTGGCGGAGTGCATGACAGGGCGTGGTTTACGAAACCTATTTTTGGAAAGATTCGTTACATGTCTTACGGTGGCGCAAAGACTAAGTTTGATGTACAAAAATATATAGATACCTATAAAAAAGGGTAACCCTTTCGCTGTGAAAGGGTTACCCTTTTCGTTTTTAATTTAAATACGTATGAGATATAGAGATAACAAGCAGTTTTATCCTGGAGGTATCCACCATGCTTATAATCGCGGAGTGAATAAAGAGAATATTTTTTTGGAGGCAAGTGATTATGTAGCTTTTCTACTTCGATTAGGGATATTAATAGGTTTACCAAAACCAAGTTATTCGAATCTTAGCTTGCACGCATTTTTACCAAGTGATTTTGATGTGCTCGGTTATTGTCTGATGCCAAATCATTTTCATCTGCAAATTCAGCAATTAGGCGATGTTCCAACAAGTGAGCTTTTGCATAAATTATGCACAAGTTACGCCATGTATTTTAATAGAAAGTACAATCGATTGGGTCCGTTGTGGCAAGATACGTTTAAGGCAAAGGACGTGACCGATGACCCATACCTACTTACGCTGTCTGCATACATTCATAATAATCCTGCCAATCCGGATACGTATGTATACTCAAGTTATCAAGACTATCTCGGCTCGCGTAAAAGCCGTTTGTGCAAACCAGCACTCATCATGTCTCAGTTTTCTAACAGTGTAGAAAAATATAAATTCTTCGTAGAAGGTTGGAGGAAGAAAGATGTGGGCAAGGTTCCATTTTGGGGCTAGAGCGCATGTAAAAAGGGTAACCCTTTCGTTGCGAAAGGGTTACCCTTTTTTACTGCCTATTTTTTATCGTGGAATTTCTTGTGAATCTCTCGCAAGCCTTCGTTCGTCACATGGGTGTAGATTTGTGTTGTGGTAATGCTCGCGTGACCCAGCATGGTTTGCACTGAACGGATATCGGCGCCATTTCGTAACAGGTCTGTAGCAAAGCTGTGTCTGAATGTGTGCGGGGTAACTTTTTTAGTAACACCTGCAAGCATAGCGTACTTGTGAATTATCCGTTGCACCGAGCGGGCAGATAACCCCACTGCTTCGTGCTGGCTAATAACTTTTACTTTCCCTTGAGCGTTCATTTGGGCAGTGACACTTTGCCCGATTTTTGTATGAGCGATAAACAACGCAGGGTGGTTGTCAGTGCGTTTGGCGAGGTATGCCTTGAGCGCAGTAGTTGCTTCGGGAGACAAGAATACCAGCCTGAGCTTGTCACCTTTGCCACGAACGGTAAACTCTGCACGGTCCAAGTTTACTGTTTTTTCTGTGAGCTGTACAAGCTCGGAAATACGCACACCAGAAGAAAAGAGCGTGTGAAGAATTGCGATGTCGCGGAGGCGAATGAGATCGTCTTCCTCTTGCTCTGTAGCTTTCAGAATTCGGTCTAGTTCATCTGTGTCGAGTGCGTGTACCTCGCGGCTGGGGTTTTTCGCCAGCTCTATTTTTTCTGGAGCCATTGTGGTGACGTCTTGTTTGGCCAAGTACTTTAGAAAAGCTCGGAGGGCTATAACGTGAAAACTTTGCGTAATAACTTTTAAATTTTTACCCCTGTCGTCGACTAGGCGGTTTAAGTGGAGGCGATATTTTTTTACGAGATTGGAGTTGATATCTTCTGGGGTGGTGACTGCTTCAGTTTTTGCGAAGGATAAAAAACGACCAAGGTAATGTTCGTAGTTCTCTGTGGTCTTGCGGCTTTTATTTTTCTCTATTTCGCAGTACTCAAGAAAGTCTCGGACGTATCTGGCGAGAGGTGATTCAACACGCGGGGTAGGGCTCATATATATAGTATAGCGTAGGAAAGGAGGAGTTAGGAGCTAGGAGCTAGGAGCTAGGTTGTCGTTCGAGCCTGAGCTCACGGCCGAAGGGCAGGGGGTAGCAAGGGTAAAATTCCAAATCACAAGCACGAAATATCAAATAAATTCCAATATGCAAAATCCAAATAAATACATTTTTAACTCAAAAGTCAAAACCCAAAAGTCAAAAATTCAGGTCAAAACTGTAAACTACAATGCAATTCAGTTTTGAGTTCAGAGTTGCAGTTTTGCATTTTGACTTTTGAGTTCCTAGTTTTTCTTTGCCCTCTGTCTTCTTTCTGAATGTTTGAGATTGCTTTGTCGCTCCCAAGGCGTCGCTCCTCGCAATGACACTAATTACGGGTTGCTACTTTCCTCTGATTTCCCCAACTGGTATAAGCCAATTGCTCTTAGCTATGTAGGATTTGCCAAAAAGAGCAATAAATTGGTATAATGTGCCTAAGATTTATTTAAACCACGGGTTGGACCTAAAGCAGCCAATTTCGTGCAGAAAGGACATTCTATGCTTAGCAAACAAGAGAAAGATGCGTTAATTAAGAAGTTCCGCACCCACAAAGACGACACAGGGAGCCCAGAAGTGCAAATTGCTATTTTGACCAAAGAAATTGAGCAAGTGAGCGAGCACTTAAAGGTACATAAGAAAGATAACCACTCTCGTCGTGGATTGTTGAAGATGGTAGGAAACCGCCGTCGTTTGCTTCGTTACTTGCGCCAAGAAGACGCAAAGCGTTTCGAAAAGATTGTTGATAAACTAAAAATTAAAGTCGTAATGACTGCTGCGCCAACGAAAGCAGCTGCAAAATCTGAGCCAGAGCCAGAAGCAGTTGTAGAATAAGAGTAGGCGTATAAACACACCCGCATGACTTCTGATCCAAAAACAAATGCATTTGAAGCAGAGTGGTTTGATCTTGCAAAGAAAATTGTGAGTCAAATTGCTGCAGATCCTGAAATAATGGAAATGCGTGCAAGCTTTGCCGAAACCCACACACTGACGTTTGAACAACGAAGTCAGTTTGTGTCTATCGCCAACAAAGTGAAAGCTGCGGTAATGCATGAGGTCTATGGAGCAGAAGCGACTCCGGAATTCGAAGAGTTTAAGGAGCGCTGGCGTAATTGGTACGACAATAAAGGGGTGACCAGCACAAACCAAGGTTTGCGCAGGCTTACGAACGAAGAGCACATTGTGTACAGCAGCACTCCAGATGCAGAAGAATTTTTTTCGAATTTAGAACACACAACAAGTGAGGCGTCCTCGTAGGTGGGCGTCTCACTTGTGTGCATACGCAGCAGTGTGTATTTATAAAGTAAATGTGGTGAGTGGTGTATAAATAACGCGAAGACTAACGTTTAGTCGTCGTCTACTTATACAGCACTCCCGCAGGAAAGTATTTAAGGTATGTTAGATAAAAAAGTAATACAGTGTGATGTGGGGAGTCAGCCGATCAGTTTCGAAACTGGTCGCATGGCGCGCCAAGCAGACGCTGCGGTTTTGGCTCAACAAGGCGAAACAGTGGTGCTCGCAACCGCAGTCATGAGCAATAAGGCTCGTGAAGGCATGAATTATTTTCCACTCTTAGTGGATTACGAAGAAAGACTATACGCCGCCGGAAAGATTAAAGGGAGCCGTTGGATAAAGCGCGAAGGCAGAGCGACCGACGATGCTATTTTAACTGGACGTGTTATTGACCGAACACTCCGCCCATTGTTCCCAGATGGGATGCGTAACGACGTGCAGGTGGTAGTCACCGTGCTGAGCGTCGACGGTAAAAATGACCCAGACATGCTCGCAGTAACCGCTGCAAGTATGGCTTTGATGTTGTCTGGTATTCCTTTCGATGGTCCAGTCGCTGCAGTGCGCGTAGGGAAAGTAGATGGCGCATATGTGATTAACCCTACACACGAGCAGCGTGCATTAAGCTCTATGGAGTTGGTGGTATCTGGTACCGGTGAATATGTGATGATGATAGAAGCAGGCGCTGCGCTTGTTTCTGAAGAAGACATTATTGGTGGGATAGATTTTGCCCAGCAGTATTTGAAAGTGCTCACAAAAGTACAGCATGACTTTAAGGCACAGGTAGGCAAACCAGCCAGAACTGGTCTATACATGCTGCCAAACGAACAAGTCATGGGCAAAGTGAAAGAGCTTTTGACATCCGAGCGTATTGAACATGCAGTCTACGTCCAAAGTAAAGAAGAACGTGAGACGCGCATTAACGCACTCATTGCCGAAGTACTCACAGAAGTGAAAGCCACTTTTCCAGATGGCGTGGAAGGTGTAGCCAATCTGGAGCGTGAAGTAAATGAATGTATAGATAAAGTTCTCAAGAAGTACCAGCAAAAGCAGATTTTGGAACACGAAAGACGGGTAGACGGACGACGTCTCGATGAAACTCGTGAAATAACTTGTGAAGTTGGTGTGCTCCCTCGTACGCACGGTTCCGCACTATTTACCCGTGGAGAAACTCAGGTGTTATCTGTGGTGACCTTGGGAAGTAAGAGCGACGAACAAATTTTGGACGGTATAGAAGATCCAGTTGATGGTACTGCAAAGCGTTACATTCACCACTACAATATGCCAGGGTATAGCGTGGGTGAAGTCTCTCCTTTGCGTGGTCCGGGGAGACGCGAAATTGGTCACGGTGCTTTAGCAGAAAAAGCAATCGAAGCTTCTGGCGTTTTGCCAAAGCAAGAAGATTTTCCATATACCATGCGTTTGGTGAGTGAAGCTATTGCTTCCAACGGTTCCACTTCCATGGCATCTACCTGCGGGTCTAGTCTTGCCCTTATGGATGCTGGTGTGCCAATTGCAGATGTGATTGGTGGTGTGGCTATGGGTTTGGTCATGGACGAATCTAACCCAAGCAACTTTAAAGTTCTGACTGACATTGCTGGTATAGAAGACTTTAACGGTCACATGGACTTTAAAGTAACCGGAAACGAAAAAGGTGTGAGCGCCATGCAAATGGACATTAAAGTGAAAGGGTTAACCCCAGAGATTTTGGCGAAAGCTATCTTGCAGGCAAAACCTGGACGCATGTTTATTATTGGGAAGATGAAAGAAGTGCTTCCTACACCTCGTGCCGAACTTTCCCAATATGCTCCACGTATTACCAGCTTCTTTATTAAACCAGATAAGATTCGAGAAGTAATTGGTACTGGTGGTAAGGTGATTAACGCAATCATTGCTGCGACAGGTGTAAAGATAGATATAGAAGATAGCGGACAAGTAATGGTTGTTTCTACCGATGCAGCAGCTGCAGAAAAAGCAGTACAGTGGATTCAGAATATAGTAAAAGAAATTGAAGCTGGTGAAGTGTACGACGGTACCGTTACCAGACTTATGGACTTCGGTGCGTTTGTAGAAGTGCTTCCTGGTAAAGAAGGCTTGGTGCACATTTCTCAGCTTGCAAATTACCGCGTGAACAGAGTAGAAGATGTGGTAAAAGTGGGCGATGTGCTTAAAGTACAAGTGAGTGAAATAGATGACCAAGGTAGGGTTAACTTAACGCACAAACCATTTGCGCCAGCGCCAACGCCAGAACAACTGGCAGCAGCGCAGTCTGACCGTGGTGGGCGAGGGTTTGACTCAAGACCAAGCGGACGAGGGGATCGTCCAAGCGGTGGTCGCCCAAATGGGGCACGACGCTTTGGTGGGAAATAGTAGTAACGTGTGGGTGCTGGAGTTTTCCAGTACCCACTCTTTATGCGTATATGGACTATTTTGAAATACTCAAAAAAGATGAAACGACCAGAGCACGTCTCGGGGTTATTCATACTGCGCATGGCGATGTACAAACACCACAATTTTTACCAATAGGAACTCGTGGCACGGTAAAAACAGTAACCAGTGAAGAACTCAAGTTCTGGGGTGCGTCCATGGTTCTGGCAAACACCTATCACTTGTGGCAGCGCCCTGGGGACGGCTTGGTGTACAAAGCAGGTGGCTTGCATGGCTTTATGAATTGGAAAGGCCCAATCTTTACTGACTCGGGTGGGTTCCAAGTGTATTCACTGGCCAAGATGCGAAAGGTTATGGAAGTTGGAGTCATGTTTCAGTTCGACATGGATGGCAAACACGAAGTGTTAAGCCCAGAAAAGTCAGTAGACATTCAAGCGAACTTAGGAAGTGATGTGGCTTTGATTTTGGATGATTTTCCTGGGTACCCGTTTGACTACGAACGAAGTCGTGAGTCTATTGCGCTTACACGACGTTGGGCCGAACGTGCTTTGGCTGAGTACAAAAAAATTATTACCGATGGTGACCCAGTAAACCCTGGGCAAAAATTGTGGGGTATTGTGCAAGGGGCGAATTTTGAAGACTTGCGCAAACAGTCCGCACAAGAAATGGCCGAGCTGGGCTTTCCTGGTTTTGCTATTGGTGGTGTGGCAGTGGGGGAACCACATGTAGAAATGATGCGGGCAATAGATTTTTCTATACCATTTTTGCCAGAAAATAGTCCAAAGCATTTGCTTGGCGTGGGTACGCCTTTTGATATTATTCAAGGAGTTGCACGAGGGTGTGATACTTTTGATTGCGTTATCCCAACTCGTGAAGCACGTCACGGACGTTTGTATATTTCCGCACGTAGTGAAAGTGGTGCAGAGGGGTACCAGACCATAGATATTCGTTTAGAAAAGCATAAAGAAGATTTTGTACCTATAGATAGCTCGTGTAGCTGCTATGCATGCTTGCACCATACTCGTGCTTATGTGCGACACCTGTTCCAGACAGGAGAGCCTCTAGGTGAGCGCTTGGCAACTATGCACAACCTTCGCTTTTACCTTACCTTTATGGAGAAAATTCGTACCGCACTGGAGAACGACTACTTTGACCGTATGTTGGAAGAATTCAAAGACTACACCCCCGCTCGAGAATAGTACCTTACTGGTTACCATGCCGTTACCATGGTCACCTTTGCAACCGTTACTAGGCGTGCATGGTAACGGATAATGCAGTTTTGACGGTGGGGGTTTTGCTGGTGTATACTAGCTGTAGCTGTGAAGGCCGTGGCTGGCTGGAGCTATACAAGTGAATAAAGTCGGTCCCGCTACAGCGGGACAACTAGGGTGGAACCGCGGGTCTGTCTATATTGTAGAAAGCTCGTCCCTAAATGTAATATATTTTATATTTAGAGACGAGCCTTTTTTATTAAGTACCAGGTTGATATAAGCACCAAATCCCAAATAACAAATATCAAATAAATTCCAACGTCCAAAATATCAATGACCAAAATTTTTGGTTTGGAATTTATAACTTCGAATTTATTTGTTCTTTGATGCTTGTAATTTGTAATTTATAAAGTTATGCCAAACAACAACGAACTGATGGAAAAGATAGTATCGCTCTGTAAGCGTCGAGGGTTTGTGTTCCCTGGGAGTGAGATATATGGTGGGCTTTCTAACTCTTGGGACTACGGCCCACTTGGGGTAGAGCTTAAAAACAACATTAAGCGGTTGTGGTGGAAACGATTTGTGCACCAACGCGAGGATGTGGTTGGTTTAGATGCAGCTCTTATTATGAACCCGCGCGTGTGGGAAGCCAGTGGTCACGTAGCAACATTTTCCGACCCGCTTGTGGAAGACAAAGAAACACACGAACGGTTTCGTCTTGACCACTTGCTGGAAGACGCAGGAGTGAGCCCTGTTGGTATGTCGCTTGAACAAATGTGGGAAGCAGCAGAAGAGCGAAAACTCAAGAGTCCTTCTGGACACGCGCTTTCTGAGCCAAAGCGATTTAATTTAATGTTTAAAACGTTTATTGGTCCTGCAGAAGAGCAAACCAATGTAGCGTACTTTAGACCAGAGACGGCACAGGCAATGTTTGTGCAGTTTAAAAATGTCTTAGATACTGCCAGAAAGCGTTTGCCATTTGGTATTGCGCAACAAGGTAAAGCATTTCGGAACGAAATCACTCCGGGGAATTTTATTTTCCGCACCCGCGAGTTTGAGCAGATGGAAATAGAATACTTTATTCCTGTACCAACCACGGATGCTGAATGGAGCGCCTACTTTGAATCGTGGCGCGCAGCGATGATTTCTTGGATGCAGAATGACCTTGGGCTGGATATGGCGCACGTGCACGAGTTGGAAGTCCCGAAAGAAGATTTGGCACACTACAGCAAGCGCACGATAGACTTTGAATACGAATTTCCATTTGGTAAAAAAGAACTGTACGGTTTGGCATATCGTACCGATTTTGACTTGTCTAACCATGAACGTGCCAGCGGACAAGAGCTGAAGTACACTGACCCTGAAACAGGCGAGAAGACAGTGCCACACGTCATAGAACCGACGTGGGGAGTAGATAGAACCGTTTTGGCAGTGCTTACCGAACACTACCGAGAAGAAGGAGAAGAAGATAAGAAGCGGGTGTGGTTGCAGTTACCAGCGCGCCTTGCCCCTTACAAAGCTGCAGTATTTCCACTACTCAAAAACAAGCCTGAGTTGGTAGCTAAGGCAAAAGAAGTATTTGCGTTGCTCACAGGTAATGACGCACTATTGCCAGTTGCGTGGGATGACCGTGGAAATGTAGGGAAGCGATACTACTCACAAGATGAAATAGGTACACCGTTCTGTATTACGGTAGATTTTGACACGCTCGAGAACGACACCGTTACCGTGCGGAATAGAGACACGGCTCAACAGGACCGCGTGGCAGTGGCTGACTTGGTAGAATATATTATGACTCGCATACATTAATTGCACTTGCAGATAGACGTTGGAGAAGTAATTATGAAATATACAAAAACAGTATTACCCAACGGTCTCACGGTTGTTGCGGTACCAAGTAACGATGCGGAAAGCGTGGTGGTAGATGTGTTCGTGAAAACTGGCTCACGTTCGGAAGCTCCGGTGAATGCTGGTGTGTCACATTTCTTAGAGCACTTCCTGTTTAAAGGAACAAAAAAATTTCCAACTTCCATGGCGATCAATGAAATTGTTGATGGCATTGGAGGTGACATGAATGCCTTTACGGGAAAAGAAACCACCCAGTATTGCATTAAAGCACGAAGCAAATATTTGCCGCTGATTTTGGATATCTTAACCGACATGGTGCAGCAGCCGCTATTTGACCCTGCAGAACTGGAAAAAGAAAAAGGGGTTATAGTGGAAGAAATGAACATGTATGCAGACAGTCCACAGAGTGTCGTGGAAGAGGCTTTGGACGTACTTATGTGGCCCCACGATGTGTTGGGCCAACCTATTATTGGACGTAAAGAAACAATCACGAAATTTACTCCAGCGACATTCCGGAGTTATATGCAGGCGCATTACCAGCCGAACAATATGCTAATTGGGGTGTCTGGCAAGTTTAACCATGCACAGCTCATGACTTTGATCAGGCAGCACTGGGGGCGGCAGAAAAAAGCAAAAGTTGCTGGTTGGAAAAAAGCAACAGATGTGCAAACCAAGCCTCGCTTACAAGTGATTCACAAAGAAACCGAACAGGCGCATATAGCACTTGGCTTTAAAGGTTTTCCGAATAACGACAAGCGCAATCCTGCGGTGACCGCGCTTTCGACAATTTTGGGTGGTGGTATGAGCAGTCGTTTGTGGGATGAAATTCGCGAAAAGCGTGGGTTGGCGTACTACGTCAATTGTGGGTCTGGATCGTACCAAGACGTGGGACAATTTGTGGTTAATGCCGGTGTGCAAATAGCGAATGTCACCGAAGCGGTAGCAGTTATTTTGTCTCAGCTGAAACGTACGGCAGATACGCTCGTAGATGAAAAGGAGCTCGTAAAAGCAAAAGAGTATCTGAAAGGCAAAACTGCATTGGCGCTAGAAAATAATCAGGTAAAGCTTGATTGGTATTTGGACCAAGTAGCATTTAAAAAGCGAATCTTAACTCCGCAAGACGCGTACGATAGAATAGATAAAGTAACACGAAAAGAAGTGCAAGCAGTTGCAGCAGAGCTCTTTCGTTCGGCGCATGCGTCTTTAGCCGTTATTGGACCATTTAAAGGCGTGGAGCTGCAGAAGCGGTTAGAGAAAACGCTAAAATTTTAACTTTGCGCACAGAGCTGGGGTAGTAGTGAGAAATAAAACATATGGCTGGATTTAATCTTCAAAACAGCATCACATTGTTCCGAGATAACTTTGTGCCTTTTGAACAAGCAACGGTGAGCATAGCCTCTTCGCCGGTATTGTATGGCTTGGCAGTGTACACCGTGTTTAACGTGGTATGGGATGAAGCCTCTCAAGAGGTGCGCTTGTTTCGTTTGCACGACCATTGGAAGCGGCTGTGCAATTCAGCGCGGATAATGGGTTTTGCTGACTTTGCACAGTCGCACCCGTTCGATCGTTTTACAGAGCTCATGCACGAACTACTGCGCCAAAATGACGTGCGGGAAAATGTTTTGGTACGCGTTACTATTTTTGTAGATGAGCTTGTAGCTGGCACAAAGATTTCCGGACTTCGCAATAGCTTGTCTGCGTATGTCTACCCGATGGGGCAATTTTACCCTGAGCAAGGGGTGGCGGTGTGCGTGAGCACGTGGAGGCACGTGGAAGACGATGCTATCCCAGCTCGCGCAAAAGTGAACGGTCTGTATGTGAGCAACAGCTTAATGAAAAACGAAGCGCTCCTCAATGGGTACGACGAAGCAATTTGTTTAGATCGTGACGGGCATGTTACCGAAGGGACGGTTGCAAACATTTTTATGGTTCGGCAAGGGTATTTGGTGACTCCGGAAGTATCCACCGATATTTTAGAAGGTATTACTCGCGATACGGTTTTGGCATTGGCACAGCATTTACACATTCCAGTGGCTGTTCGTCCTGTAGATCGCAGTGAACTGTATATAGCTGATGAGCTCTTTTTCTGTGGTTCGAGTGCTCGCATAGCGCCAATACTTTCGGTAGACAGGCGGGTAGTGGGTAGTGGTGTCATGGGGCCAGTAACGAAACAGCTCCACGAGCAGTATCAAGCTCTCCAGCGTGGGCAGAGTGTATTGCATCCTGAGTGGATAACAACACTCTCCGTGTAAGCTTGCTTTTATGAGGGTACAATTATTTACATTTTTATGAAAAAAACGAATAGTATACAAATTGGCTGTCATGTGAGCAGTGCTGGGGGGTTGTGGAATGCACCAAAGAATGCTGGGCTGCTTGGGTGCGAAACATTTCAAATGTTTTCGCGTAGTCCACAAGGCGGTCCAGTCTCCGCGATAACTGCTGAGGTGCAAGAAAAATTTATGGCTGCTATGCAAGAAGCGGGGATTCGCGATTTTGTGATACATGCTCCCTATATTATTAACTTTGGGTCTGCCACGCCAAAAACGTTTAATGGCTCTATTGCTATTGTGCGAGGAGAGTTAGAGCGAGGGAGCTTACTCGGCGCGCGGTATGTGATGTTCCACCCTGGCAGTTTTAAGGATTTAGGTGAAGAAGCAGGGATGGTGCAGCTGAAAGCTGGGCTTACCGAAGTGTTGCAAGGGTACGAAGGAAAAACAGAATTGCTCATAGAAATTTCTGCTGGTGCAGGGAGTGTTGCCGGAGATACGTTTGAAGAATTAGCAGAAATGGTGTCAGCGTTAAAAGACATGCACGGGTTCGGTGGGATTTGCTACGACACACAGCATGCATTTGCGTCTGGGTATGACATCCGTACCAAAAAAGCAGCTGTGGAAACATTTGCGCGCTTTGACGAAGTTGTAGGAAAGCAATATTTGCGCATGAGTCATGTGAACGATAGTAAAGTAGAATTTGGGAGCCACAAAGATAGGCATGAACATTTAGACGAAGGCCATATTGGAAAGTCTGGATTTGTCGCGTTCATGGAGCAAGTAAAAAAGTACACTACAGAGAGTGATTATTTCCCTCTGATTTTGGAAACAGAGCACGAAAAAGTGGTGCAAGATATCGCCCTCTTGAAAAAAATTCGAGAAGGTGCATAAAATTTTTCACCAAACTTGACCAGTTAGAGTGGAGGTGATATTGTCAGAGTACGTTAGGGAAAACACTTAAGAAACAAATCGATTTTGAACATGGAAACTAGAAAAAGTCCAGAAATGCTCGCTGCTTTGTACCAAGAAAATCCTACTGTGCAGGGAATAATTCAAAGAGGTAGAGAGAGGTTTGGGGAGATGGATATTCCTGCTATAAAGCAGGCCCTTCTTGAAGAAATTAGCGTTGGGGAAAACCCATCCGTATAGGGTGCTATACTAATTATATGGATGAAAAAGTAGAAAAAATCATATATCTTATCCACGTTTCTGACTTGGATGAGACAGTTAAAGGCGTGCTTATTCAGACGTTGCTCTCAGAAGGACTTACTGACTATATTCGTGAGCAAATTAAAGCGTATTGTCTCGATGGTATACAAAATCCAGACGAACGCACAGATGCAGCGCGGCTTGTGTTAGAAGAAACCCCTGCTGAATAATGTACTTTTTAGAGCTGTTTGAGGCTACATACGAGTAGCCTTAGGCAGCTCTTTTGTTTTTAGGTTAGGCAGTATATACTTTCCTTATGAAATTTCGTGAGCTAGAAAATTCGACCCAAGTAATTTTGAAAGTAGTGTTTGTTGTGCTTTCGCTTGCTTTTTTGTGGGTTATTCGAGAAATTATTACCTTGTTTCTTTTAGCAGTAGTGTTTGCTTCTGCCATGGACCCACTAGCTGATTACTTGCACCAAAAACGAAAAATCCCTCGTGGTGTTTCTGTGCTTGCGCTGTACGTGATTGTGCTTGGTTTGGTTGGTGTGGTAGTTGGATTGATTGCGCCTGAAGTACTGAATCAGTTTAAATTGTTGGCGCAGAACTTTCCGGACTTCTGGGCTGAGTTCCAAGTAAAGTACCCTGGTGTGCATGCGGTTTTTGGCAATGTAAACGCAGCGCAAATTTTGCAAGGGTTTGTTGGAACTGGCGATGGACAGTCTGTGTTTAGCCATACACTTGGTATCTTTAACGGCGTACTCGGTTTCTTTACGGTTTTGGTCGTCTCTTTTTATTTGGTGGTTGCAGATCAGAATGGTATGAAGGAGCTTATTCGACCTTTGGTTCCACCAGCAAAGCGAGACTTGGTTATGAGTCTGACGAACAAGATTCAGAAAAAGATGGGGCTTTGGATACTTGGGCAACTCTTGTTGAGTATCTCTATTTTTGTAATGACGTATGTCGGATTGACGTTGCTCGGGGTAAAGTACGCTTTAGTGTTGGCACTTATGGCGGGATTACTAGAAGTGGTGCCGTATATGGGGCCGATTATTTCTGCTATTCCTGCGTTTATGTTTGCACTTGTGCAAAGTCCCGCTTTGGCAGTGGGGGTAATAATTTTGTACATAATTATTCAAAAAACTGAAGGGTATGTGCTCGTGCCAAAGATTATGCAAAAGACAGTTGGCACTTCGCCGCTCGTGGTGTTACTCTCTTTGCTTATTGGTTTAAAACTTGCTGGAGTAATTGGGTTGCTTTTGGCTGTACCTCTTGCAGGGGCAGTGTTAGTGCTTATAGAAGAGTTTTCGAGTGAACAAGGGGATCAGAAAGTAGCGTAAGAACGAGGTTGGCAGCGGTTTGTTGTACGCAGGAGAAAAGAAATACCAGTAAGTAATTTTCGTATGTCAAAAAACTTTTATATTACCACAACGTTACCTTACGTAAATGCAAAGCCACATATGGGGCATGCTCTTGAATTTGTCTATGCAGATATTTTGGCACGGTATCATAAGTTAATTGGTGATGAAGTTTTTTTTAACACTGGCACGGACGAACATGGGCAAAAGATCTATCAGAATGCATTAGCGGCTGGCATGGAGCCACAGGGGTATGTAGATGAGTACGCAGCAAAATTTAAAGGGTTATTACCACGACTGGGAATATTGGAAGAGATACATTTTATTCGAACAACTAACCCTACTCACAAAGCTGCAGCGCAAGCTTTTTGGCTTCGTTGCGTGGAAGCAGGGGACATTTACAAAAAGTCTTACAGCGTGAATTACTGTGTTGGGTGTGAACTGGAGAAAACAGATTCAGAACTGGTAGATGGATTTTGCCCATTGCATCCTGGAAAAGCACTGGAACAAATTGCAGAGGAAAATTACTTCTTTAAGTTTTCGAAATACCAGACGCAGCTGTTAGCTTTATATGACGCAGCGGGTCATGATTTTGTTGTGCCAAAAACCAGGCTGCATGAAATCCGAGAGTTTGTTTCCGCAGGCTTAAAAGATTTCAGCATCTCTCGAGTTCGAGAAAAAATGCCATGGGGTATTCCGGTGCCAAATGACGACACCCAGGTGATGTACGTTTGGTTTGACGCGCTGATTAACTATATTTCTACGTTAGGATGGCCAGAGGAAAATGCAGAATTGAAAGTGCCAAATGCTAAGTTGAATACAGATTCTGAAAACTCAGCACTCAGCACTCAACACTCTGAATTTACAGATTTTTGGCCTGGGGTGCAGATTGCGGGGAAGGACAATTTGCGTCAGCAGTCTGCAATGTGGCAAGCAATGCTCCTCTCTGCGGGATTGCCTACATCTAAGCAAATTTTGATTCATGGGTTTATTACTAGTGGTGGGCAAAAAATGTCCAAGACTATTGGGAACGTTGTTGATCCATTTGAAATTATAGACAAGTTGGTTGCACAAGGTGTGGTGGAAGCGCAAGCAATTGATGCACTACGGTATTGGTTTGCCCGTGAGATGTCTACATTTGAAGATGGTGATTTTACATGGGAAAAATTTGTGGAAAGTTATAACGCAAACCTTGCAAACGGATTGGGTAATCTAACTAGTCGCATTTTAAAGATGGCGGCAAATGCAGGGATAGTGGAGAGTGAGCAGTGGACAGTGGACAGGTTTGATTCAGAGTTCTCTCGTTGTTTAGAGGCGTATGAAATACAGAAAGCTGCAGATTGGATTTGGGAGAAGATAAAGGCGGCGGATGAATTTATTGCCAAAGAAGAGCCATTCAAAAAGATTAAGGTAGATGCAGCCGCAGGGCAAAAGGATATTGCATATTTACTGCAAGAGTTAGCAGTAATCGCTTTTCACCTGCAAGTTATTTTGCCTGATACTGCAGGACAGATTACTACAGCGCTTCGAGGTGGTGACATACCACGACTATTTCCGAGAATTGAGTAGTTAGCTCAAAAGATGGCAAATACTATGATTGAAAACCAAATTAAGCCCGTGCCAACTCCAGTGCTTGTGTATATTTGTATGGCGCTAGTAGTGCTGGAGTTGGCGATGATTACGGTCTTCGGGCTTGGCTTCCCTGGGCAGGGTATAGAAGCAATTATCTTATTGGGAGTTTTGTTCACGTATGGTGTTGGTTTTGGTTTGGTTCTATATGTCACCGGGGTAACGCTGTATAAGAAAGCATCGAACGGTTGGCATAAGGCTGTTGCTATTGCGACGATATTGTTGGGTTTAAATGCACTCCTTGTCTATCCGGTCTTGTATGAAATCCGATTTGTGGCTTCGGTTTTTAATGCTACTCACGGCTTTATTACTGCTACTAACGAGTACGCTTGGTTGAACTTGAATAAGGAAGAGAGAGACCTACATAAGCAGTATAAGGATTTACAGAATGAATTTTCTGAGCCTTCCTATGTTTATTTTGGGACTCATAATGGATTTCAATTGGTTGGTAAATACATTGCAGATACCATAGCAGTAACACCTTTTTATGATTTGTCACCCACGCAGGATTTGCGCTTTCTTTCTTCGGGAGATGAACAGGCTTGGCTTAGGTTACAGAATAATTTGGTTGGGAAGCCGGTTGTGATTAAACTTCCTGATTTCGATGCATACTATAAGATAGTGAGGGCTCGAAGTACTAACGAGCCAATTTTAGAACCAGTGCCAGCACAAATTTATTGGCAAGGCAAGAATGTTTTAGATGGAATTCATTTTGCAGATTAATTGTATTTGTTCACAGATGATAATTGATACACACGCACATATAAATCTACATGCTTTTCAGGACGATGCAGAAGCAGTGCTGCAGCGGGCATTTGATAATGGTATTACTGTGGTGAATATAGGAACAGAGTATCCTACAAGCAAGCAGGCAGTGGATATGCTGGCGCAGTATCCACGTGGGGTGTATGCCGTTGTTGGTTTGCACCCTAGTCATACATACGACAATCCCTATTTAGACGAAAATGAAACAGCACACGTGGTCGGTCGGCAAGAATTTGACGTGGGCGCATATCGTCTCTTGGCGCAACACGAGCGCGTTGTTGGTATAGGTGAGTGTGGATTGGATTATTACCGACTAAGTGATGCTGATATACAGATGCATGCAGATTTACAGAGGACTACAGATGTAATCAAAGCACAGCAGAAAGAAGCTTTCGGGAAGCAAATAGCACTTGCAGTGGAATTGGATAAAGCGTTGGTTATTCACTGTCGGCCAAGCAAGGGTAGTGACGATGCCTATGATGACGTACTCGGCATAATTTCCAATTTCCAATTTCCAATTTCTAGCGAAGGAAATAAAATACTCAGATTTGAAGTGCATTCTTTTACTGGTTCTCTTGAAGTTGCGCAAAAGTTCTTAGAGCTTGGCGCTTATATTGGCTTGAATGGTATTATTTCCTTCGACAAAACAGGAAATATGGAAGAGGTGGTCAAAGGTGTGCCGCTGGAACAGATTGTGCTTGAAACAGATTCACCCTATTTGGCTCCGGTGCCTTTTCGTGGCAAGCGAAACGAACCGGCATATATTGTTGAAGTTGCAAAAAAGATTGCAGAGTGGAAAAGTATATCGCTGGAAGAGGTCACTTCAGCCACAACCCAAAATGCGTGTAAGCTTTTTAAGCTATAATAATCATGTCTAGAAGATGCCCATCTAGACATGTGGTTTTGTATGAACTATCGAGATTATAAAACCTTGGCTGCTGGTGGTGTGTACCATTTCTTTAACCGTGGGGTTAATAAGGAAGATATTTTTACTTGCCCCGAAGATTATATTTTATTTCTGCGTCGGTTTAAAGAACAGGTATTGAGTCAGCCGTTACCTGTTGCGAGACGAAACTCCTACCGCAGAAAGATACTACCTCCTGGGCTATTTGAAATATATGCGTATTGTTTAATGCCCAATCACTTTCATTTTCTTATTAAACAAGTAACGGAAGTTCCCGTCTCGGATTTATTTCGTAGAGTTATGACGGGGTATAGTAAAGTATTTAATGCTAAACATGATAGGGTTGGGGCGTTGTTTCAAGATCAGTACAAGGCAGTGGCTATCGAAACCGATGCGCAGTTACAATGGGTTTCGGCTTACATTCATCAAAATCCTCTTGCCGCTGGCTTGACTGATGATTTAGACAAGTGGGCGTGGAGTAGTTATTTGGAATATGCCGGAAAGCGAAGTGGTACGCTGGTAAACTCTAGATTAATTTTGGGTTTGCCGACAGTCGCAAATAGTAAAAGTAGATATACTCAATTTGTGCTACGCGCTTCAGAGCTAACAAGAGAGTATAAAGACATCAAGCATCTATTGTTGGATGGCGATGTCTAGATGGGCATCTTCTAGAAGTGTCTAGAAGATGCCCATCTAGACATTTAATGGAAACGTTCTTACTATTGTTTCGCAGCTAGAAGCTACGTTCATGGCGTTAATTATATTTAATAAAAAACAGGAGATAGGGTTTCAGAGGTTTGCGCTTTCTGTGTTTGCTGGTGCAACACTGTTGTTGTGTTTGGGGGTCGTGCATAGTATGGTGCATGGCATGGCGTACTATGTGAAGATTGGGTCTGGTGCAGATGGTAGATTACTGCTGGTGTCTGCGGGCATATGCATTATTTTGATGGTTATGTATTTTGCGCAAAAGCCAGTGGTGGCAGTGAGCGATAAGCACGCACCGAAAGCGCCTTCGCTATCACAATTATTACCCGCTGGTTACGAACGGGCGGGGGATATTCGCCGTTTGTTTGCATATGTTATTGCCGGTGATATCTTATTGTTTGGGGTTGGGCTGCACCGGTTTGTGTTACTGCAAGCGAGTGGACATGTAGATGTCGTGGCGTCTTTGGGAGCTTTGGCTTTGGTAATTGTGGGGGTATTTTTACCTTTGCATTATGCTGCTATGCTGCGCTTGGACATGTGTATAGAGGGGGTTCCGGAGGAGCTGTGTGAATTTGCGCAAGAACGCTTTTCTCAGATATTATACTGGGTATTGGTGGTGTTCTGGGCGTGTTTGTTTGCAGCATATGTCGTACTCTTGCTGTACAGCCAAGTGTATTGCCACTATAGTATGTGTTGAAAGACCTATAGAATCACGATTTGGACAATTTGATGCAACCCAGTTGCGTACTACCGTAGAGCGTTTTGGGAACCAGCTGGACCAACTAGAACGCCGAATTAGCTATTTGCGGGCGAAGCGGGTTGTGAGCGAGGATGATATTCTAGCTATTGAACAGCGGGTGGCGGAGTTCCGCGCAGCGGTGGCAGCTGCAAGAGAGCAGCAGAAGACTGTTGATTCGGTTGAGTACTTACAAAGTTTACAAGGAGAGATAGACGAGCTACTCGGTAGAGCAGAAAGCAAGTAGGATTGAGACATTAGGATTTAAATACCATGAAACGATACAACCCCAAAGCAATAGAAGCGAAGTGGCAAAAGTATTGGCAAGCAAAGAAAACTTTTGCAGCATCCGATAAATCTAGAAAACCAAAAAAGTTTATTTTGGTTGAATTTCCATACCCTTCTGGTGCGGGACTTCACATGGGGCACATGCGTGGATATACCGCTGGTGACGTGACCAGTAGATATTGGCGCCTACAAGGCAAAGAAGTATTGTTCCCAATTGGTTGGGACGCTTTTGGGTTACCTGCAGAAAACTACGCAATTAAAACTGGAGTACAGCCAAAAAAATCCACTGCAAAAAACATTAGTAACTTTGTAAAACAAATTAATTCTCTTGGGTATAGCTTTGACTGGAATCGTGTGGTAGACACCACAGATCCCGAGTACTACAAATGGACACAGTGGATATTTTTGCAACTCTACAAAGCAGGTCTTGCCTACGAAGCGACTGCGCCAATTAATTGGTGTCCGAAAGACAAAACTGGATTGGCAAACGAAGAAGTCATTAACGGTGCGTGTGAGCGCTGTGGTACCTTGGTAGAAAAACGTGAGATGCGCCAGTGGTATTTAAAAATCACTGAATATGCCGAAAAACTTTTGGCTGGCTTAAAAGAATTACCCGAGTGGCCGGAAATGGTTAAGCTGCAGCAGGAGAACTGGATTGGGAAGTCTGTGGGGGCAGAAATTGTATTTTCAATTCACAATTCAAAATCATCTATTACAGTATTTACCACTCGTCCAGATACTATTTTTGGGGCGACGTATTTAGTGGTTGCTCCAGAGCACAAGATAATTGCTGATTGCAAATTGCAGATTGCAAATTGGGACCAGGTGCAGATGTATGTGGAGCAGGCAAAAGCGAAAGATGAAATGAAGCGTACGGATGCCACTAAAGAAAAAACGGGCGTAGAGTTACAAGGCATTAAAGCAATCAACCCTGCGACAGGAGAACAGGTACCTGTTTGGGTGGCTGACTATGTATTAGGTGGGTATGGTACCGGCGCCATCATGGCTGTGCCAGCACACGATGAGCGTGACTTTGTGTTTGCATTAAAGTTTCATTTGCCAATCAAACAAGTCATAGAGCCGCTGCTTGTTCAAACCACTGGCTCGGCAACATTTAGAGAGCATGAGCCTGTTCAAGATAGTAATGGAATCATTGCTATTATTAAGCATTGGGAAAAAGACATTTATATGGCTCTGCGCTGGCCGAGCGCTGGGTGGGGCACTTTTCTTACGGGGGGGATTGAAGACGGCATGACTCCTGAGGAAACTGTTTACAAAGAAATACTAGAAGAAACGGGTTTTAAGAATGCAAAGATTATAAGTAGCTTGGGTGTTATACATAGTAAGTATTATCACGAACCCAAAAAAGTTAATCGTTTTGGTCATGCTCCTACGTATTATGTGGAGTTACAGAATTCTGAGCGGGTAGACGTATCGGCTGAAGAACAAAACAAGCATGAATTACTTTGGCTTTCTAAAGAGGAGCTAAAATCCTTTTTAACTGCAGCTTCTCATCAGCAAGCATTAGATTTGCTAAATAACTCTGTTTATAGTGGGTCTGGGCTACTTGTAAATTCTGGGGAGCACACCGGTAGCTATAGTGAAGATGCTCTTCCTCAGATGGCGGCACAATACGGAAAGAGCACCGTGCAATATAAACTTCGGGACTGGTTGTTTAGTCGGCAGCGATATTGGGGTGAGCCAATCCCAATTGTGCACTGTGCAGCATGTGGTATTGTGCCTGTACCAGAAAAAGAGTTACCGCTCACACTTCCACCAGTCAAAAAGTACGAACCAACGGGAACAGGTGAATCTCCTTTGGCCGCAATTAGTGCATGGGTGAACACAAAGTGTCCAACGTGTAAGGGGCCTGCCAAGCGCGAAACGAACACCATGCCACAGTGGGCAGGGAGTTCTTGGTACTGGCTTCGCTATGCAGACCCAAAAAATAAGAAAGCATTTGCAGATAAAGCAAAGCTGAAACGTTGGACGCCTGTAGATATTTACTTTGGTGGCATGGAGCATACTACTCTGCATTTGTTGTACTCACGGTTCTGGAATTTGTTTTTGTACGACAAAAAATTAGTAACAACAAAAGAACCATATACCAAGCGTGTACCTCACGGGATTATTTTAGCTGCGGACGGAGAGAAGATGTCCAAGTCTCGTGGCAATGTGGTTAACCCAGACGAAATTGTAAAACAGTTTGGGGCAGATACCGCACGTATGTACGAGTTATTCTTGGGGCCACATGAAGCGCAGGTTGCGTGGAATGATAAAGGCGCAGTTGGCGTGCGCAGGTTCTTGGAGCGTGCATGGGGTTGGGTGCAGACCCAAGGAGTGTTGCAGGCAAAGGGTAAAGATTCGGAACGTGCAGAGCGGGCGATTAACAAACTGATTAAAAAAGTTGGAGAAGACATAGAAGCACAGCGGTTTAATACATGTATTTCTGCGCTGATGGAATTTCACAATGAAGTGAAAGAAGAGCAGGTAAGTGTGAAAACCATTAAAGCATTTTTGACAGTGTTGTACCCATTTGCACCACATATTGCCGAAGAGTTGTACGCGCATATTGGTGGAAATAAATCGTTGCAACACGAGCCATGGCCAAAATTTGACGCCAAGAAAATTACCGAAGCAACCATCGAATTTATTGTGCAGGTAAATGGTAAATTAAAAGAAAAGTTGTCTCTTCCTGTCGGTCTTTCTGAAGCAGAAACAACTGAGTTGGTGTTTGCCTCAGAAAAAGTGAGTAAGGCATTGGCTGGTGTGGCAGTGCGCAAAACAATCTTTGTTCCGAACAGACTGATTAACTTTGTGGTGTAATCAGGGTATGTAAAAAAGCGTTGGAAGAAATTCCAACGCTTTTTTTGCGGGTGTTTACTGCACCACCACTTTTGTTTGCAGTTCCAAAAGTAGCTTCGGCATTTTTGATCTGACCACACCATATCCCACCTCCAGTAATTTCACGAGTACTGTTGCTCGTGTGATGTCTTCGTTTCTGCACGCACGCAGGAGCGCGTGCAGGATTGTTTCTTTTTGTGAGTCGGAGTTTTGGTGCCCACCAAACTCCGTCCACGCATGAGTGTACGCATGTTGAGAGAGGCGAACTTGTGGCGCTTGCCATAGTTCCTCGTCCCAGAGTTCTGAGTCAAACTGTTGCATAGTGCAACCCTCCTTTCCTATAGCTACACTGTAACATGGTATTGGAGATGCCAAAATGTCTTCGATTGGTTAGGGCTAAACCTGATATACTACTACTAAGAGTTTGCAAAGTTAAACAAAGACTATTCATGACGTTCAAGTTACGGCTTCCCCAATATTTTTCTTTTCGATTACAGCAAGAAGTAAAAGATTTGTACGTGTCTGCGGGCATCGCAGATATTGCGCTTGCAGCAATGTTGGTGTTTGAACCAATTTACATGTATGAAGCATTACAGCTTTCTATTGTACAGATCTTACTGTTTTTCGCAGCGGTGTATGCTTGGTATATTGTGCTTATTCCTCTTGGAGGGAAAATTACGGCACGGTTTGGCTACCGTAAAGCAATGGTGGTTAGCATTCCATTTCAAATCTTATATTGGGGGAGTTTGTTATTTGCCGCGCAGTATCCGGTGTTGCTCTGGCTCGCGCCGATATTCTACGCGCTGGAAAAATCATTTTATTGGCCAGGGTTTCATGCGATTGTGGCGCGGTTTGCAAACCAAGGGCAGGTGGGTAGAGAATTTAGCATGCTGACTGCTATTATCCAAGGGGCGCATATTTTAGGTCCACTCTTTGGTGGGATTATTGCGCAAGCGAGCGGGGGGAAGATGTTGTTGCTTGTTGCGTGTGGGGTGTATCTGCTGTCTATTGTGCCACTCCTTTTGCACAAAGAACAGTTCCAAGAACGCACGTTTGAGTATAGGCGAGTGTGGCGTTTGTTTAAAAAATATCCTTTGTTTAGTTTTGGGTATTGGGGTTTTGGGGAGGAGCTGTTGGCTCTGACTATTTGGCCAATCTTTATTTATTTAGTGGTGTCTGGGTACCAAGATACAGGCTTAATGATTACTGCCGCCTCAGTTATCTCTACTGTTATTAGCTTATATGTTGGAAAACTGACAGATGGTCACGCAAAGCTTTCTTTGTTAAAATTAGGTACTTGGATAACTGCGGCTGGCTGGTTTGTGCGACCGTTCTTGTCCGGTTCTGTTGGTGCTATCGCTTCGGACACAACGGCACGAGTTGGAAAGAATTTGTACTTTATCCCGCTTTCTACCATTACCTACGAACGAGCAGAATCAGAAGATATTGTGCCGTACATTGTATTTTTTGAGCAAAGCTTGTCATTTGGCAAATTGGCGATTGCGCTGTTGGCCGCTGGGCTCTTTGCGCTGTTTGGTGGGTTTGGGTTACTGTTTGTACTAGCTGGAGCGTTTAGTTTGTTTTATTTCTTATTGTAATTTAGTTCAAATACCGTATGACAGAACATAACGACATTGAATTGTTGGACTTGGTAAAGCAAGAAGATGTACGTCAGCAAGAAGAAATTACCCTTATTCCTTCCGAGAACTATGCGAGTCACGCTGTGCGTGACCTGCTTTCTAGTAGCTTGGCCAATAAATACTCCGAAGGATATGCCGGTAAGCGGTACTACGAAGGGAACGCCGTTGTAGATGCTGTTGAGCTGCTCGCAATCGAACGGGCGAAACAGTTATTTGCTATACCACACGCAAATGTGCAGCCATACTCTGGTAGTCCAGCAAACAGTGAAATCTTATTTGCGCTGGCAGAGCCTGGCTCTGTTGTGATGGGTTTGTCTTTATCTTCTGGTGGGCATTTAACCCATGGGCATCCAACTGTGACATTTTCTGGTAGGTTCTACAAATCTGTGCAATTTGGACTCGATGCGCAAGCTCGGATAGACTACGCAGAAATGCAGCAGTTAGCAGAGCAGCACAAACCAAAAGTTATTTTCTTCGGTACTACTGCATACCCATTTGCACTAGATTGGCAAAAAGCACGAGAGATAGCAGATTCAGTCGGTGCGTATTTAGTTGCAGATATTTCCCATATTACAGGTTTAGTAATCGCTGGCGCGCACCCTTCACCAGTACCATATGCGCATGTGGTCATGACGACGACGCACAAAACACTTCGTGGTCCTCGCGGGGCTATGATTTTGGTGACTACTGCAGGTCTTGAAAAAGATCCAGATCTTGCGAAGAAGATAGACGCTGCTGTTATGCCTGGTATGCAGGGCGGACCACACAATGCGACAACAGCTGCGATAGCGACAGCGCTGTTTGAAGCAACGCAACCTGAGTTCAAAGACTACGGCAAACAAGTGGTGCAAAATGCACAAGAGCTTGCCAGTGCTCTTCAGTCTGCTGGCATCCAGCTGGTAGGCGGTGGTACAGAGAATCATTTGATGGTGCTAGATTTTTCTGCAGATTCAGTAGGCAAGGGTACGCTTGTGGCCGCTGCACTTGCAGCAGCTGGCATTGTGACAAACCGCAACACCGTGCCACAAGACCCCAGCCCATTTTACCCCTCTGGGGTGCGCATTGGTACCCCTGCAGTTACGACGCGTGGTATGGGTGCACATGAGATGCAAAAAATTGCAGAGTGGATTGCCGAGGTTGTAGAAATTATAAAAGACGAAAGATTGCCAGAGATAAAAGAAGAGCGGGCGAGCTACTTGGCTGACTTTAGAACTCGCATGGCTACTGATGCCCGTCTTGCCGTCATTCGCAATCTTGTTGCTGACCTCTGCGCACAGTATCCTACTACATAATTTGGTTATATGGGTGCACTAGATCTATTTTTCTGGCTTTTACTTTTCACTGGCACATGGGCGCTGTGGCTGCTTGTGTACAGTAAGGGTATTACCTATGAGGAATCTCCTCTCTTAACGACGATATTTTTCGGGATATCTTGTATTGCGCATTTTGTGTTGTTTGCTGATCTGCTCATTTCGTATTTGGAAGGTGTAGATTTTGGCTTGTATTTTTTGATCGCATTTGTGGTTTTACTAGGTTTAAATGTAGCCGCGTACGCTTTCTTTCAAAGATGGTATTCAGAGGTATTCTTGCAGCAGTCTGCACAGGAGTTGAAGCGAGCTTATTTTGGCCTGTGGTCAAAACAATGGGAAATAGTATTCCAACAAGTTTCTTTCCTCACGCTTTGGTTGTTAGTCCAAAAGCTATATTTTTCTAACGTAGTTTTGACTACCTTAGTTGTGACGGTTGTATTTTCAGTTTTGCACTTGCCCTTGCTCGTATTCTTGCGTCGTTTCTTTGCATGGTATTATACTGTAGCATCGATCTTGGGTGCTTTGCTATTTTGCATGCTTCTATTTTATGTTCCGAATGGGATTGTGTATACGCTTTGCGTGCAATCTTTGTTCTATACAGGTACTGTTTGGTTCTTTTGGAAGAAGCAAAAACAGTTCCCAGTAATTAGATAAATTATTTATGTTTGAAGCTTTTATACTTGGCATCGTTCAAGGGCTGGGGGAATTTTTACCAATATCTAGTTCCGCGCATTTAATTGTGACGCCGTGGCTGTTTGGCTGGGAAGACCAAGGGCTGGCTTTCGATGTCGCTTTGCACTGGGGGACACTCCTCGCAGTGGTGGTTTATTTTCGCCGAGATATTGTACTGCTCGCCAAAGGATTCTTACATTCGATAGCTCCTTCGACCAGAAATTTTACTGGAGATGTGTACCAAAAGTTGTCGTGGCTTATTGTGTTGGCAAGTATTCCAGCGGCAATTATTGGTAAGCTTTTGGAAAGCCAAGCAGAGTCTGCGTTTCGTAATCCGCTCTTAATTGGTTTTACCATGCTTGGGTTTGGCATTATTTTAGCGTTGGCAGATGCCTTAGGGAAAAAGGTGCAGACACTCAACCAGATACGACCAGTCCATGCAGTACTTATAGGCTTGAGCCAAGCACTCGCGCTTATCCCTGGGGTATCGCGGAGTGGTAGTACAATGACCACTGGGCTGGCATTGGGTTTTAAACGAGCAGATGTCGCACGTTTTAGCTTCCTTATGTCCATACCGATTACGTTTGGGGCAGGGTTGCTTAAAGTGGGTGATTTAGACGCAGGGGCGGATTGGTGGGCGCTTGGGATCGGGTTTGTGACTGCTGCTGCGGTTGGTTTTTTGGCAATTCAATTTTTATTGACCCTTCTCGCCAAACGGGATTTTAGTATTTTTGTGTGGTACCGAATTGCTTTTGCGCTTATTATTTTTACTGTCTACTTCATTCGCTAAACTCGTATGCAAAAAAAGCACTATGTACAAATAAACCAGTGGCTGAGGAATCACAAAACTGTGCACACACTGCTTGATTTTTTTGCCACTCGAATAGTGTTTTTGTACGTTTGCATACCTTTTGTGTTGGTGTGGTTTGTGACAGGGAGGGAGTATATTACGCTTGCCGGTGTGGGGTTGTTGGTAGCATGGGGGATTGTAGTACAGCTTATTGGGCTGGTGCTTCCAGTACGTCGTCCGTACCAAGCATATGGTTTTGTACCTAGTGCAGGAAAAGGCTTATTTTCCCACGTAGACGAACAGTATGACTCGTTTCCCTCTGGGCATACAACAGCACTGGGGGTGTTGACTGTGGCTGCGCTGTGGTTTTCTCCGGCTTTGGCTTTAGTCAGCTTGGTTATAACGTTGTGTACTGCTGGAGCGCGTGTTTTCTTAGGGTATCACTATGTCCAAGACGTGGTTGCGGCACTAGTATTGAGTAGTGCGGTTATGTTGGTTTTGCAGTATAGCGGCTTTGTTCACATGGTTTTGCTCTAGGTGGTAGCTGGTTTTTGTGCGGGGTGAGGTAGTTGCGACGAATATTGACCTCTGCTAAAATAGGGAAGTTATTGGCGAGCTTCCTAGCTCCCCAAAACACCCTGTATATATGATGGCCGAGTGGCGGAATGGCAGACGCACGCGACTCAAAATCGCGCGGGGAAACCCATGAGGGTTCGACTCCCTCCTCGGCCACCATATGTATGGGAGTACAGTGTACTCTTTTTGTCTTACTTTACCTGCTGGACCTTTGGTCCCAGCACTTTTCAAATATGCTCGATGCGATAATTGGCCAACCAGCGCATAGTGTAAACCCGCCTGCTTATACAGAGCCTGTTTTGGACGATGCTGTATTTGCGTCTATTGTGGGGTATATGGCGCCCATCCCGACCGTTGCTGCGTTGCCTATTGAAGAATTGTATGCGGAGTCACCACGTGTTGTAGAGACAGCTCCTGAGCGTGTTTCGTATGCAGACGCACAGATACAAGAAATTGAACTTTCTAAAATTGTTCCGAACCCGTACCAGCCCCGAAAAATCTTTGATCCAGAGGGGCTAAAAGAGTTAGCAAAATCTATCCGCGAGCATGGGGTAATCCAACCACTGGTAGTTACCGAGTCGCCTTCGGGGTATGAAATTGTCGTGGGTGAACGTCGTTTTCGCGCATCTATTTTAGCAGGCATGGTGACTATCCCTGCAATTGTAAAAAAACAACTCGAAGACCAGACCAAGTTAGAAGTTGCGTTAATTGAAAATATTCAACGTCGTGAGCTGAACGCTATCGAAGAGGCACGGGCATACGACCGACTTATTAAGACGTTTAGTCTCACTCAAGAGCAAGTTGCGCAAAAAGTTGGAAAGTCCAGACCAACGGTGGCGAATACGCTGCGCTTGTTGAATTTGCCTGTAGAAGTGCAACGAGCAGTTATTGAAAATAGGATTACCGAAGGACACGCCCGAGCGCTGTTGAGTGTTGCAGAGCCAGAAAAATTACTTGCTTTGTTCCGTGCTATCTTGGATCAGAATTTGAATGTCCGACAAGTAGAAGCAAAGGCCCGAGAATTTTCCCAGAAACGTTCGGTGGATGCAGCGGCACCAGATCCAAAGCTCATGGCAATAGAAACAGAATTGCGAAGTCGTTTGGGGGCGCAAGTAAAAGTACAACGCCAAGGTCGTGGTGGTAAAATCACCATTGAGTTTTTTAGCGACGAAGACCTGCAAGATATTATTGATAAAATGGCAGAGCAAAAGCAGGCAAAGCTTCAGGCGAGCAATCCTGATGGTCCGTATTTTGTGGTGTAGGGAAGCAGTAGCTAGTGGCTAGTAACGAGTAACTAGTTCCGAGAAAGAATAAAGAAATAGAAGAGTTAGAAGAAACAGAAGAAGTAGAAGAGGCAGTTTTGCAAGCGGGAGTTTATGACAGGGGTGAGCTTAGGGTTTTGGTTTTCTTACAGTGTCCTTTGGGTATCGGGATATCGTATACCGGTAGTACGTCCCACATTAACTTTTGGTTACGGAGTATAGTATAGTGGTAGTACGCACGCATGGGGTGTGTGTAGTCCCGGTTCGATTCCGGGTACTCCGACCAAAAGTTAATGTGGGATACCGTCCATCCGCCTCCGTTACAACTACGGCGGACAAGTGGGGTGGGCGTAGCATGCTAGCCGAAGAGGCTAGACTGGGTTCAATTCCCAGTATCCCGACCAAAGGTTGCTGTAGGATTATAAAGTGTATGGCTTTGTGCAGCCATGGGGATTGTGACTATATATGCGTGTTGCCATCGGGACTACAAACGAAGGGAAAATTCTAGCAGTTAAGAATTGTCTTGCGCGATACCCTGAATATGAGCATGTGCTTGTAGAGTCTTGTGCCGTGGAGTCTGGGGTGGCCGCACAGCCAAAGTCACTGGAAGAAATAATTTTAGGGGCGAAGAATAGAGCGCAGGGTGCAATGCAAGCTGTAGGTGCTGATTTTGGCGTGGGCCTAGAGACGGGTATTTTTACGGTGCCGGCTGGTAGGGAGAGCTATTTTGATACAACTGCATGTGCTATCTTTGACGGTGCTGATTTTTATGTTGGCCTGTCTAGTAGTTTTGAGTACCCACAGCAGCTCACACGAAAGCTTTTGCAAGAAGGTAAGGAAGTTGCTGTCGCAGCGGTTGAACTGGGCTATGCAGCAGACGAAAGTTTCCGCAAAGATTTGGGCATGATTGGTTTCTTAACACAAGGGGTAGTTACTCGTATACACTATTCTGAGCAGGCAGTGCATATGGCGCTGGTGCGTCTACGAAATAAAGAGTTGTACGCTGAATAGTGGTACGGGGTATTGGGTGGTATGATATATCTAAGGAGTAGTGTTTGAAATAAACCATGTTAAAAATCATTCGTATTGTATTGGTGGTGGTTATTCTTTTGTGGGCGGTTACTATACCTTTATCTAAAAAGGCTCGACCGGGGAGCTTGGTATATAGTGTTAAAGTTTTTGTCACAGAACCAGCGCAAACATGGATCAGACTGACTCGCGCGGGTAAAAGTGAGCAGTTGGCGCAGCAGTTAGAAAGTCGGTACAAAGAGATTGTACAAGCGTACGATAGCGGGGAAGATTGGCAGTTAGCAGGAGCACTGAAAGCAGAAGCTGCCACATATGCGAGGGTGCAAGATTCGCTTACGGGTGCTTCAAATGAGAGCGAGGCAAAACCCGCATATGTTTTAGCAGCGAAAAGTCTTGGTTTGGTGCGGGGGTACACGCAAGCATTTTCTGCACTCTTGCAGCAACAAGCTACTGCTGCAAACGTGCCTAGCCTGACTGTGTTTGCAAAACGAGCGCAAGAGCTGGATGCTGAACTGGCTCGACTTGGTACCGTGTTGCGTGGTGGAACAGATAAACAAAACTTAGTAAAAGGGGTAGACGAACAGCTGGCGGCTATGCGCGCTGATGTAGCAGCTGTGACAGCAGAATACGCAGCGGTATCTGCCCAGCTTCCAGACGTACAGCGGCTGTCGTTTTCCATTGCTTTAGAAGGAATGCGAACACGTGCTGCTGCTGCGGCAGAGTTTTTGGCAAAAGATATGTACGCCGACTCCTACAAGCTGAGTGCTCGAGTGCAAGGTGAAGTTGCTGCGCTCCGTGCAGTTATCTTAGTACGCGGGACACATATTGCGGTTATTTATCCAGTTGCGTGGTCTGCTGCACAATAACACGTATGCAAAATCTGCCACCATACCCAAGTGAATACGCATATACGTATCCTCCTGAGCTTTTGGCAACAGAGCCTGTTTCGCCGCGTGAAAGTGCTCGGTTGCTGGTGTATTCAAAGAGTATCCAGCAAACACAGTTTTCTACATTTGCGCATATCGCAGATTTTTTACCAGCGGGGGCTGTCTTGGTGTTTAATGAAACAAAAGTTCTTCCAGCTCGGTTTATGGCCCAGAAGAGCACGGGTGGTTTGGTTGAATTATTGTACGTAGGGAAAACTGCTGCTGGTGCGCGCGTATTAGCGAATCGACCTTTGCGCGTAGGGGAAGTGGTAACATTGGTTTCCACGGCAGAAACATTCCAGATTGCAGAGCGTCTCGACAAGGGGTATCTGGTAGTGCCAAGTTTCCCTTTGACCGAACTTGAACAATTTTTATATTCCCATGGGACAACCCCTATTCCACCCTATATTAAGCAGACGCGCTTGTCTGAGGCAGAGCTTCGGACGGAGTACCAGAGCGTTTTAGCAAAGCACGTGGGTTCAGTGGCGGCGCCTACTGCGAGCTTGCACTTTAGCGAGCCGCTTATAAATCAATTAGAGCAAAGAGGGTTTGGGGTAGAAAAGGTGACATTGCATGTCGGATTGGGCACGTTCGCTCCTGTGGGTGCAGCACAGTTGGAAACAGGTTCACTCCATGCTGAACACTACGAAATTGCTCCAGACGTAGCAGAAAGGCTTATGGCGTATAAGCAGGCAGGTAGACCGATAATTGCTGTAGGGACTACCGTCGTGCGAACTTTGGAGTCTGCTGCGAAGGGTGGGCAACTACAAGAGTTGCAAGGGGATACAACGCTCTTTATTTATCCACCATTTCAGTTCCAATTTGTGAGTGGCATGGTGACTAATTTTCATGTTCCTGAATCAAGTCTGCTTATGCTTGTGGCAGCATTCACGAGCAAACAAGAATTATTTACTTTATATACAGAAGCTATTCGCCAAAAAATGAGACTGTTTTCTTTTGGCGATGGTATGTTATTGATTCCATAAACTTTATGAATATATCTTCTACGCGCATTTATGTAATTTGTGGAATTATCGTCCTTGGTAGCGCTGGTTTGGTTGCGTTTCGGGTATTGCGGGTTCCCGCAGTAAATAACGGAGGTGTCAGTAAAACTGAAGAGGTAAAGCAGGCTACGACAAAAGCAACGTTGTCAGGTCGTATGGTGACACCAGAAATCGCTGAGCGAGCACCGATTGCGGTAATGATAGAGAATCACCCAGATGCGCGTCCGCAGAGCGGTTTAGGAAGTGCAGAGGTGGTTTGGGAAGCAGAAGCGGAAGGTGGAATAACTCGGTATGTAGCGTTCTTCCAAGAAGATGGTGCGCTCGTAGGTCCTGTGCGATCAGCTCGAGACTATTTTGCTACCATAGCCAATGGTTTTGGTGGGGTATATGCGCACGTTGGTGGAAGTCCTGAAGTGCTCGACCAACTGAGTGCAGGAAAATATAAAAAATTGGTGGATGTGAATGAGTTTTACTCTGCCGATTTATTTACTCGTGTCACCACTCGGACTGCTCCGCACAATGCGTATGCAAAATTATCAAGCATACGAGAAAGCAAAGCAAAGGGTGCGTATGTAGCTAATGCGTTTACTTTTTCAGATCAGGTAGTAACTACAGGAGAACCTACTCGCGAAGTGCGGATTGATTTTTCCTTACCTGCTTTTGCCGTTACGTTTGTGTATAATGCGCAAACGAATTCTTACGACAGGTATATTGCAGGGAAAAAAGATATTGATGCACTAACTCAAAAAATAGTTTCGCCACGCACCGTTATTGTGGAAGAAGTGGATGTAACAGAGGTGGTGGGGGATGATAAAGGCCGAGTAGACATACAAGTTACTGGTACGGGAGAAGCATATATTTTTCAAAGTGGTATGGTTACCCAAGGCACTTGGACACGTAAGGCTGGCGAGGTAGCGCAGTATGCAGATGCTAGTGGGAAACCAGTAGTGTTGCAACCTGGACAGGTGTGGATCTCTGCGGTATCCGCGGATAAACTGAATGCAGTGAAGTGGGTACCCGTTCAAAAATAACTACGTACTATTTTGAAGGGTGTTTTCTCTGCTTACTACTTCTATTTATTCCCTCTATTTACTCCCTCTGGGTGAGACAGGCGCAGGGTTAAACAAGGTTTTAAATTGTATTGTTTGGCTGCTTTCGAGCAGGCCAAAATGCACTGCTTTTGCGGTTAAAGTATGAGTACCGTTGGTAAGCAGGTCCGAAATAGTAAACAAAAATGGTGCTTCGGTGCTTTTGGCAATAACTTTGCCATCGAGAAGCAATTCTACGGTTGTTTCGGCAGTGCTGGTACCAGTGTATACTTTGACACTAAATGGTGTGGTGGTTACTGTGTCGTTTTCCCATGGCTCAAGAATTACCGTTGATTCTTCGCCACTTTCGAGCAAGTCGTTGTAGTTTGGTTTTTTTACCACTACCGGCTTTTTTATTTTGCGTGCCGGCAATTGGAAACTTTCATAGGGGATAGCATAGCTGGCAAACACTTCTTGTTTGCCTTTTGCATTTTTTGCTGTAAGTACTTTGCCTGTGCTGGGATTCACTGTTAAACGGGTAATGCCGTCAGGCTCTGCAAACTGCTCTGGTGGTGTGCCGGCAAGTGCCGCTTCCATGAATGCATGCCAGAGTGGTGCTGCAGTTACAACGGCGTCACTGCCTGCTTTTGGTAGTTTCCCATCGTTGTTACCAGTCCAGACGCCCACTGCAAGTGATGGGGTGAAGCCAACAGTCCAGCCATCTTTCCAGTTTTGGGTGGTTCCTGTTTTTGCTGCAACAAGTCGGTCCGATAAAGTGAGTGGATTGTTTTTACCGAAAATATAAGAACGAGCTTGGTTGTCGGTGAGTATGTCGATAAGCTCATAGCTCGCTTGAGCGTTGAGTACTTGTGCGTTCTCTGGAGAGCTTTGCGCAATAATCTTGCCGTTTCGACCGAGTATGCGTTCTATGCCAGTAACTTGATTGCGTTTGCCCATATTGGCTATGGTGGCAAAACCAGACGTGTGTTCTAGTAGTGACATTTCACAGCTTCCGAGCGCTAAAGCTAATCCGCAATTTTCGAGCGGTGCGGTAACCCCGAGTGCACGCAAATTTTGTATGACTGCTTCTGGGCCAATTTGTGAGAGTGTGTTTACAGCGGCAATATTCAAGCTTCCTGCAAGAGCCTTGCGGATGGGGACGTTGCCAAATTGTTGACCTGTATAATTTTGTGGTACGTATGCTGGTGCCCCAGGGGCGCTGAAATTGCGAGACCGGTCAGAGATAATAGTTGCAGGAGTATATTTAAACTCTTCTCCAAACGCAGTGACATAGACATACGGTTTAAAGCTGCTGCCAACTTGTCTGAGTGCGGTTGCGACGTTGGTGTTTGGTTCGAACACGCAATTTTTTCCTGCAATACACCCCTCAGGCTCTAAGGAGCCGTTAAAATTCTTTCCACCGACCATTGCAAGAATGCCACCAGTTTTTGGGTCAATTGCAACAAGTGCAGCATTGTGTGACCTGTACGCTTTTGCATTTTTCGCTGCGTACGTTGCTACGGTCTGCTCTGCTACCGTTTGCAGTTTTGGGTCGAGTGTTGTGTATACCGAGAGTCCTTCATCGTATACTTTTGTTTCGCCATACATTTTGAGCAGCTCTTGCTTTAACCAGAGGACAAAATAGGGCGCTTTGAGCGTGTCGGAAATCTCTGAAAAAATCACCACAGCTTCGTTTGCGGTTAGCATTTGTTCTTCTGTAAGGTGACCACTTTGGTACATACCTTCGAGGACATAGCGCTTCCGTTCTTCTAAAGCGTCTGTGTTGGACTTGTCCGGTCGGAGGAGACTCGGGGCGTTGGGAATTGCTGCTAAGTAGGCGCTTTCGGCAGTGGTCAGTGCGAGTGCTGGTTTGTTAAAATACGCGCGGCTGGCTGCTTCTACTCCTGCTGTGTTTCTGCCAAAAGAAATATCGTTTATGTACGCTTCCAGGATTTGGTCCTTGGTGAGGTTCTTCTCTATCTCTCGTGCCCATATGGCTTCTGCAATTTTGCGATATACCGATTTTTCGGGTGTGAGGATGCTATTTTTTACTAGTTGCTGCGTGATAGTACTTCCACCCGAAAGTTGTTCAGGTGCGACGATATTTAAAAGGCCTGCACGAAGTATGGAGGTGAAAGATACCCCTGGGTGCTCATAGAAATCGCGGTCTTCTGCTGCTAATATGGCATGTTGAAAGTGTTCCGATACTTCGGAAAGGGGGACGGATGTCCGTTTTTCGTCTCTGTATATTTCGTAGAGTAGCGAACCGTCACTTGCATAAATTTTTGTAGAATCGGCTGATCGATTTTCTAGAAAGTTTTGGATATCGGGGGCGACTGCTGCATATATAAATGTGTATATGAGCACTATTGTCAGTACAACGAACACGACGCAAGCAGCTCCAGTAGTAATGCCAAAAAGTAACCAGCGAAAAATGCTGGAGTTGTATCTTTTTGCTTTGTGGTGTTTTACTGTTGTTTTGTGTATCGTACTTCTCATGCCTTTGGCCACTTATAGTACAGTGTATCGTATTTTGCACAAAATTGGTACGGGGGTGGATTGCGTATGGGTTGTGGGTTGGTCGTGGTATACTAATAATAATTGTTTACGAAAAAAAATGAAAAAAAATAAACACGCAGATATTGCTCTTGTGGCAATCGCATACGGTGCTGGAATATTGGTTACCATTCTGGTTCTCGTTGTACTCTTTGGTAAAAAGCCGGCTTTCATGGCTTCGCATGCGGCTGAAATAAATTCGAAAAGTCCAGTAGTATGTCTCCCTAAGCGGGGACAAGTTAATTGCGGAACTGCACAAAAACTAGCAATTTCATCCCCTCGCGTCTTGCCAGATGGTAAGATTGGTAAGGCGTATGCGTACACATTTGCTGCTGTCGGAGGAACTGCTCCGTATACTTGGGAGGTAGACTCGGCAGCTAGTGCTGATTGGTACCCCTGTTGTTCAGTCGCACTGTTGCCCAACGGTCAGTTCACATCTATTTCTGGTACACCACTGAATATTGCGGGCACATTTCAGGTGGGAGTAAAAGTGACTGATGCTGCTGGGCAAAGCGCGACGGCTTTACACGCGTATACAATCAATCCAGAGAATGTTGGTGGGCGCTTGGTAATTACTGGTTCAGATACGCTGCCTTCCGGTAGGGTAGGGGAATCATATTACCATCAGCTTACCTTTACCGGTGGTGCTGGGCCATATGCATGGAAGTTTTCTAAAGAGTTACAGCCAAATCCAACATATCCTGCACTGGATTGTATGCGTTTAAGTCGGACAGGGGCATTTGCAGGGTGTTTGCTTGCACCGACCATGCCGTACTCTGGTACATATAAGGTTCGTGCGGCTTTGAGCGATAGAACTCAAACCGTAGAGCGCACTTTTCTGTTTACGATTGTACCTTCTCGGCTAAATCCTGAGCAGTAATGACTTTGTAGGCGTCTATAATTAAAAACAAGTGTTCATGTAGTGTGTATGAGTCTTCCTTACCTTCGGTAGGGGAGACTTTTTTGGAGTATATTCAGACAGTGTTTCGCAACCTTCTCTGTGTAAGATATATTGACTTTTATGTGATAATACTGTACAATAAATTGTCATTTGCTATGAAAATCGCTTATTTAAAAGGTTTTCCATCTTTTCGGAATGTGAGATTTTCTTAGCAAAATGACATAAGTAGCTAAATGTAACTAATTAAGTAAGTAATTACTCGTATGACAGTATTTTCTCGAACTCGGGTTGTCCAAGTGCTTGCACTAGCCTTGGTTTTGGTGCTCAGCGCATTGCTGGGTCCAACAAACACCCTGACACACGCAGGAACTACATCAAAATCTACCGGTTCCACCGGCAGTATTATTGGTGTGAGTATTCTCTGTAACGCAGAGCCTAAAACTAACTCCTTTGGAGAAGTTTATGGCTGGTCCTTTAGCGTAACCGGTACACAGCAAGCTGGTCCTGCAACGCAAGTAAAATTGCACGTGCCATGGCCTCCATATGCAGTCGAAGGGCCTGGAACAGGTACAACTTCTATGTACATGTTCACCGGAACAACCCCTCCAGCAAATTGGACCGCAAGTGCTGAAACTTTTCAGCAACCTGGGTATGCTGGTAGTTTGGTAACCTGTAACTTTAACGTACCAGAGCCAACTCCTACCCCAACGCCAACCCCTACACCTACTCCTACGCCAACCCCAACACCAACCCCAGCGTTGGTATGTACTCCAGTAAACCAGACTGTTAACGTGAATCAAGCTGCAACAGTGTCTGCGACTGGTGGGAACGGTGCATATGTGTTTACCACTCCTGATGCAACTACTGCACAGTTGGTAAATGCAAACCGTGGTGTGACCGTAACCTACGCCACTGCTGGAGCTAAGTCCGTTTCTGTGTCTTCCGGTGGTGCTAAGGTGAACTGTTTTATTGGAGTAAACCCTACTCCTACTCCAACACCGACCCCTACACCTACTCCTACTCCAACACCGACCCCTACACCTACTCCTACACCTACTCCAACCCCAGCGTTGGTATGTACTCCAGTAAACCAGACTGTTAACGTGAATCAAG
>CAZTCH010000002.1:80744-99447 GCA_964612745.1 uncultured Candidatus Saccharibacteria bacterium | reverse complement strand
CTGCAACAGTGTCTGCGACTGGTGGGAACGGGTCCTACGTCTTTACAGCTGCAGGAGCAAGCTCTGCGCAGCTTGTAGACAATAATAAAGCTGTTTCAGTAGTGTACAACTCTACTGGAGCTAAAACAGTAGTGGTTACTTCTGGTGGCGCACAAGTTACTTGTAACGTGACTGTAAACCAACCACAGCCTTCTACGACCACTCTTGCGGTAAACAAGTTGGTGCGCAATGTTACCCAAAACGGTACATTCGCCGAAAACTTGAGCGGAGTACGAGCAGGCGATGTGCTTGAGTACCAGATCCGCATTCGCAATACAGGCAGCATCGCAGCTACTTCTGTTGCTTTGAATGACTTTGTGAACCAAGCCGGTATACTCACTGATTTTCGAAGCTTGAATGCTTCTGTCCCATTTAGTGGGCAGTTGACTTCTGGTGGCATTAATTTTGGTGGCACCTTGGCAGCAGGCCAAGAAATCACAGTGTACTATTCGTACACAGCAGCAACCTCTCTACAAAGCGCGGTCACTGTGTGTAACACTGCAACTGCTTCTGGCGCAAATGCAGCAAGTATTTCTGATACTGCTTGTATGACCAGCAGCACTGGCGCAGTAAACCTTAGTCTTTCTAAGACTGCATATAACAACACCAAAGGTGTTGATGCTACGGTGAACCCAGCCAGTCGCGAAGACTTTATTACGTACACGTTGACTGTTCGTAACACTGGAAACGCAGACGCACTGAACTATGTGATTAGCGATGACTTGTCTGGTATCTTGCCTTTAGCAGATACTGCAGACCTCGGTGGTGGTACTTTAAACGGTAAGGTCTTGAGCTATCCTGCCATGACTATTCCTGCGAATGGTACTGTTTCCAAAACATTCCAAGTTCGTGTGAAGTACTATTTATCCGCTAGCATTAGCTACCAAATGATTAACACATTCGGAAATACCGTTACTGTGTTGATTAACCCTCCAACTCCATATACTCCACCAAAAACTGGTGGCGCAAATGATTTGTTGGGTGGTATCGGATTTGCTGGTTTGTTGACTGCAGTTGCTGCAGTTGCACGACGCAAATACATGCTCGCTGCATAGTACAGCTCCCTCGAACATACAAAGCCTCGACTTCGGTCGAGGCTTTTTTGTTTTTAGGGTGGTGTGGGCATTGTGATATGCTATCTATATGGAATCAATAGAACAAGCAGAGCTTATTTTTGTATACAATGCAAACGCAACTGTGTTTGCTGTGACTGTAGATTTTTTTCATAAGTTGTTATCGCCTGATACGTACCAGTGTAACCTGTGTCGGGTAACGTATGGTCCGGTGACTATGAAAAATGAGTGGAAAACGTATTTGGCATCTTTGCCATTTCGGATATCATTTTTCCACAAAGATGAGTTTATGCATTTGTACCCAGACTATCTGGGCTCGGCATTCCCTGCGGTGTTTATCCGCGAGTCGGGGAAACTTATGTCTCTGATGACCGCTGACGAGATTAACCGTATAAGTACGGTAGAAGAGCTGAAAGCAGTACTGAGTAGCTATTTGACGGCATATACAAAGCCTGTCACAAACTAGTGTAGGGTTGTAATTTCAGACTGTGTGGTTTTTATGAGCGTTTTGCGCCCGTAAGACCGACACAGTCTTTTTTATTTGACGACGTTTCGGTCGTGTGTTCTAGCGGGTGTACGCTGGGCAATTTTGGTGTGGATAAAATTGAAAACCGTAATAAATGCTATTGTTGTTGGCTACCAGATATAGTTATATAATCACTTTGCGAACACTATATTTAGTGCTACATGAAATATAAACTAAAAACACAACGCCTATGAGGTGTCCGCGGTGTGACAATTCGGAGACGAGTGTCGTTGATTCCAGACCAGTGGAAGAAAGTGCGGCAATTCGCAGGCGGCGTGAGTGTGATGCGTGTAAGTTTCGTTTTTCTACCTACGAACAGATAGAAATTTTGGATCTCACGGTGGTAAAGCGAACTGGTATACGGCAGGTCTATGCCCGAGACAAGCTTGAGCGGGGGATTACTCGAGCGTTTGAAAAGCGTGATACCGATGCTGCTGCGGTAAAGCGACTCCTCTCTGCTATAGAGCGAGAAATTCAAATTCAATCTGTATCGGGGGAGATTGCCAGTAGTACCATTGGCGAGATAGTCATGAAAGCGATAAAAGCAGTGGATAAAGTTGCGTACATACGGTTTGCCAGTGTGTATAGACAATTTGAAGACATTGCCGAATTTAAAGCAGCAATACAAAAACTGTAACGAAGTAACAGAAAAATCTAACTAATTACCTGTATGTATACCAATATCACGGAAGTTAAAAAGCGAAGTGGTGATGTCGTACCATTTGATCCTGCGAAAATCCAACACGCTATACTCAAAGCGTATTTGCAAACAAGAGGGCAGCAGAATCCAGAGTTAGCGCACACGTTAACTGAAGGGGTAGTTGCAGAGTTGGGCCGTTTGTTTGCGGATAAAATTCCTAGCGTGGAAGACGTGCAGAATATTGTCGAGATGCACTTAATGGCTGAGAACTTATTTGATGTTGCCAAAGAGTACATTATTTACCGTTATCAACACACCAAGATTCGTGAAGCAAAGCAGGAAGAAGTGCAGCGAAAAATAGAAGAGCAAGGGGTCATGGTGGTCAAGCGTTCGGGAGTGCGGGAAGTGTATTCGGAAGCTAAAGTACGCGCGAGCCTCGAAAAGATTTTGGGTAGCTATGCAGGTGTAGTTGCTGTAGACAAGGTGTTACAGCAGTTACGTTTGGAAATATACGAAGAAATCCCAACCAAAGAGATTGCTCGCACGCTTATAATGGTACTCCGATCGTACATCGAAAAAGACCCTGGGTATTCTTTTGTGGCTGCACAAGCGTTGCTCAATGAGATATACAAAGACGTGATTGGGCATGATCGGATAGATTTTTCGAATCTTGAAACACAACTCCGTGAGGCGTTTGTACGCAATGTGCAGTACGGGGTGTCTATTGGCAGGCTTGATCCAAAAATTTTACTGTTTGATTTAGGTCGCATGGCAGGTGAGTTGTCTATGACCCGCGACAGTATTTTGAATTACTTGAGCGTTCAGACGTTGCAAGATAGATACTTAGTTAAAGACCCAGAAACAAAGCAGCTCCTAGAAACACCACAAATGTTCTGGATGCGTATTGCTATGGGGGTAGCACTAGAAGAAAAAGAACGGGAAGCGCGCGCTTTAGAGTTTTACTCGATTATTTCTACTTTGCACTTTGTGCCATCTTCCCCAACGTTGTTCCATGCGGGCACGGTACATCCACAACTGAGCTCCTGTTATCTGACTACCGTAGAAGATGATTTGCATCATATCTTTAAATGCTTAGGCGATAACGCACAGCTGTCGAAATGGGCTGGTGGTGTTGCCAATGACTGGAATAACTTGCGTGGTACGGGTGCGCTGATTAAGCGTACGGGTGTAGAAAGCCAAGGGGTTATCCCGTTCTTAAAAATTGCTAACGATACCACGGTCGCTATTAACCGCTCTGGTCGTCGTCGTGGTGCTACCTGCGCATACTTAGAAACATGGCACTACGATATTGAAAGCTTTTTGGAGTTACGCAAAAACACAGGGGATGAACGTCGCCGTACCCATGACATGAACATTGCCAACTGGATTCCAGACTTGTTTATGAAGCGAGTCAAAGAAGACGGTATGTGGTCCTTGTTTAGCCCAGACGAAGTGCCAGATTTGCACCATATTTTTGGTAAGCAATTTGAAAAGCGTTTTGTGCAGTACGAAGCCAAAGGGAAAGCAGGGGAGCTTCGGTTGTTCAAGCAAATGCGCGCTCGTGATTTGTGGCGTAAAATGTTGACCATGTTGTTTGAAACAGGTCACCCATGGGTCACCTTTAAAGACCCAAGCAATATCCGCTCACCACAAGACCATGTAGGGGTCGTGCACAGCTCCAATTTGTGCACGGAAATTACTTTAAACACTTCTGCAGAAGAAACTGCAGTATGTAATTTGGGTTCGGTCAACTTGGCCCGACACATTACGAACGGTGTGTTGGACATGCAGAAACTGGCGTTTACAGTGACTATTGGTATGCGCATGTTGGACAACGTTATCGACATAAACTTCTACCCAACAGATGAAGCGAAAGCTTCCAACATGAAGCACCGCCCAGTTGGCTTGGGTGTAATGGGCTTCCACGATGCGTTGTACCAGATGAATATTCCATTTGATTCGGAGACGATGATTGATTTTGCAGACAAGAGCATGGAAGCAATTTCCTACCACGCTATTTTGGCAAGTGCTAATATGGCGCGAGAACGTGGCGTGTACGCAAGCTATCGTGGTTCCAAATGGGGCAGAGGTATTTTCCCAGTAGACACCATCGCGCTTTTGGAAGCAGAGCGTGGGGCGACTATTCCAGTGCCTAGAACAGAGAGCATGGATTGGAGCGTTGTGAGAAATGCAGTTGCCGAGCATGGAATGCGTAATTCCAACTGTATGGCTATTGCTCCAACGGCAACTATCTCCAATATTTCTGGGGCGATTCCTTCGATTGAGCCAATCTACAACAACATCTATGTGAAGGCGAACATTTCCGGAGACTTCGTGGTGGTGAACACCTATTTGGTGGAAGATTTGAAACGGATTGGTTTGTGGAATGATAATATTTTAGACCAGATTAAGTACAACGACGGCAAACTAGAAAACATTCCTGGTATTCCTCAAGAGTTGAAAGACAAGTACAAGCAAGTGTTCGAAATTGATGCGAAGTGGTTAATTCGCGCTGCGGCATACCGTGGAAAGTGGATTGACCAGAGCCAATCACTGAATATTTTCTACTCCGGCAATTCGGGGAAAGAAATAAACGACATATACTTGTACGCCTACGATATGGGTATAAAGACTACGTATTATTTGCGAACACTGGCAGTCTCGCAGGTAGAGAAGTCTACGGTGGATACTGCAGCGCATGGTAAAACGCACACGCGTGGGGCTGTGGGTGTAGCGACATCCATGGAAGAAACGATGCATGCGGCAGAAACACCAGCACCAACTCCTGTGCCAGAGCCGGTGGCTGCTGCCGTGGTGGAAGAGTCACGGGCGGTGGAGATAAAGGCAGAGCCAGTGGCTCCAACAACTGGAGTGCTTGCTACTGCTGCAGCGACATTTAAAATCTGTCGGCTGGATGACCCAAGCTGCGAAGCGTGCCAGTAGCTTAATTGCATAGTGCATATTGCATATTGCTAAATGCTAAATGCTAAATGCATAATCTATACCAGCATGACCCCAATTGATTTGCAAAAACGCACAAAGCAATTTTCTTTGCAAGGTATTTTTCTAGTTGATTCGTTACCGCACACGCCCGCTGGGAGGACTGTTTCAAACCAATTCATTCGTTGCGTAACTTCAGTTGGGGCAAATTATAGAGCTGCGTGTCGTGCACGGTCGCGTGCTGAGTTTATCTCTAAAATAGGTATAGTAATTGAAGAAGCTGATGAGTGTTGTTATTGGTTAGAAATTGCAATTGACGCCAAATTATTATCAACACAACAAGTTGAGCCGCTGCTGAAGGAGGCGCGAGAGTTAACTGCAATTATGATTGCTTCTGCTAACTCTGCTGCTAAGAATAGAACAAACATTAATAACTAGTAATTCTGCAATTCGCACTTTGCAATTTGCAATTCTGAAACTATGCCAATTTCAAAAACTCATGAACGTGTAAATATTAATGACCGCCGCATTATTAACGGTGCAGATGCTGACGTAATTCAGTTGTACCCTATGAAGCATACGTTTGCATGGGAAGCGTATAATACGGGCAATGCGAACCACTGGCTACCAACGGAAATTAGCATGCAGCTGGACATTGAGCAGTGGAAATCGAATACAGTACTGAGCGACGACGAGCGCCAAGCGTTTGAAACGGTGTTAGGTTTCTTTACCACTGCAGATTCTATTGCTGCGAACAACATTGTGATGGCAGCGTATAGGCATGTGACCAGCCCAGAGGTTCGCATGTATTTGCTCAGGCAGGCGTACGAAGAAGCGATTCATACACATGCGTATCAGTACATTGTAGAAAGTCTTGGTTTGGACGAAGGGAAAATCTTTAACATGTACCGCGAAGTTGACGCCATTTACAACAAAGCTAGTTTTGTGTTGTCGTTTAACGAAGGTATCTTTGATCCTGCGTTTAAAACAGGAACATTTGCTACTGACCAAAAGTTTTTGGAAAATATCGTGGTGTTTAGCTTAATCATGGAAGGGATTTACTTCTATTCCAGCTTTGCGGTTATGTTTGGGTTCCAGCGTCAGAAGAAAATGGTAGGGAGCGCAGAACAGATCCAATACATTATGCGGGATGAGTCGCAACACTTGAATTTTGGAATTAACTTGATTAATACCATAAAGCAAGAACAGCCAGAGTTGTGGTCCGCAGAATTCCAGCAACATGTGATTGATTTAGTGAAAGAGGCAACGCGGCTCGAGTACACATTTGCCCAGACTGTGTTCCCGAAAGGTATTTTTGGTATGAATGCCGATGGCTTTAAACAGTACATTGAACACATTGCAGACAGACGGTTAAACAGTGTGGGGTTGGCAAGCCAGTACAACGTAGAAAATCCATTCCCATGGATGAGTGAAGCGGTAGACTTAGCAAAGGAAAAGAACTTCTTTGAAACTCGAGTGACCGAATACCAAACTGGTGGGACTTTGGATTGGTAGTTGTTGATGATGGGCACCATCTGCAGCCCCTGCAGATGGTGCCCATCTGACATCTGGTGGTATACTGTTCGCATGAATACCCGTGACTACAAAATGTTTGCTCCGGGTTGCTATTACCATGTGTACAACCGTGGGAATGCGAAAGAATTAGTGTTTAAGGATGATGAGGATTATCGGTTTTATCTCTACCGACTGAAAGAAAACATGGTGGGGCAGCCGTTAGGAAAAGTTGGTCGTTATGTGCGCAGGGTTTTGCCCGTAGGTGCTTTTACTTTGGTTGCGTATTGCTTAATGCCCAATCATTTTCACTTGTTAATTCGCCAAAATACTCAAATACCAGTGCACGAACTCTTGCTGCGGTTGTCGACTGGGTATTCCAAATACTTTAATAAAAAATATAATCGAGTAGGGCACGTGTTCCAAGATCAGTTTAAGGCGATTTTGGTTGATACTGATGAATACTTGCTATGGCTTGCGGCGTATATTCACGCTAACCCGGTGGTTGGAAATTTGACTGCGCTGCCAGAAGCGTATTCTTGGAGTAATTACCCAGACATGGTTGGTATTCGATCTGGAACTTTGTGCGAATCTTCTATTATACTAAAGCAGTTTAAATCGGGAGCTCAGTACAGAGACTTTGTGTCTTCGGTTGGTGCCAATATTCGGCAGCGGAAAGATTTAAAGCAATATTTACTTGATTAAGGCTGTTGATGGGCACCATCTGCAGCAGCTGCAGATGGTGCCCATCAACACGTATGGATAAACGGATTCGGGATTTGCAAAAAGTAATATATGCGCACTATGCGCGCCAAGGCAGGCACAGTTTGCCGTGGCGGAAAACCAAGGACCCATACAGGGTCCTTGTTTCGGAGTTAATGCTCCAGCAAACGCAAGTGGTGCGAGTGTTACCAAAGTACACAGCATTTGTAAAACAGTTTCCAACCGTTACTGCTTTGGCGAAAGCGCCGCTTGCGGACGTGCTTCGGGCATGGCAGGGGCTGGGCTACAACAGACGAGCTAAGTACTTGCACCAGTTGGCAAAAGCAGTAGTAACAGATTTTGGGGGCAAGATGCCGCAGGATGAGGTTGCTTTGCGAAAGCTCCATGGTATTGGCCCTGCGACCGCTGCGGCGCTACGAGCGTTTGCCTTCGATTTGCCTTCTGTATATGTGGAAACGAATGTACGTACAGTTTTTTTGCATCATTTTTTTCCAAATGGGGAAGGGGTGTCGGATGCTGAACTTGTGCCGTTGGTAGAACAAGCAGCAAAAGGACAGTCACCCAGAGAATGGAACTGGGCCCTGCTAGACTATGGGGCATGGCTCAAGACACAAGTGACAAATCCATCCAGACGAAGTAAGCATCATGCTACACAAAGTCCATTCGCCGGTTCGCGCCGACAACTGCGGGGGCAAGTTCTCCGTATCTTGGCTTCCGAGGAAGGCTTGACTCTTAAGGCGTTAGAACGAATGATTATTACAGATACTCATGTATTACAAACTGTTGTGAGTGATTTGCAAAAAGATGGCTTGGTCCACTTGAAAGACAGGAAAATCTTGTTAGGGTCGGGTTAACTTTGCCTATCAGGACTTTATTTGTTACTGTCTAGTTATAGAGGCTAATTTTATTTAATCCCATGCCTACACCCGAAAAAAATTTTTTACATTCTGAAAATGTAATACCTCCAGAGGAGCATCCAACGGCTGAGTTAGAGATACCACTTGCTGATAGGCCAACAGGAGATTTAGCTGGAGATAATGAGAAAAAGGCAACACCAACTTTTGCTTATACGACAGCGGAAAAAGAAATGGTCACTGACCCATATGCTGAAGTTCATGCAGAGGGCATAACGAATATCCAACAAGCGGCGGAAGAGCGCGTTTGGACTCCACCAGTGGATGCAACCCCAGAGTTTATCAAACGAAATAGTTCGTATGAATTATCACGGCCAGATTTGTGGCCAGATTCTTGGACCGGTAAATTTGATGAGATAGTACAATATATCCTAGAGCATGGGCAAGAGTATGTTTTAAGTGTGGAGATGCCAGAAAAAGCGAGGGCTGAGTACCAAGGACGAATCGAAGAAATCAGATTTAAAGTACAACTAGAACGAGCTGATACTATGTAAAATAAAAAACCGCCACATGGGCGGTTTTTTATTACGCGGCAACGGTTGCGCGGGCTGCTTTCGTTTTGGTCTTGATGCAGCGAGTGCAAGCTTTGACGCGATTTCCATTTGCACTTCGAGTCCACTGCAAGTTTGGTTGCAAGCGAACGATGGAGGCGCGCATGGAATGGCTTCGTTTGATGGTGCGGGAATAAGTCTTACCACACATGGTGCACATTCTTGGCATAATCTTTAAAGCTCCAATGTTACAAATAACAAATCTCAAACAATTCTCAAATACCAAACGTATCAAAATTTCGGATTTGGGGCTCGTTTGCGATTTGGCTCCTTTTCAATAAGCTTTGTCAATTTAACATATTTTGATATACTTGGCAAGAGGGATTAACACTAAATTTACTATAAAAATATGGGTGAAATCAGGCATGAAGGCGTTATTGTAGAAGATGGTGACAAACAGCCGACTGAAGCTGAAATGGCTGCAGCGCGGGAGGCCGTGATCCAGAAGGTGGCAGAGGTTCGGTCGTCGAATCGGGCAGGTGAACAAGTTATAACTTGGGAAACTCCAGTGCAACTTTTGGCTTTTAAACAGATGTTGCATCCCGAGTATACATACCAGCAAGCGCTTGCAGAATGGGAAAGTAATGTTGCTATTCGTACCTCTGGTCCATTAGAGATAGAAAAGTTGGCAACAGAAGTTCCAGCTTAAGAATTAGACGTTGTTACCAGTCAGCCACAAGGTGCGGGGACACCTAATATTTTTGCTCGAATGGGTGAGGACGGGAAGCTGGTAGATGCCCATACTGGAAAAGAGATTGAGTAAGATTCATTTTAGTACTGTTCTATGCACTATGTAATTCAGTTAGTCATTTTAATATTTTCTGCCATTGTGCATGAAGTAATGCACGGGGCAGTAGCGGAAAAGCTAGGGGATAACACCGCGCGGTTGGAAGGGCGTATTACCCTGAACCCGTTGCCGCACATTGACCCTATGTGGTCTGTGGTAATTCCGCTGTTTTTGATGATGGTCGGAAGTCCTGTGGTGTTGGGTGCTGCAAAGCCGGTACCAGTGAACTTTAACAACCTGCGCAACCCTAAGCGGGGGATGGCGCTGGTATCTTTAGCAGGACCGCTATCTAACTTTGGTTTGGCAATACTATTTGCATTACCGCTCAAGTTTGGACTTGCTACCACCCAGTTATTTACAGAGTTTTTAGTGCAGGCGGTGCTTATTAACCTTGTACTCGGGGTGTTTAACCTTATACCAATTCCACCGCTCGACGGTAGCAAAGTGTTGGCTTCTTTTGCCCCAGACAAGTGGATGTATAAAATTTTGTCGTATGAACAGTACGGGTTTATTTTAGTTTTTCTGTTCTTGTACTTGGGTGTGTTGGATAAAATCTTGTGGCCAGTAGTCGTCTTTTTCTTCCGCGCCTTCGGCTTCACCCTTTAGTTCGTTACGAAGGTGACCATGGTAACCGTTACAATGGTCACCTTCGTAACCAAATAAAAAAGCCCTTTAGAGTCCTACATGGTATGTGAGTAACTCAAGGCTGGGCTGTGCCTGAAAAATGCTTATCAGCGCAGTGTATTTTCGCTGTACGGTGGATGATTGTTTGCCAAGAATGTTTCAAGGACCGCAGTGAGTGTCGTGCGGTATTCGAGCTCTTCTTGGGCATTGTGAATCCCGTTACTAAAAGGAACGTAGCCATCCCACGGGCTAGTGCTTTCGTTGCCAGGGGTGACAGTGTGCCCGCCGAGCTCTATGAGTCGACGCATATCTTCGTGTTTCCCTGTGGCAAACTCCAACATGGGACTGTCTGCGCCAACGAAAGTGAATACGGACACGCTGATACCTGGCTTACCACCCGCTTTTTTGATAGCAGCATAAATCAGAGCATCGGTCTCGCTGATGATGGCGGTGGTGCCGTTATTTGATGCGGAAAAAAACTTTGCCATTTCGATTCCTCCTGTTGTGCTTCTCAGCTTTAGCTGAGTAGCGAATTGGGTCATACCTGTTTAAAAAAACAGGCGGTAAGCGATAAGGGCGCCTCCAAGCAGGAGCAAGCCCAGCCATTTCTGGTTCATTTTGGTTTTTGCTGGTTTAAAGTCCTAGCTCGACTGTAGGGTATATAACCTTCGCACAAAGTGCTTGGGTAAGCGGGGATTTTGCCTCGCTTTGTGGAAAAGGCAGGATTTGGCTTTGCCACAAAGAAAGACAACCAATTTCACATATTATACAATATTTTAGTCATTTGGTCAACATTGACCAATTGGCTTAAAAATAGGTATAATTTCGGTACAAATAAATAGGAAACCCCTCTGTACTATAAGTACAAGAGGAATCACTCATTAATTTGTCTCATTTGCTAGGAAGTTAACTCCAAGAGGTTTCTGGAGAGTACTGGCAGTGAAGAAACGCAAGAACCCTTGCGAGGGTTTTTTGTTTGAAGAAAACAATTAAGTATTACGAATTGCGTATTAGCGTATTGGAGAATGCGTAATGCAAGAATTCGTAATCCGAAATGGAAAGTGAATGCCAACAATCAACCAATTGGTACGAAAAGGACGCAAGTCCTTGAAGGCCAAATCAAAGTCTCCGGCATTGCAACGCCGCGTGAATTTGATCAAGAACAAACCAGTAGTCATGCCAAAAGGTTCTCCTTTCATGCGTGGCGTGTGTTTGAAGGTGTATACCACCACCCCAAAGAAGCCAAACTCGGCTTTGCGTAAAGTTGCAAAAATCAAGCTGACAAACGGTATGGAAGTACTCGCGTACATTCCTGGTGTTGGTCATAACTTGCAAGAACACAGTGTTGTACTTATCCGTGGCGGTCGTGTAAAAGATTTGCCAGGTGTGCGCTACCACATTGTTCGCGGTAAACTAGATACTCTAGGCGTTGATGGTCGAAAACGCAGCCGATCTAAGTACGGAGCTAAAGTTAAGAAATCTTAAGCAGCTTATACCTTATAGCGGGATAACTTTTAGAAATCCTATAAGCTATAAGGTAACAGCTATAAGCTAATTCCTATGCCAAGACGAGCACGAAGTTACGAGCGCCGTATTCCGGCTGCTGATCCTAAGTTCAACAGCGTTAAATATGCCAAGTTCATTAACTATTTAATGGAACGAGGAAAGAAAACTGTTGCACAAAAAATCTTTTATACTGCTATTGAAGTAGTTACCGAAAAAATGGCAGCACAAAAAGATGTGAACAATGACGAAAAGCCACTCGATGGTCGCCAAGTTTTTGAACTCGCATTGAAAAATGTATCCCCATTGGTGGAAGTAAAAGGTCGCCGTATTGGTGGCTCAAACTACCAAGTCCCAATGGAAGTTCAAGAACCACGCAAAACCACCCTTGGTATGAAGTGGTTAATTACTGCATCCCGCGCCCGCAAAGGTGCTCCTATGGGAGAAAAGTTGGCTGCAGAAATTATTGATGCATACAACAAGCTGGGTAACGCATTCAAGAAGCGCGAAGACACTCACCGCATGGCCGAAGCAAACAAAGCATTTGCTCACTTCGCCCGCTTTACCAGCAAACGCAAATAATCCTACGAATCTACGGATACCTACGAATCTACGGATACCTACGAATCTGAGGATGGATACGAATCTGCAGATACCTACGGATAATACGGATAGCAACAGATCTACAGATAAATACAGATATGCATCCGAATTCGTTAAGACAAATACATTAATTTACAGCTAGAAAGCTAGAAAGCTTTTAAAGCTCCAAGCTATTTTATGGCCCGAGAATATCCCATAGAAGCAACGCGCAATATTGGTATTATTGCCCATATTGACGCCGGTAAAACAACTACCACAGAAGGTGTGTTGTTTAATACTGGTATGATCCACAAAATTGGTGCAGTGCACGATGGTGCGACTGTGACCGACTGGATGGAACAAGAGCGTGAGCGTGGTATTACCATTACTTCCGCTGCGGTTACCTGTTACTGGACTCCACAGCACGTGAAGCTTGCTCCAGACCAAAAGTACAAGATTAACATCATCGACACCCCAGGACACGTAGACTTTACCGTAGAAGTAGAGCGCTCTTTGCGCGTACTCGACGGTGCAGTAACTGTGTTCGACGGTAAGATGGGTGTAGAGCCACAGTCCGAAACTGTATGGCGCCAAGCAGACAAATACGGTGTGCCTCGTGTCTGTTCTATCAACAAAATCAACCAAACTGGTGGTGATTTCTACAAGTCTTTGGAATCTATCCACAAGCGCTTGAACCCAAACGCAATGCCTGTGCAAATCCCAATCGGGTTTGAAAAAGACATTTGCGGTGTTGTGGACTTGGTACAAATGAAAGCATATACCTACAAAGAGTTCACCGACAAAGAGTTCACCGTAGGCGAAGTTCCTGCAGACATGCTCGAACTTGCAAAAGAATGGCGCCACAAATTGATTGAAAAAGTTGTCGAATATGACGACGAAATAATGGAAAAGTATTTGGCAGGTGAAGAACTCACCGAGCTAGAACTTTTGGCAACCATTCGCAAAGCAACCCGCTCTGGTAACTTCTTCCCTGTTATTGGTGGAGACAACCGCGGTATTATTGTGCAAATGATGTTGGACGCAGTGGTAAACTTCTTGCCAAGCCCAACCGACAAAGGTGCAGTCAAAGGTCATGACCTGAAAACTGGTGAAGACATTATGCGCAACCCAAGCGATGATGAACCGTTTTCCGCTTTGGCGTTCAAGATTGCAACTGACCCATTTGTGGGACGACTTTGTTTCTTCCGCGTGTATTCTGGGAAACTAGAAGCAGGAAGCTACGTGCTCAATGCTCGCACTGGCGACAAAGAACGTGTTGGTCGTATCGTTCGTATGAAGGCAGATGAACGAGACGAAGTAAAAGAAGTGTTCGCTGGAGATATTTGTGCGCTTGTAGGACCAAAGGCAACCTTTACTGGTGATACTTTGTGTGACCTCGACAAGCCAATCCAGCTTGAATCTATTAAATTCGCTGAGCCAGTTATTTCCATGGCTATTGAGCCTAAGACAAAAGCAGACCAAGAAAAAATGGGTATTGCTATGTCCAAGCTTGCCGAAGAAGATCCAACCTTCCGCGTGTCTACCAACGAAGAAACTCAGCAGACTATTATTGCTGGTATGGGTGAACTTCACTTGGAAATCATTGTGGATCGTATGAAGCGTGAGTTCAAGGTAGAAGCAAACGTGGGTAAACCAGAAGTAGCTTACCGCGAAACCATCAAAGCAACTGCAACTGCAGAATCCAAGTACATTCGTCAGACTGGCGGTAAAGGACAATACGGTCACGTCTACTTGCGTGTCGAACCACTCGAAGGTGGTAAAGGCTACGAGTTCGTGGACGAAATCGTTGGTGGTGTTATTCCAAAAGAATACATTAAGCCAATCGACAAAGGTATTCAGGAATCTGCTGCAAATGGTGTGATTGCTGGGTACCCATTGGTAGACTTCAAAGCTGCTGTGTACGATGGTAGCTACCACGAAGTTGACTCTTCTGAAATGGCGTTCAAAATTGCTGCTTCCAAAGCATTGCAAGACGCTATTAAGAAAGCTACTCCAATTATCCTTGAGCCAGTTATGAAAGTGGAAGTTACCACTCCAGAATCCAACATGGGTGATGTGATTGGTGACCTAAACTCCAAGCGCGCTCAGATCAACGAAATGACTGATCGTTTGCACTTGAAGATTATTGACGCAATGGTGCCGTTGTCCGAAATGTTCGGCTACGCAACCGCGCTGCGCAGTATGACTCAAGGTCAAGCAAGCTACAGCATGGAATTTGACCACTACGCAGAAGTACCAAACAACATTGCACAGAAGATTATTGAATCTCGTGCAGGTGTGAATGTGCGTAAGGGCCAATAGGCAACTACGAATCTACGGATACCTACGGATAATACAGAAACCCCTCCGGTGCGCCGGAGGGGTTTTGAGTTGTGTAGTCTCGTAGTTCGGTGTATTCTATTGGCAACAAATAAAAAGCCTGAAATATATGCCTGTTCGGGAATTACTCCATCGTGAGTTAAGTTATGAATTACAGGGTATTTTGTTTACCGTTCATAATGAGATCGGCAGATTTGGTAGGGAAAAGCAATATGGAGATCTATTTGAACAGAGGTTAAAAGAAAAAAGTATTCAGTATCATCGTGAATTGCGCGTGGGTGATACGGGCAATATCGTTGATTTCTTGATTGAAGAGAAGGTGGTGGTAGAGTTCAAGTCAAAAGCCTATCTTATGGCGGCGGATTATGACCAAATAAAACGATATTTAGATATTCTTAATTTGGAGCTAGGCATTTTGATTAACTTTAGAAGTGAACGACTAAACCCTAAGCGAATTCTGCGACGTGACCGGCATCCGTAGATTCGTAGGTATCCGTAGATTCGTAAGTAATTTGTAAATCTGTATAGTATGAAAACAGTTAAAGAAATAATGCAATTGTTGGAAGGGGAGGCTGCGAAAGCGTTTATTATGGATGCGGATGGCGAAGTGCGCTTGGTGCTTATGCCAGTAGGTGAGTATCAGAAAATGAAAGGACTTGTGCCACAGAAAGCCGCTGTGGTGTCTGCTGACCCTATTGTGGACCCCGAGGCAGTTAACCAGAAAATATTGGAAGCACGGGTTACTGAGCAGTTACAGGCAAGCCCTGCAGTACACTGGTCGGAAGAGGAACAGGTTGCAAAAGGGTTACCCTTTGCGACAAAGGGTAACCCTTTTGCGGGCGCTGGGCATCCGTATGCAGCAGGGCAGCCACCTCGTGTGCATGCGCCAACTACGAGAACAGGAAAAGATTTGCGCGAAGAGGTGATTGATCCGAGCTTTAATTTTGATGGACCGGAGGAGATTTAGAAGCTAGGAGTTAGGACATAGGAGTTAGGGGTTAGAGAATACGAAATGCAGTAGAAGAAATAGAAGAGTGAGAAGAAGTAGAAGAATTAGTAAGGCGAGGACAGACGGCAGAAAATCCGAAATACGAAATACAGAATAGAAGAAATAGAAGAGTGAGAAGAAATAGAAGAAATAGAAAAGCGGAGGACAGAGGGCAGAAAATACGAAATACGAAATACGAAATACGGAACAGACGAAATAGAAATACGGGATATAGGAAAAGCCGAGGCAGAGAGTAATACTCTTTTGCCTCGGCTGTGTGCCTTTATGTGCTACAACAGTGGGGGTGGGTCCCCGCTAAAAATGAGAAGAATTCCAATTATCATCAGAACCAACCCAAGAATTGGATTTACCAAGAGAGCGGCTGGCACAGTAGTAAAAATTATTAGCACTATGCCTAAGCCTATCCGTAATTGCTTTAGCCTCTTTTGATTCATCGCTTGCCTCCTTAGCAAGTACTGAACTATTTCAGTTTGCATAGTGTACTATAAATACGGGGGAAAGTCAATAATTCTTTGACAAGCGAAAGTGCTATTAGGTATAATCTTGAGTGCGTACAGGCAACTGTAATGCAGTTTGTTTTGTCTCGCTATTAATTAATTAGTTCGCTCTGGACTCGAGGATTTTGTAGGGTTTTACCTGCAAATAGTTTTCGGGAAAAAGAGAGTCCCTCGGCTCTGAACCTAGATGCATCAGGTGCAGGGGCGAGGATATCTCGAGCGGCAAAAGGATACACACATGGCAGAACAGTTTGATCGTTCCAAGCCACACGTGAATGTAGGTACCATTGGTCACGTTGACCACGGTAAAACCACATTGACCGCGGCTATCACGACCGTCTTAGCTAAGACCGGTCACTCTAAGGCTCGCGCCTATGACCAGATCGATAATGCTCCGGAAGAAAAAGCCCGTGGTATTACCATCAACACCGCTCACGTAGAATATGAGTCAGAAAAGCGTCACTACGCTCACGTTGACTGTCCTGGTCACGCTGACTACATTAAGAACATGATTACCGGTGCAGCTCAAATGGATGGTGCTATTTTGGTAGTATCCGCTGCAGATGGTCCTATGCCTCAGACTCGCGAGCACATCTTGCTTGCTCGTCAGGTAGGCGTACCATACATCGTTGTTTTCATGAACAAGGTAGATATGGTAGGGGACGCAGAACTCCTTGATTTGGTAGAAGAAGAAATTCGCGACCTGCTCAAGAAGTACGAATTCCCAGGTGCAGAAATTCCTGTAATCCGTGGTTCCGCTTTGAAAGCTTTGGAAGGTGATACTTCTGAACTTGGTGAACCAGCAATCATGAAGCTTGTTGAAGCTTTGGATACATATATCCCTGAGCCAACTCGCGCAACCGACCAACCTTTCCTCATGCCAATCGAAGACATCTTCACTATTGAAGGTCGTGGTACTGTGGTAACCGGTCGTATCGAACGTGGTGTTATAAACATCAACGACGAAGCAGAAATTGTTGGTTTGAAACCAACTGCAAAGACTGTTGTAACCGGTGTCGAAATGTTCAACAAGCAGTTGGACAAGGGTATGGCTGGTGACAACGCAGGTTTGTTGCTCCGCGGTATCAAGAAAGAAGAAGTAGAACGTGGTCAGGTTTTGGCCAAGCCAGGTTCTATTACTCCTCACACTGAATTCTCCGCTGAAGTATATATCTTGACCAAAGATGAAGGTGGTCGTCACACACCATTCTTCAAAGGTTACAAGCCTCAGTTCTACGTTCGTACAACCGACGTGACTGGTGAAGTAACTTTGCCAGAAGGTACCGAAATGGTTATGCCTGGTGATACCATTACCGTTACCGTTAAATTGATTACCCCAGTTGCTTTGGAAGAAAAAGGCAAATTCGCTATTAGAGAAGGCGGACGAACGGTTGGTGCTGGTGTGGTGGTAAAGATTCTTAAGTAATCTTACGATTCCATCCGCGACTGCGCCCGACGTAGCCTTGGGGAAGTTGGGAGCTGGCCGTACCGTAGGTGCTGGTGTTGTAGTAAAAATCCTCAAGTAGTCTTTACAGACTACCAAGATAAGCTTTTAGCTTCTGGCTACTAGTTTTTGAGAGATAAAGAGCCTTGCGATTTCGCAAGGCTCTTTTGTTTTGTTTGCGTTTGGTGTGTAGGACCTAATTGTGACGGCCGTCACAATTAGGTCCTACAGGTTTTTGGCTTAGGGCTAGGCATTTTAGTGCCATTACTTATGCTGGCCGTTACGAAGGTGACCATGGTAACGGAATGTGGTAGGATATGGCAAAACCAAACGGGGTATTTCACCCTTTAACCATATATACCTAAAGGAGGATACTTATGGAGGTAAGGCTACTGGTCAATTTCCCCGCTGGCGCCGTTGCTTCTTTCTTGTCGCTTTTGGACACTATAGAAACTCAGTTAAAGGATAATACTGTGCGTTTTACTCTAGCGGTGCCGGATTCAGACACGCAGTCGTTTGATTTATTGGCATATGAGATTTGGTATAAACAGAAATCACCAGAACTGTGGAGCCAATATCTCTCTTGTACTGCTAGCCAAAGAAATAAAGTAAAGTACGATGGGGTTATCTTCGTAACAAATAAGAAATTGATTGAGCGGGTAGAGGCGCAGTTAGCAGCATTTAGTGCAATTACTAACCCGTCCAATCTAAGTAGTGGTGTGTGCTATTACAACTTCTACCCGATGTCGCTACGAGGATTAGGCCCAAATATTAGGGGGTTGCCCAAGCAGCAGCACTGCTTGCATTATTATTATGCAAACGATGAAGTTTTGTATAGCGAATTAAAAGCCGCAATGCAAAGTTTGCATATCCAGTGGTAGCGCATGTCCCAAATAGTTTGTATCGGTCAGTGCGCGTTCGCACACTGACCGATATCTTTTCAGAAAGGCTTGCAAGTGTCATGGTCGTAAAGTAGACGGCCGTCTAAATTACGACCGA
>CAZTCH010000002.1:0-80734 GCA_964612745.1 uncultured Candidatus Saccharibacteria bacterium | reverse complement strand
ATTTAAGGAGTTTTGAGTTGGGTCGACTTAGTTCAATTGCCATATGCTTTAGAAATAGAAAAGCCGCAGAAGTGATTTGATTCACTCTGCGGCTTCGTTTTTTACTTTCTCCTCCTGCTATTTTCTCCAGATGGCATCTTTAATGCCACCTATCCCGGTTTTGTGGGTACACCCTTGCGGGAAACCCTCAAAGAGGATTTCAACGGTATTACCTACCACTGAAATTATTATCCCCTCCGATCCTGCGTCCACAAACCCATTGAACGAATCAATGGGAGCTTGCGTCACAATCCATGCACCAGTTTTCATAAATACTCCTGTTTCTTGTTCTTGTTGTTTTATTTTTTGTGCCACTCAAGGAGTGGTTTATCGTTGAACGAGGCTTTCACCTCAGGTTTTGGCCCATTTTCCCAAGGCATCCTTGGGTCATAATCAGGGTCTGGGAAGAAAAAATTTCCAGCCTCTGTGTAAATGGTCGTTGTGCCCCCATCGCGGAGACGTGCTCCATTCAGAGTGTTCGTTCGCTTTCCATTTAAGAGAACGATTGAGTCTCGGAAGCTCGTCTTTTCTTTCGGCAAGCAAATTTGGAACTTTGTATCGTCACTTGTTACGCCATAGTAAAGCTCCTCGCAGAAAATTTTGTTATCTCCCTCGATGATATGGCGAGGGTTTTCGCTTTGCATTGCGTCTAGTAATGCCGCGACTCCGAAGAGCCCGCTAATGGCTAGTGTACAAAGAAAAATGACTGCTTTGTTACTAAGTTTCTTTTGTTTCATGGTGTTTCCTTTGTATGCAGGGTGGCTGAAGCGCGGCCCTGCGGTATAGTTTGCGGTAAAACGAGTGTTTTGCCGCTTGTGGGTGGGGAGTGACCCCCGCGACACTAGAACGTATCCACTTGGACACGCTTAGCCGACTGCATACAAAGAAAGGATCGGGTTGGGAAAGGGCTATCCGTACACCAGCATTGTGACATATTTTAGGTAAATTGTCAATATTTAACAGAAAATCACTTTTAGTTGTTGACAGTTTTTTTAGTTTCCGCTAGAATTAGCCAGAAGGTTTTAATAGATATTAAAGCCATTCACACACGGTCATTTTTAAGCTTATTTAAGCTTAAAAGCGCAGAAATTCTGCAATTGATCTCATATTTTTATAGGACTTTTGTCAAATGGATAAGGCACAATCGGCTAAAACCCGAATTCGCATTAAAATTCGTGCATACGACAGCAAGCTTATTGACCAATCTGCACGTCAGATTGTAGATACAGCTAAGCGCAGCGGTGCGTCTGTTCATGGCCCATTGCCATTGCCAACAGATCGCAAGCGCTACACCGTGCTTAAGTCGACTTTCGTGCACAAAGATTCTCGCGAACAGTTTGAAATGCGCACGCACAAACGCCTTATCGATATTCTCGACGCTAACCCAAAGACAGTTGACGCTCTTACGAACTTAAACTTGCCAGCTGGGGTAGATGTAGAGATTAAGATGTCCTAATCTCCATAATCCACGAATACGCAGATTTTACAGATATCAGAGCTTGCTCTGCTGTTTGTAGAAGCTGTATATTCGTGGATAATGCATTCACAATGTAGATGTGTTCCCGATTAACCGTCGGGATAACCACCTACCAAAATATTTGGGTTTATTCCTAATTGTTTTGGTGGGCGTTGCCCATCTTTTTATTTAGTTAGTTTTAGTAACTGTATATTTCATCTCACTCTCACCAGTGGGGCTCCTGAAATCAATGCAGAAAAGAGAGCATCATATATATGAACTTCATAGTAGGTAAGAAACTGAACATGACGCAGCATTTCCTAGAAAGTGGAGAAGTTGTTCCAGTTACTATTGTTCAAGCAACCCCAGTGGTTGTTACCCAAGTCAAAACCAAGGCTGGGAAAGAAAAGTACGAAGCAGTCCAGATTGGCGTAAAGTCCTCGATTGCTGGTACTCGAAATCACAGCAAAGCGGTAAAGGGGCACATCAAGGAAGCTAAAGTAGGTAAATTGGTAGAGTTTCCTGTGCAAGATGCTTCCAGCTACAGCGTGGGGCAAACATTAGATCTTTCTACATTCCAAGTTGGTGAACTCGTGAACTGTGTCGGTACCATGAAGGGCCGAGGGTTCGCTGGTGCAATCAAACGTCACGGATTTGCTGGGTTCCCAGCAAGCCACGGTCACAACCGACCACGTAGCGTTGGTAGCATTGGACAACGGTTTCCACAGCACGTTCGCAAAGGTCTCCGTATGGCAGGTCACATGGGTACCACCCAAGTAACGGTAAAGAACTTGCAAGTGGTTAGTGTTGATCCAGCTCGTGGGTTACTTGCGCTTAAAGGTGCTGTCCCTGGTGCTCGCAATGGAATGCTAAAGATAGTCTCCACTGGTAAAGTCAAACCAGTTGGCAAACCAGTAGAAGTAAAGGAAGAGAAGAAGAAAAAGTAGACTCAGTGACATAGTGTCTGTAGCGAGGTGAATAACCCCTACACACACTGAATACCTTATAAACTTTACGAACTATTTTTATGAAAGTTTCTGTATATAATCAAAAAGGTGCTGTTGTTGGAGACGTAGAGCTACCAGATACCTTGTTCTCTGTTGCTCCTGACCAACATTTAATGGCAGAAGCAGCACGCATCCAGTTGTCCAACTCTCGTGTTGGTCTTGCAAACACTAAGACTCGCGGTATGGTGAGCGGTGGTGGTAAGAAGCCTTGGAAGCAAAAAGGAACTGGCCGTGCTCGTGCTGGTTCTACGCGTTCTCCACTCTGGCGACACGGTGGTGTGACCTTCGGTCCTTCCACAGAACGCAACTGGGAACGCAAGCTCAACAAGAAGGCGAAAGTCAAAGCCTTAGCAATGTCCTTGTCCGACAAAGTCATGGCTAACCGCTTGTACGTAGTAGACAATGTTGTCTTACCAGAAAACAAGACAAAGCTAGTTGCACAAATGTTCAAAGATTTTGGTACTCAAGTATCAGACTTTGGCAAAAAGTACTTGCTCATTGCTTCCTCCGGACACAAAGGTATTGTAAGAGCTTCTCGCAACTTGCCACTCTGCACTCCAATTTCTGCTAGCACTCTGAACATTGTAGAAGTCTTGAAGGCAGACAATGTGATTATCTTGAAAGATGCATTGCCAGTCCTCTTGAAGACATTTGTTCGCACCGAGAAGAAAGAGAAAGCAGTATAAGCAGTTTGTACAGTGTATACAGTTCTCATGATTGAATTTACAAACCGTGTACACTCGATGAACTTTTAACTAATTTTATGGCAACAACAAGCAACAAATCGAAAGGGAGCGGCAGATCGGTGATTGCTCCGTCAGAGCGCTCGCTCATTCGGCAGCCACGTTTGTCTGAAAAAGCAGTCGCAGCAAACAGCCAGAACAAGTACGTGTTTACTGTTGATGTAAAAGCTACCAAACTCCAAATCCGCCGTCACTTAGAAGCTCTCTACGGTATTACCGTTGCAGGCGTGAACACAATCCGCATGGATGGTAAAGTACGCAGATATGGTAAGACGGTTGGTAAGACGAAGGCATTCAAGAAAGCAATTGTTACCCTTACCAAAGATTCCAAGAAACCAGAAGTATTAGAAGCAGCATAAAGTTCGCCGATGGCGAAAGTGCATAGTGCGTAGTGCTCAGTCACTCGAGTGACACACTAAGTACTAAGAACTAAGTACTAAGAATTTATTTTTTATGGCAGTAAAGAATTACAAACCAACCACAGCAGGAAGACGTTTTGCAAGCGTTACCGATTTCTCTGCTTTGACCAAAGGCGCAAAACCAACCAAACGGTTGATTGTAAGCCAATCGGTAAAAGCAGGTAGAAACAACAGTGGAAAAATTACCGTGAGACATCGCGGTGGTGGTGCTCGAAACAAAGTTCGTTTGGTAGACTTTTCCAGAGCCGACCGACGAGACATTCCTGGTACCGTCAAAAGCCTCGAGTATGACCCAAACCGCACTGCATTTATCGCACTGGTTGCATACGCAGATGGTGTAAAGCGATACATGTTGGCTCCACAAGGACTCAAGGTTGGACAGAAGATTATGTTCTCTGCCGGGGCCGAAATCACTCCTGGTAACAGACTGCCAATCAGCTCTATTCCTGTTGGTACCCTGATCCACGACATCGAAATTGTTCCTGGACACGGCGGTACAGTGGCTCGCAGCGCTGGTAACTATGCAATTTTGCAAACTATAGAAGCTGGCTTCGCACTGTTGAAGCTTCCAAGTGGCGAAATCCGCAAGGTTCGCGAAGCATGTGCAGCAACCGTTGGTGAAATTTCTAACTCTGACTGGATGAACGTTCGGTTGGGTAAAGCAGGACGCCGCCGACACATGGGTTGGAGACCAAGCGTTCGTGGTAAGGTTATGAACCCTGTAGATCACCCACATGGTGGTGGTGAAGGACAGAACCCAATTGGTTTGAAATATCCAAAGACTCCTTGGGGAAGACATGCACTTGGCGTGAAGACCCGAGACAAGAAGAAGGGGAGCAAGAGTTTAATTATCAAGCGCAGACCGAAGAAGTAATATATCAGGTTGTAGGTTGTAGGTTGTAGGAGATGCAGAAATGCTGTTCTCTACCCTCTACCCTCTACCCTCTACCCTAATTATGTCAAGAAGTTTAAAAAAAGGACCGTTCATAGACGAAAAGCTGCTTAAGAAAGTAGCAGCGAGCAAGCGCGGTGACAAGATCAAGACTTGGTCTCGTGATAGTGCAATCTCCCCAGAAATGGTTGGTCTCACGTTCATGGTGCATAACGGTAAAACATTTATCGAAGTGTACGTTACTGAGAACATGGTTGGACACAAGCTTGGTGAATTTGCCCTCACCCGTAAATTCTTCCGTCATGGTGGTAAGATGGCAAAAGAGCAAGAAGCAGCTGCAGCAGCAGCTGAAAAGAGCAAGCTTCAAGCAGCAAAGGCTCCAGCAAAGAAATAATATAGTAGGGTATAGCTTATAGGTTGTAGGTTGTAGGAAATGCAGAAATGCTTCCTTCTAATCTCTATCCTCTAATCTCTATCCTCCACCCTTATATATATGGCAGACAAGACTACACAAAAGAATACAGAGACTACAGTGGTTGCGCATGCTCGAAACATTCGCATTGCTCCTCGTAAGTTGCGTTTAGTAGCCAATATGGTACGCCGTATGCGAGCACAAGACGCATTGGTACAGCTCATGTTCACCAACAAAAAAGGTGCATCGATTGTAAGCAAGCTGATCCAGTCTGCGATAGCAAATGCTGAGCACAACTTTTCTCTTGATGCTGCTGGGTTGCACATTTCGAGCATTACCTGCGATGCAGCTTCCGTCATGAAGCGATTCATGCCACGCGCTCGAGGAAGTGCTTCTCCACTCAATCGACGCATGTCTCACTTGCACGTTACCCTCGTTTCCAAAGCAACCCCTGGTGCTGCTCCAAGCAGATTCCGCGGATTACTGAAGCGGGCAAAGACTGCAGAGCCAAAACAGACTACTCCAGAAACAGCAGAAATTATTTCGCAAGATGCGAAAATCCCTGAAGCTCCAAAGTCTGGACAAGTACTGAAAGCGAGCAAGGTGCAGCAGAAACGTCGATTGTTTAACCGCAAATCTGGAGAGTAATTTAGTTTATAAAGTTCATAAAGTTGAAAGTTCATAAAGTATAACTTTATACACTTGATACACATTTAACTAATTTTATGGGTCACAAAGCAAATCCAACATCACTTCGCTTGCAGATTACTGACACCTGGAAATCCAAATGGTTTTCCGCTGGTCGGTTCGCTGAATATCTTCGCGAAGATGTTTCTATCCGCTCCTTTCTTGAACACGCGCTTCGTCGCGCAGGATTGGTTCGCATAGACATCGAACGAAGCAGCGCAGGAATTTTGAGCGTCATTATTAAGACCACAAAGCCTGGTATCATTATTGGCAAGGGTGGCGCTGGTATTGAAGAGCTCAAAAAGAAACTGCTCAAGAAGCTGAATATTAAAACTGAAGTACGCATCAATATCGAAGAGATTCGCGATATAAACTTGCAAGCACAAGTGATTGCAAACGGTATCGTCGAACAAATCGAAAAGCGTGTTGCATTCAGAAAGTTAATGAAGCAATCGATCGAGCAGGTGATGAACGGGGGAGCTCGTGGAGTAAAAGTAGCAATTGGTGGCCGTTTGAACGGTGCAGAAATTGCTCGTACAGAGCACTTGTCTGCAGGTAAAATCCCACTGCATACACTCCGCAGCGACATTGACTTTGCACGAAGCACCGCGTACACCACGTACGGTACTATTGGCGTAAAGGTTTGGATTTACCGCGGTGATATATTTGCTAAGAAAGGTGCAGTAACCGCAAAGACTGAAGCAGTGGCTTCCTAATTTAAGAGCTATTTAGCGACACACGTATGTTATTACCGAAAAAGTTAAAACATAGAAAGCACCACAGAGGACCAATCCGTGGCAGTTCTACCGCCGGCAACGATATTTCTTTTGGGCAGTTTGCACTGAAGAGCCAAGAATCTGGTTGGGTAACCGCCCGACAGATTGAAGCAGCACGTCGAGCGATGACTCGCTACGTACAACGTGGTGGTAAGATCTGGATCCGCATGTTCCCTGATAAGCCAATTACCAACCACGGTAACGAATCCGTGATGGGTGGTGGTAAAGGTGGCGTAGACCATTTTGTAGCAGTGGTAAAGACTGGCAAGATTTTGTTTGAAATGGACGGGGTAACTGTAGAACAAGCCCGAGAAGCTATGCGACTCGCTGCTCACAAGTTACCAGTAAAGACTAAATTCCTTATTAAGTAATTCTTTATGAAGACGAAAGAAATTGAGTCAAAGACTGATGCAGAGCTCGCGCAAGAGCTTTCCAAACTCAAGACTGAGTTGCAAGAGTTGCGCACCAAGCTTCGCATGGGACAAGTAAAAAATGTCCGCCAAGCACGAGTCATTCGTGTGACCATTGCTCGAATATTGACCACTCTTCATACTCGCTAATTTTATTTCCTAGGCTAATTCTAATTGTATGGAACGTACTGAAAAAACTTCACCGCAGGTGTTCTCGGGAACAGTAGTTTCCGCCAAGACACCACAAACAGTGGTAGTCGAAGTGAAAACTTCCCGACGCCACGCTAAATACCACAAAGCCTATACTGTGACCAAACGGTATAAAGCGCATGTGGATGTCGACACCTTTGCCGTAGGTGACGCTGTGCAAATCGCTGCGTGCCGTCCGATTAGCAAAGATAAACGCTTTAAGGTTATTAACAAAGCTTAAAAAGAGCCTCACTCTACTTTTATGTTACAAGTACGATCATTAGTAAAAGTTGCAGACAATACCGGCGCCAAATTGGTGAATGTGTTCTCAGTCAACGGTAAGAACGGACGCAGATTCGCACGATTGGGCGATATTATCTCTGGCTCAGTTCGCCAAGTTTCTCCTGGTGGAGCGGTGAAAAAAGGGGATAAGGTGTACGGTGTGATTGTTAGAACTCGCAAGGAAGTCCGACGCGATGACGGTTCCTACATCCGGTTCGATGAAAACGCAGTCGTTTTGGTAAACAAAGATAGCGTTGACCCTCGCGGGACACGTATCTTTGGACCAGTTGCTCGTGAGCTTCGAGAAAAAGGGTTTGCAAAAATTGTTTCTTTAGCACCAGAAGTTTTGTAACCCAACGTACACACTCTAAGAACGTAATGATCTTTTAACGCTATGTCTATGAAGATGAAAATTAAGAAAGGTGACACAGTCAAAGTTTTGTCTGGTAAAGACAAAGGGAAGACTGGCAAGATTGTTTCCGTGGACAGCAAGACTGCAAAAGTAGTCGTGGAGAATGTTAACATTCACACACGCTTCGAACGCAGCAAAAAAGCTGGCCAGCCTGGAACAAAAGTCAGTGCTCCTGCACCGCTTCCGGTAGGTAAGGTTCAGCTTATTGACCCAGCTTCTGGAAATCCAACTCGCGTTGGGTACACAATCCTAGAAAATGGTTCTAGACAGCGAATAGCACGAAAGACAGGAAAAGCAGTATAGAGAAGTGCTGAATGCAAAATGCTGAATGCAACCAATATTGCACTTCTCATTTCGCGCATAGCATGTAACATTCTACATTTATTTTATGGAAAGATTACGCGAACAATTTAATAAGACTGTCTCACCTGCAGTGGCGAAGGAATTTGGGTACACCAACCCAATGAGTATCCCACACATCGAAAAGATTGTGATTAACGTTGGTGTAGGGAAGATTGGTCGAGACGCAAAAGTTATCGACATGGTTGTGGAAGACTTACGCAAGATTACTGGTCAGCAACCAATCAAATCCTTGGCAAAGAAGTCAGTTGCAGGATTTAAGCTGCGTGAAGGTCAGGTAGTTGGTGTGAAAGTAACTTTGCGCGGTGACCGGATGTACAGTTTTCTCGATAAGCTGATCAATGTTTCGTTGCCTCGCGTTCGTGACTTTCGCGGAGTAAAGGCAAATGGCTTCGATGGTCGTGGAAGCTATCACTTGGGTCTGCGTGAACACTTGGTGTTTCCAGAGGTTTCGAATGATGCGCTTGAGCACACCTTTGGAATGGAGATCTCCATTGTAACTACCGCGGGAAGAGATGATGTGGCTCGTGCGATACTGAAACATTTTCGTTTTCCTTTTGCTACTGAATAACTAAATGCAGTGCTTAGTACTTAGTGCTTAGAGTTGAGTCAATCGCATGACTGAATCCTATGCACTAGGCACTATGCACTCAGTACTAACTTTTTATGGCTACTAAAGCTCATATTGCTAAAGCAAACAGAAGTCTGGTTAAGCCCAAATATCCAACTCGCGTTATCCGACGCTGCTGGAAGTGCGGTCGAAAAGCAGCATACATGCGTGACTTCAAGTTATGTCGTATCTGTTTCCGAGAACTTGCCTCTCGCGGAGAAATCCCTGGGGTCGTAAAGGCAAGCTGGTAAATACGTAAGCGGGAAATAAGGCTTGCGTCTAAGTCCACACGCTTAATTCAAGTTCTTAATTCCTATATTTTATCCACATTTATGGTTACTGACTCTATCGCTGACATGTTAACTCGTATCCGCAACGCTGTGCGCGCCAAACAGGTGCAAACAGTTGTGCCGTATTCCAAGCTTAAGAAAAGCTTGGCAGACCTTTTACTCGCTACTGGGTATATTGGTGGCGTGCAAGTTGTGGGTGAAGCAAAAAAGCTAATTCAAATCCAATTAAAGTACAAAGACGATGCGTCTGTACTTACGGATCTCAAACGAATTAGCAAACCAGGACAACGGATTTATCTTTCTGCTACACGTATTCCACGAACCTCGAGCGGGTATGGTATTACGGTAGTCTCTACCTCACAAGGTTTGATGACCGATGCACAAGCACGGAAAGCAAAGGTCGGTGGGGAAGTAATTTGCCAAGTTTGGTAAGTAAACAGCTTTTAGCTGTTAGGAGCTAGCTTCTAGAGAAATTCAGTTTCTCCAGAGCCTAGCACCTAGAAGCTAGAACCTAGAAGTTAAATACTTTTTATGTCAAGAATTGGAAAAAAACCAGTAGTAGTACCAAGCGGCGTCACCGCTGAACTTGCCAATGGTGTACTCACCGTAAAAGGACCAAAGGGCACCTTGTCTTTGCCAGTGCATCCTGTCGTGCAAGTAGAAGTTGGCGCAGGGGAGATTTTGGTGAGTGTACCTCACGAGACAAATAAACAGCAACGTGCGTTGTGGGGTTTGTTCCGTTCATTAGTCCAGAACTTGGTCAGTGGGGTTACTGAAGGATTTGAGAAAAAGCTTGAAGTCAACGGAGTTGGTTTTAAAGTTGCTGTTGTAGGCAAAAATCTGAACTTGCAGCTCGGTTTTTCTCACCCAATCGATGTACCAATACCAGCCGAACTGGAAGTGGTGGTAGAAAAAAATGTTATTTCTATTAAGGGTGCAGATAAACAACTGGTTGGCCAATTTGCCGCAAACGTTCGTGAACTAAAGAAACCTGAACCATACAAGGGTAAGGGGATTAAGTACAGCGACGAAACCATTTTGCGTAAAGCTGGAAAAGTAGTTAAAGCAGTAGGTAAGTAATATAGTACTCAGTGCTCAGTACTTAGTTCATAGACTAAGCACTCAGAACTAGTTACTAAGAACTAATTTTATGTCAGATACACGATTATCATCTATTCATCAACGTCGCAACCGTCGTCGCGCTCGCATCCGTAGCCGTGTGTTTGGTACGGCTGAGCGACCTCGTCTCGCTGTGTTTCGAAGCGATAAGCACATCTATGCTCAAGTTATCGATGACGTGACTGGTAAGACTTTGGCTGCAGCATCGAGCACTGTTGGCATTACGGGAACCAAGACTGAAAAATCAACACAGCTTGGCAAGGTAATTGCAGAGCGAGCAACCAAGGCTGGGATTACAACTGTTGTGTTCGACAGAGGTGGGTACCAGTACCATGGGCGTGTGAAAGCATTAGCCGAGGCTGCACGAGAAGCGGGGCTTATATTCTAGAAAGTAAGCGGTAAGGAGTAATTAGTATCATGCAATACTCCTCCACAGTGTTATAAATCTAATTACTCAGTACTAAATTTCTAAGTTACTAATTTTATGGAACGACGAGCAAAAAAAACAGGGCCTGGTGCAGATCGCCAATCTGAGTTTGACCAGAAAGTGGTTGAAGTCAGCCGTGTGACCCGTGTAGTAGCCGGTGGTAAGCGCATGCGCTTTCGCGCTTTGGTGGTTATTGGTGACCGCAAAGGACGAATTGGTATGGGTTTGCGCAAAGGACGTGATGTTGCCGAAAGCGTAAACAAAGCAGTGAACCAAGCGAAGAAGAACATGGTGACATTGCCTTTGGTAAACGGTACCATTCCTCACGAAATGAGCATCAAGTACAAGTCGAGCAAACTGTTGCTTCGTCCTGCAAAGCCTGGTACTGGTGTGATTGCTGGTGGTGCTATCCGTCAGGTAGCAGAAATGGCCGGTATTAAAAATATGATGAGCAAAATGTTGGGTAGCTCAAACAAAGTGAATAATATTAAAGCAGTGTTCGCAGCGTTCCGGCTTATGAAAAGCAAAGAGGCTCTTGCAGCATTGCGCAAATAAAATTGTTGACCAGAATTGACCAAGGTTGCACACATTTGCCTAAAATTTGAATGCAATCACTCTAAAATCAATTATGGAAAATTTTATTTAATTTTGAACAACTAGTTTATGTTACAACTTCACACAATTCGCAAGCATCCAAAATCCACTCATCGCAGAAAAGTGGTTGGCCGTGGTTTGGGTTCTGGTCATGGCACGTACTCCACTCGTGGTGGAAAAGGTCAGACAGCACGTACTGGTCATAGCAAAATGCCAGCAGGTTTTGAAGGTGGTAGACAGCCACTTATTCGCCAGTTGCCAAAGAACCGTGGTTTTTCCAGCCTTGCTAACAAAGCACAGACTGTTCGTCTGGATAAGCTTATAGCTAAAATGCCATCTGGTGGTGAAGTGACACTCGCAGTTTTGAAACAGCACAAGCTCGTAGCGGCTAATACAACGAAAGTGAAAGTAGTTGGTATTGCTACGATTGCGGTGCAGTTTGCACTGAATGTCCCAGCTTCCGAAACAGTAAAAAAGGCAGTTGTAGCTGCTGGCGGAACAACCTTGTAGTCCTCCCAATGCACGGATTGTCGATTTTCCTTACTTTCGTTTATACTACGTATGTAAAGAGTTTCGCCGATCCGTGCAATTAGTGTTTTTAGTGCAATTTTATGAACAAACTTTCTCTTATTTGGAAAACAAAAGACTTACGGATGCGCATTCTGTGGATTGCTGGCCTTTTGTTGGTGACCCGTATTTTGGCACATATCCCTATTCCGGGTGTGGACGCGTCTGCGCTTCGAGGCGTGTTTGAACAAAACCAGTTCTTGGGGTTGTTGGATTTGTTTGCTGGTGGTGGTTTGACCAACTTTTCTATTGCGATGCTTGGTGTTGGTCCGTTTATTACTGCGTCCATCATTGTCCAATTGTTGACGGTTATTATCCCTTCATGGGGAGAATTGCAAAAAGAAGGTGGCGAAGCTGGCCGGTTGAAGCTCAACATGTACATGCGCTATCTAACTATCCCACTCGCTATTTTACAGGGGTTTGGTACTATTCGTATTCTACAAAGCCAAGCTGGTGGTGGCTTGCTGACGAGCTTTACTTCCTACCAATGGATGCTCGTCTTGCTGGCGGTTACCGCAGGCAGTTTGCTGGTTATGTGGATTGGCGAAATTATTACAGAGTTCGGGATTGGTAACGGAGTAAGCTTGGTAATCTTTGCGGGTATTGTGGCTCGTTTGCCATTTAGCGCTCAGTCGATTGCCAGCTTCTACGATTCGAGCAACTTACCAATGTTCTTGGGATATGCAGCTATTGGTTTGCTGGTGATTGCTGGTATTATTCTGATTACCGAAGCACAGCGCAATATCCAAGTGTCTTACGCCAGAAAAGTTCGTGGCGATAAGGTCTACGGTGGTGTGAATTCACACTTACCACTACGCTTGAACCAAGCAGGGGTTATCCCAATTATCTTTGCGGTATCCATGTTGGTGTTTCCAACCTTGATTGCACAGTTCTTTATTAATGCACGAACCCCAGCGATCGCTAACTTTGCTCAAAAAGTTATCGACGTGCTCAATAACCAGAACATGTACTACGGCATTGCGTATTTCTTGCTTGTGGTGGTGTTTACGTACTTTTACACTGCAGTGGTCTTTAACCCAGATGAGATTGCAGAAAATGTACAAAAGAACGGTGGATTTGTTCCAGGACTCCGTCCAGGGAAACAAACTGCTGACTATTTGTACAAGGTTTTGAACCGCATTACCTTGCCAGGGGCAACATTTCTTGGTTTGATTGCGATCTTGCCATTTATCTTGCAGAAGATTACTGGTATTCAAGCTTTGACTTTGGGCGGTACGAGCTTACTGATTGTGGTGGCTGTGGTTATTGAAACTATCAAACAAGTAGAAGCGCAGTTAAACATTCACGATTACGACTCAGTCTAATTCTGTGTAGCACATATTTTTGCTTTAAACTGGAATTTTTGTCATACTAATGATAACTATTCCAGTTTTTTTATGATGAAACCAGCAACAGAGCGACTCGTAACCCCAGAAGCGCGGGTGCTCCCCGAGATGGGGCCTGCTCCAGAAGTGGTGGGCGCTGCAGAACGAGCGGGTGGAGAAGTGCGAGAGGCTGCCGAGGCAACTGGTACCCCAGATGTGACAGAGGTACGAGCTGCTCTGAATGGTTCGGTGGTAAGCGCTGCGCCTATCGCGCAACCAGACGAAGAAAAAGCACAGTTGGTGGCGCAGGTGTTCCCGAGTCAGTCCGATCGAGCTACATTTCTTGCCGCTGCACCAACCAAGCGGGTGACTATGTTGTTGCAGTTGGTGATTAAGACCCCGTGGAGCATTGTGGAGCTGTTAAAGCGCTTGCACGAGTAGTCCCGTATGGGGTCGCGTGTTCTAAAACGAAAACAAAACAATGGATATCTTTACTATTACACTTCTCGTACTGATTGGCCTTGTAGGGTTGTTTTTTGCGTTGTTCTTTTACTACGCGAAACATCATGTGTATAACACCAAGGTGGTTGCTCCTCGAACCGCGGAATGGGTGTTCTTGGAAGTGCAAATGCCGAAAGAGACGAAACCAGACGAAGCACGAAATACGAGCGCAGATGAGCGTAAGAATACCATAGCTATTGGCGAGCAGCTGTTTACGGCACTATCTTCCGTGGGGAAGAGTAGCGGCTTTTTGACGAGTCGTGACTATGTTTCTTTTGAGATTGCGTGTACCGATAAAAAAATTAGCTTTTATATTAACTGTCCAGTGAGCTTGCGAGATTTAGTTGAAAAGCAGATCCACGCGCAGTACCCCCATGCGTTTATAGATGAAGTACCTATCTATAACCCATTTCCAGAGAATGCAGAAACAGCAGTCGCAGAATTACAACTACAAAAACCATATTTTTACCCACTCCGAACTTACAAAAATATGGAGAGTGATCCGCTCAATGCAGTAACCAATGCCATGAGTAAATTGCAGGAAGGTGAAGGGGCTGCGGTGCAGTTTGTGGTGTTGCCAGCAGGGACGGATTGGCAAAAGCAACCAAGGAAAATTGCGTTAGAAATCCAACAAGGAAAAAATCCTGATACAGTCACCCAAGACAAATTCAGTAAATTTTTGGGAGAGGTGGCTCGTGGTATGTCTCGGGCGGTGAGCGGGAAGAGTGAGGGGGAAGATAAAAAAGATTTGTCTGGACACAGCCAGCCAATTCATCTGACTCCAATGCAGCAGGAAATTGTGAAGCGGTTGGAAGAAAAGGCGAGCAGGCCAGGGTACAAAACCAATATTCGGATTGTCACTGCGTCTACTATTTCGGGGAATGCAAAAGTACACTTGTCCAATATTCAGGCTGCGTTCCTGCAGTTCAACATGCCTCCCTTTAATGCGCTGAAAAGTAGTGGCCGAGCGCATCGAGATATTATGCGGGATTACATCTTCCGCATCTTTCGTGGCTCTTTCTTTGGAGAAGTGATTTTAAATACCGAAGAACTCACCAGCTTGTGGCATTTACCAAGTGGTTATTTGGAGACGCCCAACATTAAGTGGCTTGTCTCGAAAAAAGCTCCAGCCCCAATAAACTTGCCTACGCAAGGGCTTTTGTTGGGGAAGAATGAATATCGCGGACAAGAGACCAAAGTATTTATGGAACGAGACGACCGCCGTCGCCACATGTATATTATTGGTCGAACTGGTGTAGGTAAAACCGAGATCATGAAAAACATGGCGGTGCAGGATATTCAAAACGGGGAAGGCTTGTGCATTATTGACCCGCACGGTGATTTTATTGAAGATATTTTGCCGCACATTCCCAAAGAGCGCGCCGAAGATGTGGTGCTCTTTGATCCTTCGGATATCGAACGGCCACAAGGGCTTAACATGCTCGAAGCACCAAATGAAGCGCAAAAAGATTTTGCGGTGCAAGAAATGATTTCCATTTTTTATAAGTTGGTGACTGACCCAGCGATGCTTGGGCCAATGTTTGAACACAACATGCGAAATGCCATGTTGACTCTTATGGCCGACGAAGAGCATCCAGGGACGCTGGTAGACATTCCTCGGATTTTTACGGACATGGAATTTCAGAAGTACAAAGTGAGCAAAGTACAAGACCCACTCGTGCGCGCATTTTGGGAAAAAGAAATGGCCAAGACGAGTGACTTCCATAAGAGTGAAATGCTGGGCTATTTGGTTTCCAAAGTGGGGCGCTTTGTAGAAAATAGCATGGTGCGCAATATTGTGGGTCAACCCCACAGCTCCTTTAATTTCCGGAGTATTATGGACGAAGGCAAAATTTTGCTGGTTAATTTGTCTAAAGGAAAAGTAGGGGAGATGAACGCCAAGTTGTTGGGGCTGATTATTGTATCGAAGTTGCAAATGGCGGCTTTATCTCGGGCAGATATGCGAGAAGGAGAACGCAAAGATTTTTATTTGTACGTCGACGAATTCCAAAACTTTATTACCGATGCCTTTGATTCAATTTTGTCCGAAGCTCGAAAGTATCGCTTAAACTTAATTATTGCGCACCAATATTTGGCACAGTTAGAGCAAGGTGCAGGAGCGCAAGGCGCGGGGAGTAAGTCTTTGCGGGACGCAGTATTTGGTAACGCAGGTACTATGGTGGCTTTCCGTATCGGTGTGGAAGATGCCGAGAGTATTGCCAAAGAAATGAGTCCGACGTTTAACGAGTTTGATTTAGTGAATGTAGAACGGTTTAACGGCTTTATTAAACTGATGCTCAATGGGACTGCATCGAAGCCATTTAATATGGCAACGTACGCGCTGCCGAAACCAACCGACAGGCAGAAAGAAGTTGCGGAAGCGATTCGGCAGTTAAGCAGGCTCAAGCACGGCAGACCACGAGCACAAGTAGAAGCAGAAATTTTAGAAACCAGTATGGTAGCGGATATGCTTGCGGCAGGCTCGGCTGGAGTAGAAAAAAGCCTCTAAGGATAGAGTTAATTTCTAGGCACTCGCAATAGAGGCGTGTTCATACTGCGTATGCATCAGTTAGATTTTCTTTAAATTGTTTGCTCATGCGAGAAGGTGGCTATGATATTTCCCAGTACTACGGTCAAACTGTAGAAACAGCAGAACCTGCTTGTCTGTTTTGTTCTCGGCCAAAGTTAGGCGGGCACAATAAGGGCTGTCCTGTATTGGCACCTGACTCTGCTGATCTACTTTCTGGTATTCAACCAGAGTTTTTGACTGAGTATGTTGAGCGTAGTCCCTTTGGCCCAAAAGTTGGAGAAACTACGGTTATACAGAAAGAAACAGGTCAGGTAGAAAAAGTTTCAGTAACATTTGACCCGTATTCAGGGATTCAACCAAGATTTGTGCTGGTGAGCGCCGAAGGAGAGCAGCTCGCCTATATTGAGTTGGAAGTTTTGGACACGGGCAAGCTAGAGCAACTCCGAGATATAAAGGTTGAGGAGGGCATAGTCGAGAACCCAAAAAAGAATTATGGCGATGTCGTACCCGACAGGCGACCGAGGGTGTTTGTTGATGAGATGAAGTCTCGAGGGCGTGGACTGAAAGGCCTTGGTTTGCGGTGCCACGAAATCGCGGTGGAGCGGTCATTCCAAGTTGGCGCTGGGGGTCGAGTACAGCTGATGGTTGGCAGTATAGAAAGCGGGATGGGATATACGCAACTGAGCCCTGGCACTTCTGCTCCGTTTCACGAGTCTTTTGGGTTTAAAGGACAAACGGTCAGATTTGTAGATGGGAGCGTGCATTATGACGGTAGTGCAATTCACGATAAAATTCAGAAGGGTAGGGAGCAGGTTTTTGCTCTGAACCAGCGCTTGCGGGAGTACCATGCGCAAAAGGGTGAGCTGGAGAAGGCTGAGGCTTACAATATTCCATTGGAAAAAGTGCACGCACGTGCCGATTTTTGGGAAGAAGCAGACAAACCCTATATGTACTTACCAGAAGAGGTTATTCACAGAGAAGAAAAGAGGGTGCAAAGTAGCCCAATTTTATTGGCTAATCAGAAAACCATCGCAGCTTTAGAGGCTAAACATACATACTTAGCTTCCATGGAAAATAGATTGGAAAAGAGCAAGCAGACATACCATTCGTATCTTGCATCTCCCGATTTAGTTCGGTCTGAACAGTGGGAGTCTGTTGCTGATAGCTTAATGGGTGAAGGTGCGTCTGAGTTGGGTAACGCAGCATACGCGTTGGCTGCTGCAAGCTATGAGCGTGACGCACAGGGTAGAAACGGTGCTTATTTTTACGGGCAAGCAGGGGAAATGTACCAGAAAATTGGTAATGAGAAAAAAGCGAGAGAGTGTTTTAATAAAGCATTATTTTACGGAGAAAATGCTGGTGCGGACCAGACTGAAATAGAAAGCTATTTGGTTGGAAGCGGGGATGAAGCTCGGGCGCGTGCTTTGTATAGGGATTATTGATGCTACTAGGTAGCGGTTTTTCTGTACTTGCCATTATTATGAGACGTGATATACTGTATATACTGTTATAATACTCGTTGAAACATAAATAAAAAGATATGGACAAGTTAGAGAATTTGGCTTTACTTAGCCAAATGATTGAATCTGCGGAAAAGAACCTGCAGTCTGCAAAGCAATTGTTGCGGGATGTCTTAGGTGGCGCGCCGGTTCGTGCAGCCAGTGCAGATCTTATTGCAGCAAAAGCTGCAGCACTATCTATGAGTGGCGGCGGCAAAGTAATCGAAGGTGTCTTTGACGGGCAAAACATGCTTGGTCCAGACGGCAAGCAATATCCAGTGCCTGCTAACTATGCCTCAAAGAGTAAACTTGTCGAAGGTGACGTGCTCAAACTGACTATTGCCGATGACGGATCGTTTATATACAAACAAATTGGTCCAATCGAACGCCGTAAGATGATGGGTATTTTGGTGCAGGATGAGCGCGGTGATTTTCGCGTGTTGGCAGAAGGTCATCCATATCGAGTGCTCTTGGCATCTCTGACCTATTTCAAAGCAGAACCTGGAGACGAAGTAACCATTATTGTCCCAGAAGCGAACCCGCAAGTGGTGTGGGCAGCAGTTGAAAATGTGATTAAGAAGGGGCAAGGACAGCCACACGAACTTATTTCCGAGTCCGACTCTTCTGACGAAAGTCACAGCGCAAGCGATGGAGCAGTAGCTCCAGCGGCTACAGCCTCTGTACTTCCTGAAGAGGAAGAACTCTAAACTTTCAATATATTTCAAGATAACAATGTAACGACACGCTAGATTTTTTCTTTCCTGTTTGTTAGAGCGTTATCTTGTTTTTATTTATAAACAAATAGTATGTTACAAATGATTGAGCAGTTGCTCACCCGTCGACCAGTTGTGTTTCAGCTTGTGCGTTTTGCAGGCATTGGTGCCATGAACGCTGCATTAGATTTTTTGCTTCTAAACTTAGTCACTCTCTCATTTGGAGTGCAGTCAGGTCCAAAGCTTGCAGTGCTAAATATTATTGGTGTATGTGCCGCGATTATTCAAAGTTACCTCTGGAATAAGTATTGGGCATTTGCGGCGCAGCAAATGCATTCTCTGGTGTACCAGTTTATTGGCGCGGTCTTGGTCGGTGGTCTTGGGTTTGTTACTTTTTGTTTAGCGGTATTGCCTTCTGCCGCACCATTACTTGCGTCCTACGGTGTGCCGGTTGCATTCAACTATACAACGCAGTTTTACTGGGTGGTATTAGCAGGGTTTTTGTTCTTACAATTGATTCTCGCAGTCAACTTAGGCTTGTTCCATAAGACTGCGGGGGTAAGCGCTCCTTTTGAGATGGGTCAGTTTGCCAAATTTATTTTGGTGAGCGTCGTTGGGGTAGTGATTAACAGCCTTGCGTTGTTTGCAATTGCCTCTGTCTTGCTTTGGTTGATGCCTGATTTTTCTGCTTCTTTAGCAAAAAATATAGCAAAATTTGCGGCGGTGTTTATCTCACTTGTGTGGAATTTTGCAGGGTATAAGTTCTTCGTGTTCAAGCGCTAAAAACCACGTGTGTGGGTAGGGGTGTGGGCAATATGATATACTGTGCTGTGGAGGGTGCTTGCTGTTTTATTGGGCAGTCCGGCTTGTTACTGGTTGGTGGGTAGAGAAAAACAGCTCGTATTTCTTGGTTTTAAATTACTTTTTTGCGTATGCCTGCATTGTACCGAACATATAGACCTCGGCGGTTTTCTGAGGTGGTAGGCCAGCCGCATATTGTCCAAACATTGCGTAATGCAGTAGTGGCAGAAGCTCCTGCACACGCGTATCTTTTTTGTGGAAGTAGAGGGTTGGGTAAAACTACTCTTGCTCGCGTGCTTGCTCGTGCATTGAACTGTCAGCAGGGTACGACGGGTGAAGCGTGTTTGTCTTGTGCTGTGTGCGCGCATCTTGATGCGGGTACCTTTTTGGATTTAGTGGAGGTGGACGCTGCATCTAATACCGGTGTAGATAACATTCGAGCACTGATTGAAACGGTACGTTACCAGCCTACTATGGGGCGCTATAAAGTCTATATTATAGATGAAGCGCACATGTTATCTCGTGGGGCGTGGAATGCACTTTTGAAAACTTTAGAAGAGCCTCCGGAGCGAACTATATTTGTTCTGGCCACAACAGAAATTGGTAAAGTGCCTGCCACAATTAGTTCTAGAGCGCAGCGTTTTGATTTCTTAAAATTTTCCACTGCAGAATTAGTTGCACAGGTGCAGTTTGTGTTGGATGCAGAAAAGAAACAGTTGCCTACCGAAGCTTTGAATCTTATTGCTCTTGCAGCAGCAGGCGGCATGCGCGATGCATTGACGTTGCTCGATCAGGTGTTGTCTTTGGGTACGAGCCCAACAGCGGATGAAGTAGCTCGATTACTTGGCGTAACTGACAGTAGTGTGTTTCAGGAGCTCTTGCGGATTATTCGTGCGGGTACTGGAGAAGCACTGCCTCCATTTTTCGACACGCTGAGCACGCGCTATTTTGATATGGTAGCGGTAAACAGAGACTTGCTTTTGTATATTCGGGAGTTGCTGGAAACACGTTTGCGTGGTGGGGGAGGAGAGTTTTCTGAGCCCGAACTGCTCTTTTTACTGCGTCAGTTCATGCGATCGTACAAAGAATTAGCAGCTACGCCTGATCCTACACTGCCGCTCCTTGTTGCGGCTCTTGAAGCAACAGTCAAATTTACTCCAGTGCAAGCGGTTGCGAAAGCTGCTCCTGTAGCACCATCGGTAGCTTCTACAGATACTGGGGCGCCATTCAAGATTGAGCCAAAGAGAGAAGCGCCACCCGTACCGCCAGTTACTGCTCCACCAGTAGCACACATTGTCGCGGAGGTGCCTGTGCCTACAGTTGGTGCTACTGCACTGCAAGAAAGTGTCGTGCGTGAACGCTGGCCAGAGGTTTGTGACAAGCTAAAAGATATAAATGGACCGTTGGCTACGCTTATTAAAGATTCGCCTATAGTATCTGTGGAAGGAGATTTGATTGTCCTGGGTGTGAAGTATCTCTTTCATAAAGAGCGGTTAGAGTCAGCAAAAAACCGCTTGATGATTGCGGAAGTAGCGCAGGCGATTTTTGGGACTGCAGTGCGCGTGGGTGCTACCTTTGTTGAACGTGAAGAGGCTGATGTGCCGGTTGCCGAAGTATTGGGTGATGCGCTGAAGATTTTTGGTGGCGAGTTGGTTGAGTGAGTAGTGAAATAAGATCGCTATTCTCTTGTAGTAATGTAAATAAGAACTAGTTTCATAAGGAGTATGAACGAAGAAATACACGAAGAGTCAGAAAAAATACATATGCCGAAGTTTGCCAAGCAGTACCTTGCTGCTGGGCTTCTCGTAAGTGTCGTTGCTGGTTTTTTCGGGGGGTATATTGGGGCGATGCGTGGGTTTGGCACGAACGTAAACCCAAATCATTCTGCAGGGCAGACTGTTGTGGTGGAAGAGGGGTCTGCGGTTATTGATGTGGTCAAAAAAACGAGCCCTGCGGTGGTCTCTATCGTGGTGAGTAAAGACGTGAGCAAACAAGTGCAGTCTAATGCCTTTCCTTTTGGTTTCGATCCTTTCTCTCAGTTTTTTGGAATAGTACCCCCGCAGCAGCAACCAAAAAATACAGAGCCCAATATTCAACAGGTGGGGGCGGGGAGTGGCTTTTTGGTTTCGAATGATGGATTAATTCTGACAAATAAACACGTAGTGAGTGACGAGACAGCGCAATATACGATTGTCTTAAACGACGGTACCGAGTACGAGGCGAAAGTGTTGACTCGAGACCCTGTGAACGATTTGGCCATTGTGAAAATTGAGGCTACCAATACGCCTTACTTGGAGTTGGCGGATGCATCAAAGCTCGAGATTGGGCAACGTGTAGTTGCTATTGGGAATTCGTTGGGGCAATACGCCAATACGGTGACTACAGGGGTTGTCTCTGGTATTGGGCGAAGTATTACTGCAGGAGGCAGTGGCGGGAGTGAACAGCTGGAAGGAGTGATTCAAACAGATGCTGCTATTAACCCGGGCAACTCTGGTGGTCCTTTGCTGAACATAGTTGGGCAAGTGATTGGTATAAACACAGCTATTGACCGCGAAGGGCAGTTGGTGGGGTTTGCTATCCCATCTTCTGACGCAGCACGCGCGCTGGATAGTTTCCGCAAAACGGGGAAAATTACTCGGCCATTTCTCGGTGTGCAGTACACACTTATAACTCCAGCACTCGCCAAAAAAGAGAATCTGGCTAAAACGTATGGCGCTTTGCTGGTGAGTGGAAGTGAATCAGGACCAGCAATAATACCCAATAGCCCTGCAGCGCAAGCTGGTTTGCAGGAGCGAGATATAATTCTGAGTGTCGAAGGGGTGGATATTACCGAAGACCACACGTTGGCAAATGCTCTCCGTAATTTTGAGGTTGGGAGCACTGTCGCACTTGTGGTATTCCGCGATGGAGTTGAAAAGCAAGTTCGGGTTACGCTGGGTGAAAAGAAGTAAACAGAGGCACTATGCGAATTTTAGGTATTGATTTTGGCACAAAACGGATTGGGATTGCAGTTTCAGACGAGCTACACATGCTGGCGCGGGAATTAGCTGTGTATTCTCCTACACAGTTTTGGCATGAGCTTCCAAAACTGCTTACTGAGCTGGAGCTGGAGAGTATTGTCTTGGGTTTTCCACTTGGTATGAGCGGACAAAAAACAAAAAAGACTGAAGAAGTGGAAAATTTTAAAGTAGCGCTTGAGCGGGTAGTGAGCGTACCTGTTATACTTATGGATGAAAGGCTCTCTTCTGTTATGGCTGAACAAGTGCCTACAGGGCACGACCGCACCGATAGCTTAGCAGCACAGATTGTGTTGCAGAATTATTTGAATAGGGAGGCGGGGAAGAAGAAATAGAAGAGTTAGAAGAAACAGAAGAATTAGGGAGAGGATTCGAAAAACAGAACCCGCCGAAGCTTTAGCGAAGGCGGGATAAAACAAATTTTGAAAAGCACAGATTTTTATGAGTCAATTCAGGCAAAATCCAATCACCAAACAATGGGTGCTTATTGCTCCTGGTAGGGCGAAGCGACCAGAGGATTACAAAGCGCATAGTGTCATGGCAGGGTTGCCGGACCACGACCCAGCATGTGTATTTTGCCCAGGGAAAGAAGCGTTGAATGTGGAAGTTATGCGCAGCCCAGCTGGGCGCGAGTGGCAAGCCAGAGTAATAGAAAATAAATTTCAGGCACTCGAGCACACCACTACCTACAGGCACAAAGATTTTTATGTAAATCAAGCAGGGTATGGCGACCACGAAGTGGTGGTAACGCGAAGGCATAATGAGCCTATTGCGCTCCAATCTGCTGCAACAATCGATTTGTCTTTGCAGATGATTATTGCCCGACAAAAAGCCATGTTGGAAGACGAACACGTGGCATATGTCCAAGCGTTTCATAATCACGGCAGAGATGCTGGTGCTTCGCTCGTGCATCCACACTACCAACTTTTGGCGGTGCCTCTGTTGCCACCGCATATTCACGCAGAGGTGTCGGGGTGCTATCACTACCACCAGCTGAATCATACGTGCATATACTGTGACATTATCCGCGAAGAGCTTAGCGTAAAAGATAGGATAGTACTAGAAACAGAACACTTTGTCGTATTGTCTGCATATGCCTCACGGCAGCCCTTTGAGACGTGGATTTTACCGAAAAAGCATGCTGCGCGATTTGAAGATATTGACGCAGTAGAGCGTGGGCATTTGGCGTACGTGCTCAAGACCGTGCTCGGTCAGCTGTACGTGAAGCTGGGGGATCCTGCGTTGAACTTCTATGTGCATACTATGCCACCTGCCAAGACGCAGCACACCATGCACGAAGAGGGGAGTTACCATTGGCACTTAACTGTGTTCCCTCGTATTTCTATTTGGGCAGGGTTTGAATACGCTACAGGAATTCCGATAAACCCAGTACCACCAGAGCAAACTGCGCTGTTTTTGAAAAGCTAATCACAGAAGAACTCCTATGAAAAAATTGATAATTGCAAATTGGAAGTTAAATCCACTGACAAAGCAAGAAGCAGTCCGACTTGCGCAGAAGATAGACACAAAGTCCAAGCATGAAGCGGTTATTTGCCCTCCATCTGTGTTTTTGTCTGTCGTGACATTTCCTCGCTTAGGTGCGCAAGATTGTTTTTGGGAAAATAAAGGTGCGCATACGGGACAAGTGTCGCCACTGACTCTCAAAAGTTTGAAGGTAAAGTATTGTTTGGTTGGTCATAGTGAACGGCGCAATACGGGTGAAACCGAAGAAGGGATTCATAAAAAAGTAGAAGCGCTCTTGTCGGTGGGGATTACTCCAGTGGTGTGTGTTGGCCATGGTACTAGTGTGAAGCAAGATGAGTTAGAAGTAGCAGATGTGTTGCGCACACAGTTAAAGTCTGCATTAAAAGGAGTAGATTCGACTCAGGTGGTCGTGGCATATGAGCCAGTCTGGGCTATTGGTGCGGGAAAACCAGCCACACCTGACCACGCAGAAAAAATTGCTATTTTTATTCGCACACAGTTCAAACCAGCAAAGGTGCTATACGGCGGAAGTGCAAATGCGACAAATGCTGGAGAGTATTTGTCTCAACCGAATATCGACGGCCTGCTCGTTGGTGGCGCGAGTCTGCTTCCGAAAGATTTTAACCAAATGATTAATGCCAGCTGGTAATATAGTGACGAGTAACTAGTTGCGAGTTGCGAGAAAGATAAAAAACACAAATGACAAAAATCAAATAACAAACAAGTTCCAATGCATCAATGTCCAAAATAAGAAAGTGTATTCGTTTGGGATTTTGGATATTGTAATTTATTTGATATTTCGTGCTTGTGATTTGGAATTTCCCAAAAGTAGTAACGAGTAACTAGTTGCGAGTAACGAGAAAGAAAAATTAAAAATTGAAAATTAGAAATTGTATTTTTTCTTAGCCCTTAGCCCTTAGCCCTCTGCATTCTTTCTACTCTCTACCCTCTATTCTCTAACCTCTGTCCTCATTTTATGTTATACATCGCATCTGACCACGGTGGGTTTCAATTAAAAGAATTTATTACCTCCAACCTTGCGCAAGAAGGTGGGCGAGTGTCCGACATGGGGCCCAGTGCTCTCGTGCCAGACGACGACTACCCAGATTACGCAAAAAAGGTGGCAGCAAAAGTGTCTAAAAATCCAACAACAGATTTTGGTATTTTGATTTGTCGGAGTGGGCAAGGGATGTGTATTGCAGCAAACAAGTTTGCAGGGGTGCGTGCTGGCTTGGTCTGGAATGTCAAAGAGGCGCGTGCGAGCCGCAACGATGACCACACCAATGTGCTTTGTTTGCCGTCTGATTATATTACACCTGCGATGGCGCTCAAGATTGTACAGGTTTGGCTCAATACACCTTGGTCGAAAGAGAAGCGCCATATTCGGAGAGTCAAGAAAGTGAGTGCGTTGGAGAGGTAAAATTATACAAACCACAGATACACAGATTTCACAGATACTGCCAATCAAAAAGGCACTTATATCTGTGTGATCCGTGCAATCTGTGTATCCGTGGTTACATACACTATGGCATTATTAGTTCCAGCAATTTTAGAACAAACAGTTCCAGCTTTCAAAAATAAAGCGGAAGACTTGGAGCATTTACCCGAAGCGCAGCGAATTCAGGTGGATTTTTGCGATGGGCAGTTTGTGCAGACCGAGACGGTACAAGTAAAAGACGTTGAGCTACTGAACCCAGCGTTTCAGTGGGAAGCACACATTATGGCTGTGGCGCCTAGCGACTTTTTTGACTACCAATTGGTCGGCTTTTCTACAATAATTGTGCATATAGAAGCGTATCCGACAGCGGCAGAGCTGAGGACTGCGTTGTTGCAAATTCAAAGTCTCGGTTTGCAAGCGGGGGTTGGGGTAAATCCAGAAACACCACTTGCAGCTGTGGTGCCGTTGGCTGATATTGCACAACAGTTTACACTCATGACCATTCCCCCTGGGAGACAAGGACAAGCTATGTTGCCAAGTGCGCTGTCGCGCATTGCGGAGTTGCGAGCGTTGTTGCCGAATGCGGTAATTGAAGTGGATGGTGGTGTAAAAAAAGAAAACTGCGCGGCCGTAGCTGCTGCTGGAGCAGATTTACTGGTTGTGGGTTCCGCTTTGGGTACAGAGCCAGTGAGAAATTTTCAAGATTTGCAAAGTAGTCTTCAGAAGTAGTACAAAGTACCACACGAATGCAGATACATGTTGTATACTGTATAGTAGTGGTATTTTTTTGTGCGCATGAATCCTTACAATCTTCCAATCACAGAGTTAACCTACAAAGCAAGCGAGATACGGCAAGATATTATATCTATGTTGCTCGCAGCAGAAAGTGGACATAGTGCCGGTCCATTAGGAATGGCGGATGTGTTTACTGCGCTTTATTTTCGCGTGCTTCAGCATGACCCAAACAACCCTCTCTGGGATGGCCGAGATCGGGTTGTTTTGTCCTGTGGGCATATTTGTCCAGTTTTATACGCAACCTTAGCTCATGCAGGATACTTTGAAAGAGCCGAGTTACAGACGCTTCGAAAATTTGAGACACGGTTACAAGGGCACCCACATAATCTCGCGTTGCCTGGAGTGGAGACAACTAGTGGTCCGCTCGCGCAAGGTTTGAGTCAGGCTGTTGGAATGGCGCTTGCGCTTCGACTGCAACATTCGCGTCAACGAGTATATGCAATCATGTCCGATGGCGAACAACAAGAAGGGCAGATTTGGGAAGCAGTATTGTTTGCAGGTAGCCATAAGCTGCATAACATGACTGCTATTATCGACCGTAACAATATTCAGATTGATGGGTACACCGAAGATGTCTTGCCACTGGAAAGCCTTCGTGCGAAATACGAAGCGTTTGGTTGGCATGTACTCGAAGTGGATGGACATAATTTGCAACAAGTGATTGACGCACTCCAAGAAGCAAAAGCGATATACGAAAAGCCAACAGTAATTATTGCGCACACCATTCCAGGGAAGGGTGTGGATTTTATGGAAGGTGATTATCGCTGGCATGGGGCTCCACCGAATAAGGTGCAAGCTGCAGTAGCGCTGAAAGAGCTTCGTTCGCTGCAAGGTAAGATTCAATCTGAACACGACTAACGATTTAATACGTATTTACACACATGACATTCATTTTGCTAGTGGCGATTATTTGGTGCATATGGAGTATAACAAAGCTATCTGAACGGGTGGTGGTATTGGAGCGTGCACAGCAAAAGCAACCTGTCACTGCTTCTACTGCGCAAGCTGCTACACACCCTTCTGTCATGCCTGAGGCGCGTGTTGCGCCGGTATCCGCGCCGCTCCCAACTGTTCCGGATTCGAAAATTAGCTTTGCCCAATGGGTGGGTGGTGTGGGTGTGGTTGCCTTACTATTTGCTTTCGCATTTTTCTATAAATTTGCTATTAACCAAGGTTGGGTTACAGAGTGGGCGCGGATTGGGACAGGGCTTGGTATTGGCCTGCTGTTTGTTACTTTGGCACTACTCTGGAGAGAAAAATTTCCTCGATATGCAGAAATTCTTTCTGGTGGCGGGTTGGCGATTTTGTATTTTACCGTGTTTGCTTCGTATCAGTTCTACGAAAAAGTCACCGAACCAGTAGGGTTTTTGGGTATGGTGGCTGTAACTGTTCTCGGCGCGTGTTTGGCAGCTTTACAGCGGTCGCGCATTCTTGCGCTGGTGAGTATGGTCGGTGCATATCTTTCTCCATTTTTGCTGTACTTTAGTTCGGGTCATACAGTGGCTTTGTATGCATATCTGTCTTTGGTGACGGTGGGCTTACTTGCAATGCAGTCACTCTATTTTTGGCCTGAGTTATTGTTCTTAGGTATTTTTGGAAGCGTGGCACATGTGTTTTGGCAAGGCTGGGCCGGCGATGCCAATACACCAACTGTTGTGTTTATTATTAGCAATTATTTCTTGGTGAGTATGGTGCTTGCATTCATATATCGCAAGCTCAAAGAAACAGGGCCGGTGAAGGATAGCGATACTGAAAAATTAGCTGTAGTCTATGGTATTTTAGGAGTTCTGGTATCTGTTGCGTTGAGCTATCTACCCCTTGGCGTTATGGCTGAAGCCCGAACAACGATATTGCTCTTGTTGGCAATTAGTACTTGTATGGCGTATGCGCTGGTCGATAGACTTGAGGCTACAGTTTTGAACCATACCTTAGTATTCACCATAGTGAAGTTCTTATTGTTTGCGGTCATGTGGCAATTCGATGGGGTAGTACAAAGCTGGTATGTGCTTTTGGTGAGCGCATTGCTTTTTGGTGCAGGAATTGCGTTACGTAGAAAAGAATTGTGGTTTTGGGGTGTGATTGCAAGTATTTTTGGAGTGGTGACCATCGTCAGTATTAATTTTTCAGAGCAAGCATTACCACTCTTTTTGAATGCACGTTTTGCCCTTGAGCTGGCTGTTATAGCTGAACTGACAACCTTTGCTGTTGTGTTAAAGAAGCATTTGCATAATGACGCAGATGCACAGTTTGGCTCGACACTTGTGGTAGTGCCTGCGGCGCTGCTGTGGTTGGCTGTATCTGGTGAAATAGTATTTTATTACCATGGGGTTGATTTACTCAATACCCGAAACTTGTTGTTGAGCGTGTGGTGGATAGTGTATGCAGCGTGCATGACTGTGGCAGGTATGGTGCCATTCTTGCGGGTGTTGCGCAGGTTTGCCATGTTGTTATTTGTACTTGCTGTGTTGAAGGTGTTCTTGTTTGACGTGCAGACGCTGGATTTAGAGTATCGCGTTGTTTCTTTCATGTTACTTGGCATAATTCTGTTGGTGGTGGCGTTTTATTATCAAAAACATAAAGATGTAGTCGCACGTTTGATTACTGGTGAACAAGATATAAAGAAAAACTCTGACGGCATAGAATAGTATGAGCAAATTACATAAAGCTTTACAACCGAAGATTGGTCACCCAGACATTACCCAAACTCCAACTCGCAGTGGTTTTGGAACGGCTTTGGCTTTGGTCGGCGGGCAAAATGAAAAAGTGGTTGCTTTGACTGCAGACTTAAAAGACTCCACAAAAGTCACTGCATTTGCGGAAAGCTACCCAGAACGATTTTTTGAAATGGGTGTAGCGGAACAAAATATGATGGGGGTAGCAGCAGGTTTGGCACTCTCTGGTTTAGTGCCCTTTGTGACGAGCTATGCCACGTTTAGCCCTGGCAGAAATTGGGATCAATTACGGGTGAGCGTGTGTTATAGCAAAGCAAATGTCAAAGTGGTTGGTTGCCACACGGGGCTTTCGGTGGGCCCAGATGGTGCAACACACCAAGCCCTGGAAGATATTGCGCTGGTGCGTGTGTTGCCACATATGACGGTGGTAGTACCGTGTGATGCTATTCAGGCGGGCCAAGCGACCCAAGCGCTTGCTACGCTCGTCGGCCCAGCGTATTTGCGGTTAACACGTGAAGCCACGCCACTTATGGTGACTGACGCAATGCCGTTTGCAATTGGCAAAGCACAAGTGTTTCGCACAGGCACCGATGTGGTTATTATTGGCGCAGGGCCTGTGTTGTACGGTGCGCTGTTTGCCGCGGCGGTACTTGCTCGTGAGGGTATAGAAGCTATGGTTGTGAATAGTCACACAATTAAACCCCTGGATACTGCAACTATTTTGCAAGCGGCAACACAGTGCGGGGCAGTGGTGACGGTGGAAGAACACCAAGTGGCTGGTGGTTTGGGCTCTGCAGTTTGTGAGTTCTTAGCGTCTGCCTATCCGGTTCCCGTAGAGCGGGTAGGGATGCAAGACTCATTTGGTGAGAGTGGTAACCCAGAGCAGTTATTGCAGAAATATGAAATGGACGGTCCTGCAATTGTCGCAGCCGTAAAAAAAGTTCTTAAGCGGAAAGGGAAGTAGTATGTTTGGAAAACCAAAATTTGATATTATCGCTATTGGCGATCCTGTTATAGATTCGTTTTTATTTGGGGACGATGTAGAAGTAAAGCGGATTGACGGTGACTTAAAAGCAATTATTAACTGGGGGGATAAGCTCCCTGTGCAAAAATTCTTTAAAAGTGTTGCGGGAAATGCTTCTAATAATGCAATAGGCTCATCTCGGCTCGGGTTGCGTACTGCATATTTTTGCATCACCGGAGATGATGCGGGTGGGCGAGAGATTAAACACCGCATGAGCCAAGAAGGGGTCTCCACTGACTATTTGTATTTTGATAAAGAACATGGCACCAACTACCACATGGTGCTTTCGCATGACGGGGAGCGAACAATTTTTGTATACCACGAACATAGGCAGTACCACTTCCCCAAGCTCGCGCGTAGTAAGTGGGTGTATTTAACGAGTATGCCGGAAGGGTTTCAGAAAATATACGCCCCACTTGCTGAATACTTAGATGCGTACAAGGTCTCTCTTGGGTTTAACCCTGGGACGTACCAATTGAAGGCGGGAATAAAAGTAAACAAACCTATTTTAGAGCGAACCAGTGTGTTGTCTGTAAACGTAGAAGAGGCACAGCGTTGGGTGGGTAGTGATACACGCGACCCAGAAGAGCTGTGTAAACGGTTGCGTGCTTTGGGACCAAAGGCGATTACGTTAACGGACGGTCGTCGAGGTGCGTATTCGCACAGTGACGAAGGATTTTTCTATGTATCTGAATTCCCTGGGCCACGGGTAGAAGCTACTGGCGCGGGTGATAGTTTTACCACTGCCTATATCGCTGCGCTTATCTATGGCAAGAGTCATGCAGAAGCGCTTCGCTGGGGTCCGGTAAATGCAGGGAGTGTGGTGCAAAAAGTGGGCCCGTTGGAAGGGTTGTTGACTCGGCACCAATTGGAAGCCAAGCTCGAACGTTTGTCTTCGTTTCGGGTAGTGCCAATTGTGACTGCGAAAGACAAAGCCAAAGTGCAAAAGCTGGTGGATAAGAAAAAAGACTAAATTATAGCTGCTAGGAGTTAGGAATTAGGTTGCCGCTCGACCCTGAGCTCACGGCCGAAGGGTAGGTGGTAGGAGTTAGTTATAAAAATAAATGTTATTCTACTCTCTGTTCTCTACCCTTTGTCCGTTCGTTCAACTTTAAGACATGAAGACGTGACGACTCTTGCCTTCTTACTAACACCTAATTTCTAAGCGCTAACTCCTATGCTCGTACACATAAAAGAACTATTTGCTTCTGATGTCGTGGGGAAGTTTGCGTATCCTGCATTCAACACCATGAACTTGGAAATTACCAGAGGTATTGTTGCTGCAGCAGAAGCTGCGGGTGTGCCGGTTATTATGGAAGTTTCGGAAGGGGCAATTGCCTATGCAGGACTGCCGACACTCTATGAGATTCTTGCGACTGTTGCCGAAGCTGCAAGTGTGCCTATTGCGATACACATGGATCACGGGAAAGACATGGACCAACTCAAGCGAGGGATTGAATTGGGCTTTTCGAGTGTCATGATTGACCACTCGAAGCTTGCATACGAAGAGAATGTGCGTGATACCAAAGCGATGGTGGAGTTTGCGCATGCGCACGGTGCGTGGGTGCAAGGGGAGATTGGAAAAATTCGGGGGAGTGAGGATTGGGTCGCTGTGTCCGAAGCGGAGAGCTTGCTTACTGAGCCAGAAGAAGCAGAGCAGTTTTATAAGGCGACTGGTGTAGATACTTTGGCAGGTGCATTTGGGACTGTGCATGGGGTGATTAAAATTCGTGGTGGGGTAGTACCGCAGGTAGATATTAAGCGCATTGCTCAAGTATCAGAGCGCGTGGGTATTCCTTTAGTGCTTCATGGGGCCAGTGGGGTAGATGCGGAAGTTATTCGTGCATCCATTGCTGCAGGGGTTGCTATAATAAATATAGACACCGAACTACGCATTGCATTTACCGATGCCCTTCGGTTGTCTCTGAAGACGCAACCAGAAGAGGTTGACCCTCGGGTTTTATTTAAGCCAGCTATTGCTGCCGTAACTGCAGCCGCTGCAAAAAAAATAGCACAGTTTGGAACAATGAATGTAGTGAGTCGTCACGCCTGAACGTCAGGGGTGCAGGGGGTGGGAAAACCACAAAACTAGAAACTCAAAAATCAAAACGCAAAACTGCAACTCAAAAATTTAAAAACTTTTCTTATGCACGAGCCCTTGATGGGCATCTTCTCACATACTTCTATTAAAATATCTGTAGTATAAACAGTGCCCGCAGTGCGCTACAAAGATTTTGTGAGAAGATGCCCATCAGGACACGCTCCGTACATAGTTTTCAGTTTATAGTTGTAGTTTTGACTTTTGAATTTTGACTTCTCAGTTATTCTCATCTCTAGAGAGTGAGATAACTATAAGTTATTTGCCTATTTCTTTTAACATTTATTAACTAACAACCACTATGTTTAGCTCAGGTATGGCGGGCTCGTCGGTTCGGGACATCAATGTCCGATTTCGCATGTATGCATTTTTCACAGTTGCGCTCTTTGCGCTGGGTACGGTATTGTATTGGCGAGGGGCTTTGTTTGTTTCCACTGATTATGTCGAGTTGCCGCAGCATGATAAGAAGGTCAAGCAGGCAACAACGGGGAAGCTCAAAGTACCGAGCTATTTACTAGAAAATTAAGTAACACAGAACAAGTATGTCAGAACAGAAGAAGATTCGTGTAGGTATAAATGGTTTTGGACGCATCGGTCGTCAAGCGTTTAAGTTGGCGCTGGAAAAGCCAGAACTGGAGATTGTGGCGATTAATGACTTTACCAGCCCTGAAGTATTGGCTCATTTGCTTAAGTACGATTCCAACTACGGCCCATACCATCGCACCGTAACCCATACGGAAAGCGCAATCAGTGTAGATGGAAAAGAATATCCAATCCTCGGCGAGAAAGAGCCAGTGAATTTGCCTTGGAAGGCAATGGCAGTAGATGTGGTTATTGAATGCACTGGTCGGTTTACCGACAGCGAAAAAGCTGGAGCACACATTACCGCAGGGGCGCGGCATGTCGTTATTTCTGCACCAGCAAAAGACGAAGGGGTGACTCCAACCATCGTACTTGGCGTAAATGACGCAGAATATACTGGTCAACCAATTATAAGTAATGCTTCTTGCACTACTAACTGTATTACTCCAGTCATGAGTGTGCTACATGATGCCTTTGGTATCGAAAAAGCTTTCATGACCACTATTCATAGTTACACTGCAGAGCAGAACTTAATAGATGGTTTGCCACCAGGGGGAAAGAGTGGCGATTTGCGCCGTGCTCGTGCTGCAGCGGTGAATATTATTCCGACTACGACCGGTGCTGCAATTTCTGCAACACAAGCATTGCCAGATTTGAAAGGAAAATTCGACGGGTTAGCTATTCGTGTGCCAACACCAGTCGGAAGTTTGTCTGACTTTACCTTGTTACTCGGTAAGCGCACCAGCAAAGAAGAAATCAATCAGGTGCTATCTGCAGCCGCAGCTTCTCCTCGGTTTAAAGGTATTTTGGAAGTAACGAATGAACCTATTGTTTCATCTGACATAGTTGGAAACGCAGCTTCGTGTATTGTGGATTTAGCACTGACACAAGTAGTCGATGGAAACTTTGTAAAAGTGATTGCGTGGTACGACAATGAGTTTGGCTATAGCAATCGATTAGTTGAACAAGTGATTCATGTCGGAAGCAAATAAAGATACCAATCAACGAATTGGTACTAATGATACGAATAGGTACTACTACCATGCAATCTTCAAAGCTCTTGTACGGTGAATTATCGTATGTAGTGACTGGGTTGTTGTTTAAAGTGCATAACGAATTAGGGGCGTATGCGCGCGAGAAGCAATATGGTGACCTGTTTGAAGAATGCTTAAGAAGCGCCAAGCTTGCATATGCACGCGAACTGCGAGTAGGGGAAAGTGGAAATAGAGTAGATTTTGTTATCGATAACAAAATTGTGATTGAGATGAAAAGTAAGCGAATGCTTACGAAGAGTGACTATGAGCAAACGCAAAGGTACTTGCAGGAGACTCAGCTGAAGTTGGCGCTTCTTGTTAATTTTAGAAATAAGTATATTAAACCAACACGGGTTGTTCGGATTGATAACTTTCGAAATCCCATTGGTACGTATTAGTTATATTCGTATTTATTAGTATATTGGTATCTTATATTATGGCAATAACATATCTCAGGTCTAGCAAAATCAAAAACAAGACAGTAGTCATGCGTGTCGACATCAATACGCCATTGTCTGACGCAGGGCAGGTGTCTGACGATTTTCGGATTCGTGCAATCTTGCCAACCATTGCCTACTTGCGAGAGAGGGGTTGCACAGTTATTTTGTGTGGTCACTTAGGTCGTCCAGATGGTGCGTGGGTAAAAAAGTATTCTCTGTTGCCTGTCGCGAAGAAGCTGGCAGAGTTGCTTTCGGTGCCACTACAAGAAGGAAAGAGCATATCAGGTGAACAAGCGCTGAAGAAGTTATTCTTTTTTACCGGAGATATAACACAAGAAGCAGAACGAGAAACACTTACTGCACTTCCTTTGGGGAGTTTGGTTTTGCTTGAAAATATTCGGTTCTATCCAGAAGAAGAAGCGAATGACACTAAGTTCGCACGGATGTTGGCGAGTCTTGGTGAGGCCTACGTGAACGAAGCGTTTGCGGTTGATCATCGGCGTGCAGCTTCCATTACTGGTATTCCGAAATATGCAGCTGCTTCGTTTGCTGGGTTGTTGCTGGAGCAAGAGATTAAAGGGTTGCAAAAGTTATTGCATCGCCCAAAGAGCCCATTTGTAGTCATGATGGGCGGGGCAAAAATTTCTGATAAAGCTAAAACATTACAAAACCTTGGGCAGCGTGCCGATACTATTTTAGTTGGTGGTGGGTTGGCAAACTTGTTTTTTGCGGCACGGGGATATGAGATAGGGAAATCGAAAGCTGAAAGTGAAGCGGTGAAGCTTGCATGGCAAATGGATAAAAACTTTAAAGGCAAATTAGTGTTGCCGGTAGATGTTGTGGTTGCGAACGCTAAGTTAGAAAAGTCTTCTATTCGAACGTGTGCACCTCACGAAGTAAAAAAGAGTGAGCTTATTTTAGACGCAGGACCAAAAACTATATTAGCCTTTGCGAAAGTGCTCAAGCAAGCAAAAACAGTTATTTGGAACGGGCCGCTTGGATTTTTTGAGCATCCTCCGTTTCATCATGCGACGATGGCGCTGGCCCGTGTGGTTGGTGGAGTCGGAACTGGTAGAGCCTTTGCAGTGGTGGGTGGTGGTGAAACAGTGGACGCGGTCAGGCAGGCAGGGCAAGCAAGTTATGTAGATCATGTGTCGACAGGTGGTGGAGCTTTGTTGGAATATCTAGCGGGTAAAGAACTTCCCGGTATTCGCGCGCTTGAATAACGTTTTTTATGGTAACACCAAAACAATATACAAAAGTAGCGCTCGTTGTGTTGGATGGCTTTGGCGTGGCAAGTCCTTCGCGGGGCAATGCCATATCGTTAGCAGGTACGCCACACATCGATAATCTCGTAGGGCAGTTTCCTTCTACGACTTTGCAAGCATCTGGACCTCTCGTTGGTTTGCCATGGGGTGAGATGGGCAACTCCGAAGTGGGGCATTTAAACATGGGTGCAGGGCGTATTGTGGCGCAAGATTTACCCCGTATAAATGCTGCTATTCAGGACGACAGCTTCTATAGCAATCCAGCGCTCGTGGGGGCGTGTGAGCACGCTCGGGCTAACAACTCGGCTTTACACCTGATGGGCATAACGAGCTCAGGTGGCGTGCACGGGTCTATTGACCATCTATTTGCTCTTTTGGCTTTGGCGGAAATGCGGGGGATCTCCCGTGTGTTTGTGCATATCTTTTTGGATGGCAGAGACACACCAGAACGAGTAGCATTGCAAGATATAGCTAGGCTCGAGCAAAAAATTGCAGAGATTGGAGTGGGTAAGATTGCGACTATTACGGGTAGGTTTTATGCAATGGATCGGGGTGGACACTGGAACCAAATCGAACAGACGTACCGCGCATTAGTCGAAGGTGTGGGGGTGGAAGCAGCAGGGGCAGAGAGCTGTGTCCAAGGCCAGTATGCGAGTGGTGTGTACGACGAAATGATCCCACCGAGTGTGTTGGTAGATGAGCAAGGTCATGCGGTGGGCAAAATTGCCGATGGCGATGCAATTATCTTTTTTAATTTCCGCCAAGATCGAGCACTGCAGCTCACGCAAGCATTTGTAGAAACTGTACGCACACCGTTGGCTTCGCAGATTCGGGTGTTGCAAAACATTTATTTTGCCACCATGACGGAGTATCGCCAAGGGCTGCCTGTGCACGTGGCGTACTCTGCACCAATACTCGACGGTAACTTAGCAGAATATTTATCTGCAAAAGGATTAAAGCAATTTCACGCAGCCGAAAGTGAGAAATACGCCCACGTGACCGCGTTCTTTAATTGCGGCGTCACGGACCCACTCCCAGGGGAGGATAGGCAAATTGTGCGCAGTCCTTCCAATAGCAACAACTATTCTGACCAGCCACAAATGGCAGCACCCGCTCTCACCGAAGTACTGCTCGAAAAATTTGCAGACCCACAGCTGAATTTTATTTTGGCCAACTATGCGAACGCCGACATGGTGGGGCATACCGGAAATTTGGAAGCGGGGATACAAGCAGTCGCGGCGATAGATGACGCTATGGGGAAACTGGCAGAAGCTGCTTTGGCGAACGACTGGGCCCTTATTATTACTGCAGACCACGGCAACATAGAGCAAATGGTCAATGTAAAAACAGGGCAAATAGATAAAGACCACACTACCAATCCTATTCCATTTATTTTAGTGGCAGAAGATTTGCGGCGTATAAGAGAAGAGCGCCCAGATTATGCTTCATTGGCTACCGTAGTTCCAGATGGAGTAGTAAGTGACGTGGCACCGACCGTGCTTGCCCTTATGGGCTTAGAAAAACCGCCTGAAATGACCGCGGTGAGCCTGCTCCGAGCGTTGACTTAGAATCGTGAGTTATGTCCATAATGCGTGGAAATGAAAGAAGAGACTATGAGAATAGCCTCTTCTTTGTTGTTGCTGTTGGAACCTTTTATTAACCATTACACTCCACATCCGGTTGTGGGAAAGTGTCTTGGTTTGCTTGTTGCTCGAGTCCGCAGGTGCTGCACTTGCGGGATAAAAGATGTTGTCCATCGTCTGTTCTAACGTAGGTGAAGTCATGTTCCAATTGCATCGCATCGCTCCTTTTGGGAATAAATTTAACGATATTGTTAAATTATTAAAAATATTATAGCATATAATACATATTATGTCAATTAAGTTGTATAAATATGGCTTATTCTAAATGCTTTATTAAAGTGTGGTAGACTACTCGTATGGCAAAGATTTGGAAGCAAAAAGAAATACCTGCAGCGGCGGTTTTGGCAGAATATGAGGCTGTGACTCCACTGGTTGCCACGCTGTTGTGGCAGCGAGGGGTGACGGCAAGTGAAACTAAACACTTTTTGGAGATTGATTACGCTGACCAGTACGACCCCTACGCATTTTTGTCTATGCGCGTGGCGGTGGATAGAATTTGGAAAGCTATAGAATCAGGCGAGCGCATAGTCATTTACAGTGACTACGACGCAGATGCCGTAACGGCTAACGCTGTGTTGACCCAAACCTTTCGGTATTTGGGGGTAGATATTGGGAGCTATATTCCTGACCGTTTTACCGAAGGGTACGGCTTGAACATTGAAGCATTCGAAAAAATCCAAGCAGATGGTGCGCAAGTGGTTATAACGGTAGACTGTGGGACTAACTCGGTGGACGTCGCGGAGTGGTGTAAAAAGCAGGGAATCGATTTGATTATTACCGACCACCACGAAATTACGGGGGAAGTGCCGACACCGTACGCTTTGATTAATCCAAAAAATCCAACCGAGCAGTATCCTGACCATCAGATTACTGGTGTGGGTGTGGCGTACAAACTGGCGAAGGCGCTCTTAGACGAAAAAGCGAAGGTCGTAAAACTGAAAGGGATTTCCGAAGAGCAATACGTAGCCAATTGGGATAAGTGGCTGCTCGATTTGGTAGCGATAGGAACAGTGGCAGATTGTCATAGTCTCCTTGGCGAAAATCGTATTTTTGTGAAGTATGGCTTAAAAGTGCTGGCGCGTACTAAATGGGCAGGGTTGCGTGCCATCCTCGGGCTGGCGGTTAAGGATGCAGCAAGCGAACTCACGACGTACACGTTGGGGTTTTTGCTTGCACCGCGGATTAACGCAGCAGGGCGACTGGAGCACGCAAACATCGCGCTAGACACACTCCTTGCTCGTGACCCTGTAGTGGCAGGGCAAGCAGCGCTGGTGCTGGACAAAGTGAATACACGAAGGCAAGAGCTTACCAGTCGGCTTATTTCTGAAGCAAGAGAGCAAGCACAGCTGCAAGGTGAACGCAAAGTATTGGTGCTCGCAGGGACAGATTGGCCTAAAGGGATTGTGGGGATAGCTGCGGGCCGCTTGGCAACCGAGTTCATGAAGCCAGTCATTGTACTAGAAGCAGCTACAGATATGTGCACTGGTTCGGCGCGCACGTGGGGTGAATTTGACGTGGTGGCTGCGCTACAAGCGACGAGTGAGTATTTAGTAAAATATGGCGGCCACAAAGAAGCAGCTGGTTTGAGTCTCTTACCAGAAAACTTAGAAGCATTTCGTATTGCTATCGCTCGCTATGCCGAAACTGCAGCAGGGTTCGAATCCGAAAAAGGGATAGATGTTGACGCAGTACTGGGAGTAGAAGATCTCACACTGGATTGTTTTGACCAGCTCGAGCGTTTGGCACCATTTGGAGCTGGTAACCCGAAGCCGGTGTTTTTGCTGCGCGGAGCGGTGTTGCAGCAAGCGCGTAAAGTGGGTAAAGAGTCTACGCACGTGCAGGTGGTATTCGACGTGGGTGGGGTGCCACTGGCGGGAATAGGATTTAGCATGGCGCACATCGCCGACATGTTCCCACTGGAGACACGCTGCGATGTCGTCGTAGAGTTGATGGCAGATGCGTGGAATGGGGTGCGGAAGTTGAAGTGTCGAGTTATAGATATACGCCTCGCAGAAACTGAGGTACACTAAAATATATGCATATACAAAAAGTAACAGTACATACTGATGGTGGGTCACGGGGTAACCCAGGGCACGCAGCAATTGGAGTAGTCATTCGTAACGCAGAAACTTCTGAAGTTATTTTTGAACATGGGTCATACATTGGCATCGCTACCAACAACGTAGCGGAGTACAGTGCACTGGTAAAAGCACTGGAAACAGCAAAAGACCTTGGTGCGCAAGCGGTTGCCGTGTACATGGATAGCGAACTGATCGTGCGACAAATGCAGGGCCGGTACAAAATAAAAGAGCCAACACTACAAGTATTGGCTGCAAAAGTAATCCAACTAAAAAATAATTTTACGGAAGTAACGTTTGAACACGTGAGGCGCGAGTTTAACAAAGACGCTGACCGAATGGTTAACCAAGCGCTGGATGCACACGCGGAACGTTAAAATAGCTCAATCAGTTTTAGAGTCGTCCCTGAGAGGTACAGAGCGTGGGTATTTTGCATAAATGCAATCGGGGATAGTTTGTCTGTGGCGGTATCCAAGGTGTAACGGTTTTGCCCAAACTCCGCATTTATTTCTAAGGCTACCAGCTCTTTGTCTGGTGCAGCGAGAACGTACTGCTTGTTTGGGGCAATCAAGTACGTGCTAAAGGGCTGCGAGGAACGAGAGATTAGTGACGAGCTGTCACTCGTGCTGGAGTAAGACCAAAATTCGCTCGGGGTCGTGTAGGTCAGGTTTCCAGAGGTAGTGCTGGCACTGGTCACTCCCGTTGCGATTTGCTTTGCATTTTCCGCGAGTCGGTACAATGTGTTTGCTTGGAGTATGTACACGCTTTTGCCTTCGTCGAGAAACACGCTGCTCTCTGTATCGTTCAGGTTTGTGCTAAATTCCTGCATGCCAATAACTGCTCCTTCTTTGAGTGTGCCATGTATGAGTAGGAGTTGTTGTGGTTTGTCTTGTTGCGTTTCTTTTGCGGCGAGGTAGTAGACATCCGAACTGTGCAGCGTAAAACCTTTCACTTTTCGAGCTAAGATTTTTACATTGTTTGGTTGTGCGAGGGTGGTGTAGAGTAGGTCGCCTGTGGGGGTAAGGTGTACGACTGCATCTACAGTAGGGAAGGTGGTTCCTTCCGAAAAGTTTGCGGGGAGTTGTATTGGTGCTGTGTTGGGCGCAACCACCCATGCATACGCTGGTCCAGTCACTATGAACTGATTTTTTTGTGCTCCTGTTTGCAGCGTTGTTGCTTCTGCTGGTAAGGTTGTGGACTCTGCAGTGCTTCCGGTGCGGTCAGTAATAACCAGTTTTTTTCCGGTTGTAGTGTACGCAATGTGCTCGTCGCTACTTGCTGCATGAGTGACGTTTGTAGCGATTGTTTGAGGTTGCGTGTCTTTCACCAGTGCGAGCTTGGCTGGGTTTGGGTTGGCGTGGGTCACGCGTCCGGCAATAACCGACAAAGTTTTTTCCCATGTTTTGTAACCTTCTTTGGTTATACGGGTGTCGTATCTGCCAGTAGGAAGAAACCGGACTGCGCCAGGGGTGGTGAGCTCTTCTGTGGAGTTTACAAAGACAGTGGCATTATTCGGCTCTGTTTCGATAGAGATAATGCCTGTTTTGGGAGACTGTGTTGGTTTTGTCGTCCACCGTTTGCCCTGTACATAGAGTAATAGGGATGGGGCAAGAATAAGGAAGGTGGCAATGCCAAGGGCGATAAGTGTGTAGCGGTATCGAACTTTCATGAGGAAAAAATAAATATAATCTCAATATAGTATAGTCACTTTTGGGCTCTACTACAAACTGGTAGGGTTTGGTATACTAGATGCATGTAGAGGTCGTGTGGTTTGTGGGAAGCTCTGAAAAGTACTGCAAAAACAGCTCTTTCTGCCTACAGGTGTAACTTGAAGAAGCATATGTCTAAATGGTTTCAAAACAAAGTTGGGATAGACTTGGGTACAGCAAATACGCTGGTATTTTTGCCCCATCAAGGGATTGTAATCAATGAGCCCACCGTTGTAGCTATTACGCTCGACGACAACCGTGTCTTAGCTGTGGGACAAGAGGCAAAAGACATGTTGGGTAGAACACCAGAAACCATTGTTGCCCGAAGGCCAATGCGAGACGGGGTGATTGCAGACTATCGAGTGACTGAAGCAATGCTGCGTTATTTTATTAACAAAGCGTTGCCAGGGTTCCGATTGGTGCGGCCAGAAGTTATGATTAGTGTGCCAGGGGGTGTGACTTCGACTGAACGTCGTGCGGTGTTGGACGCGGCTCGTGCTGCGGGGGCTCGCCAAGCGTTTGTTATTAAAGAAACAGTTGCTGCGGCAATAGGGGCGGGGATTCCAATTGGCAGTGCTGCAGGAAATTTGGTGATTGATATTGGTGGCGGGACTACCGATGTGGCAGTGTTGTCTTTGGGTGGTATTGTGAATTCCACTTCGGTACGTGTCGCAGGGAACCGGCTAGACCAGAGCATTGTAGACTTTGTGCGTAAGCGCCATGGGCTTGCCATTGGCGACAGAACCGCAGAAGAAATCAAAATTACTATTGGCAGTGCGCAAGCATTACCCGAAGAAGAAGTCATGGAAACCAAGGGGCGTGATGGCGTCACGGGTTTGCCACGCACGCTCACGGTGTCTACGAACGAAGTGGTAGAAGCAATTACAGAAGACTTACAGGAGATAGTACGTGCGATTAAAACAGTTTTGCAAGACACCCCACCAGAACTTGTTGCAGACATTATAGACAAAGGTATGGTTATGACTGGTGGGACCGCACAACTGCGCAACCTTGATCGGTATATTTCCGAAGCAATTGGCGTGCCATGTTTTGTGGCAGAAGATCCGCTCTTGTGTGTCGCAAAAGGTACTGGTGTAGCGCTCGATAATTTGGACAGTTACAAACGAAGCATACTCAGTATAAAATAACGCTGATATACGGATACCTACGAATCTACGGATACCTACGGATATCTACGGATAAGGCTTAGGTCAAAAAAGGAAACTAAAAAGTCAAAACTGAAAACGCAAAACTGCAACTCAAAAATTGTGAACTACAGAAAGTATCTCAGTTTACAGTTTTTAGTTGCAGTTTTTACTTTTGACTTTTGCATTTTGAGTTAAGTTTTTTAAAATGTGGTATAATAAAATCAAATTACAACTTTAATAGTGAAACAAAAGTCATGAACGAAAATACAAGAAAATCTTTCTACATTTTTCTTGCTATGGTCTTAGGGGTGCTGTTGTTTTTGATGGTACAACGCGCTGCCTTTATTGCTGCATTTTTGCTTGGTGCAGATATTTCTAGTTTGTATGCACAAGCCTTGGGGGTTATTACCACTGCTGTCGCTGTTTCTTTTGGTGCATGGTACGGTGTTTGGTTGGGACTTATCTGGTACGCTGCAATTTACGAAGACAGAACCACACAAAGCATGGCGAGTTTTATTCTCCGCCGAACAAAAACATCTCATGGTGTAACCACAGACGAAGTGGTGGCAATGCGACAAGGTGGTGGGGAAGTGGAAACTGAGTACATGCAGTCCAGCAGTTTACCTGCAGCGAGTACGAAGACCATTCGTCGACGCGCACATGTGGCAAGCCCAAAGACAGTCCGTCCGACACGACGTGCATTGGCAAAGAAAGCTGCCTAAGATTTCTGCTTCTAGAATACTACTGATATGACCTATGTAAAACTGTTTGGGTATGGGTTGGGTTTAGCAGCATTTTTGGTTGTTACAAAATCGGTGTTTTACTCTTTTGCTGCGTGGGAGACTTCGTTTTTGATTCACGCAGTGTACTGGGTGGTGGTGGGGGTAGCAGCTGTGTTTGCAGTGCGCCAGTTGGGTGCTATTACGGTGCTTGAAGCACTCATAGTGTTGGTGCTCTGGCTTGTGCTTGAGCTTTTGGGTGATGTGCTCATAACAGGGTTATTGGTAGGGTACAAAGTCTTGGTGGACCCGAACATGGCAGTTGGGTACGTTGTGCTTGCTTCGGTCATAATCTTTTTCCACCACAAGCGCCACATCGCTCGCCGGAAAGAACTTGCTGCGTAAAAATAGGTACTTACACAAAACACGGTCACCCGTGTTTTTTTGTTTGCCAAAAGGTGGACGATAGTATACCATTATCAAGAGCAGAGCTCTTGGTAATTTTTAATTTCTAATTTTCAAATCCGAAATAGAAAGTGCAAAGCATGTCTTGATGGGCATCTTCTCACAAAAACTTTGTAACGCACCACGAGCGTTGTGTACGCTGCAGATATTTCAACAGAATTATGTGAGAAGATGCCCATCAAGGGCTCCTGTAGAAGAAAAGTTGTTACATTTTTGAGTTGCAGTTTTGCGTTTTGACTTTTGAGTTTTGATTTTTACTTTGGATTTTGGAATTTATTTGTTATTTGGTGCTTGAGATTTGGAATTTATTTTTCTATGCAACCTATTGTCCTTCACATCGACATGAACAGCTACTTTGCGTCGTGCGAGCAGCAAGACAATCCGGCGTGGCGCGGGAAGCCTTTGGGTGTGTGCGAACATTTGGGCGGAATCATCATCGCTCCTTCAGTAGAAGCGAAGCGGTGGGGCGTGAAAACGGGCACGCCTGTGTGGGAAGCAAATAAGTTGTGTCCGCAGATTGTATTAACTAAAACCAACCCAGACCGTTACCGCACGTATACCGCGAAGTTTATTAGCCTCCTCGAAGAGTACACCGATGCAGTAGATAGGTACAGCATAGACGAAGCTTTTTTAGACATTACCAAAGTCTGTAACGTGAAAACGAAAGTGTTGACTGCGGAAGGCGTAATGGAGTGGCAGTTAGCTGACCCGTTTGCAGAAGCGGAAGCGTTAGCGAAAGAGATTAAACAGCGGATAACGCGTGAAGTGGGAGACTACTTGCGGTGCTCGGTAGGGATAGCCGAAGACAAGTTGGTGGCCAAAATAGCGTCTGATATGAAAAAGCCAGATGGCTTAGTGGTGGTACGACCACAAGACCGTGAATGGTTGTATCAAAACATTACCCTAACCGATATTCCCGGAATTGGTAACAGGCAAGCGCGCAGGCTTGGTTTGTACGGCATTCGTACTTTGCAAGATTTGCGCCGGTGTCCAGTATCGCACTTGCGGCAGTGGTTTGGTCCGGTTATGGGGCAGCATATGTGGTCCATGGGTCAGTTACGTGGCTCGTGGCAGGAAGGTTTCGCCACGCCAACACCACTGCGTTCGGTGGGGCATATGTACACTGTGGCACAGGAATTTCGTAAGCAGCCTTTGGTGGCAGAGCGGGTACTGTCTCGGTTGTCCGAAATGGTAGCACGGCGGTTGCGTGGGCTGGGACAGGGTGCTTCTGCTGTTGGCGCGTGGATTACCGACAAGGACTACCAATTTGCTGGTGGGAAAGCAACGTTTGACGCACCTGTCGATGCAGGTAACGAAATCTTTCGAGCAGCACGCGCGGCAATCTTTCGGGAAACTGCAGGGCAGTGGCCAAATCAAATCTACCGGATTGGGGTGACTGCTTTTGGGCTTGTGCCAGTTTCTGCTGCGACCCAGCTCAGTTTGTTTGCTGCGGTAGACAAAAAGCGTTCGCTCGGGACAGCGCTCGATAAGATTAACGCAAAGTATGGAGGAATAGCACCGAAGTCCATGCAAATGCGATCCGCACTTGCGGGTGTGCCCAACTACAACAGGGCGGACGATGTTATTTTGCCAGCACCAGCATTTTTCGCGCGAAACATTATTCGTGACTCTGTGGGCTTTGGACGTATGAAAGAGTTTCGTGTCGCAGATTTCAAGCGGGGTGGCTAGCGCTGTGTGGTATAATTCAAGTAATACTAACCAATAGTGTATGACTGAAGATATTTCCAATTACAAGAAAATGTTGTCCGATTTGATTAAAAAGCAAATGGTCATGCTTGGCCCAAACATTGCGTTGGACAAAGCGCGCAAAGTGCCAGGGCTTACCATTGACGATGCTGGTGAGGTGACCGCTATTTCCGGTGACCCGCGACTCGTCTTGAAAGGTGTGGCGAACGAATATATGACCTTGTCTGGGCAGATCGCTCAAATGACCTTGAATACATTGCTCGAAAAATACCCAGGCCTCGATAGTATCTAGGCTTGTGTTTTTGTTCATGCTGGTGGTGCGCAACTAATGTTGGTTTTCGCATAGTTCATGCTGCTGTACTTTGTTCTTATAATTGATTTTATTTTGTTGGCCGTAATGATTGCGGTCTTTGTTCGATATTCCCTAAAAGACAGAGCGCGATTGCAAGGGCAGGTAGGGCAAGCACACGAACTGCAGCAGCGGCTGTACCAAATTCAGGTGTTAAAAGAGATTGGCGAACGTATTGGGTACACCTTGGACACAGGCAAGACCGTAGAAATTATTACCAGTAGTTTAGGCAACCTACTCGAGTACGACACGGTGTCGTACATGGTGGTACAGGAAGACAGTGACCAACTTATTTTTAAGTGTCATGTGAACAACACCGTCCCGCATTCATTTTTGGATGAAGTAAAAGCCAAGATGCTGTTGGCGGTATCTACTATTTTAAATAAAGAGTATAAGCAAGAGGCGCTAGACGAGAGTGTGACTGGTAACATCTTGGACGACAACATGCGGGTGAGCCTGCAGTCGTACTTTAACTTACCAGTCGTTATTGGCGACAAGTTAGTTGGGCTTATTACCGTTGCCTCGCATGAAAAAGGGCAGTATGGTGATGCGCAAGCGTCTATTTTGTACTCTATTACCAACCAAGCAGCCACTGCAGTAAGCAAACTGCAAGCCATGCTGGAAAGTGAAAAAGGGAAGTTGGTGTCTGTTATTAACTCCATGACCGATGGTGTGCTCATGGTAGACATGCGCAACCAGATTTTGGTGTCTAACCCTGCAGTACGGAAACTGTTGGAAATAACGGGCGACCAACAAGCAACCATGTATGACGTGGTGGACGCGTTGGCAGGGCATGTGGATTTGCGAACAAAGATTGAGCAAGCGGTGGGGATGCACGAGCCAATTGTGGTACCAGAAGTGCAACTGCGGAATCACGTGTTGCAAATGACTATTACTCCAGTGCGAAGCCAACAAGGGGATCAGCTTGGTGCCGCTGTGGTTTTCCACGACATTACCACCGAAAAAGATTTGGAAAAAGTGCGTCAAGACTTTACTGCTATGATGGTGCACGAACTACGCGCGCCACTGACTGCGGTGCGTTGGTCGAGTGAATCTCTCGAAAAAGCAGTTGGCGCAGGGAAGGCAGACGAACAAAAGGTGAAAGAAACTGCAGTTACCATTGGCGCTGCAAGCCGTAATATGTTGGAATTGGTCAACGACTTGCTCGATGTGGCGAAAATCGAAGCAGGGAAGTTTGACCTGAATATTCAGGAATACGACATAGTTGCCATTATTCAAGAGCAAGTACAGACATTTCGTGCTTTGGCAGAAAGTAAACACTTGGAGATTAAGGTGACTTTGCCAGAGAAATTTGTCTTAAAGTGTGATAAAATACGCATAAGCCAAGCGCTGGAAAACCTGCTTTCAAACGCCATCAAATACACCGATGGTGGGGAGGTCATGGTTACCTTTACACAAGACCAACAGAAGAAGATTGGCATTGTTTCGGTAAAAGACTCTGGAGTTGGTGTGCCGAAAGAAGACTTGTCCATGCTGTTCTCCAAGTTCCGCCAGCTTAAAAATGTGGACAATGCTCGCAAGGGGACTGGTCTTGGGTTGGTGGTGACCAAGGGTATTATTGAAGCACACGGCGGGCAGATTTGGGCCGAAAGCCCAGGGGAGAACATGGGTACAACCTTCTCCTTCAGCTTACCTTTATAAATTAATCTAATCACAGGTATATCGATTTAGTAGATTGTCCGGATGTTGCGCCCATGAGCGTTTCGTACATCTGTGTTATCTGCGGTATCTGTGTATCTGTGAATGTGACATATGACAAAAATTGTTATTGCAGAAGACGATAAACTCTTGTCCGGGTCTTTAGTTTCTGGTTTTACCGAAGCTGGTTTCGAAGTGCACCCAGCATACGACGGCGAAGAAGCCATTGCCAAGATAAAAGAAATCAAGCCAGACGTAGCACTGCTGGACATTATGATGCCAAAGCTCGATGGCATTGGCGTGTTGTGGGAAATAAAAGCAGACGCAGAGACTTCCCAAATTCCTGCAGTGGTACTAACTAACATGGCAGACATGGAAACTTTTTCTAAGATTATGGAAGCTGGGGGAACTGACTATTTGCTCAAAAGTGACCAGTCTATCGACAATATCATAGAAAAAGTACGCCAAGTCCTCGCAAGAAATCAGCAGGCTAGTGCTTAGTACTTAGTTCTTAGTAGTTATTCAAAGTCTATACAGTAGGCTTTGAGCGTTAAGACGTTAAGACGTTAAGACGTTAAGACGTTACGACTTCATATTTTCATGGACGTATTTTCTCATGGCCTCTGGGGCTTTGCCCTTAGTTACCCAAAAGCACAAAAAGAAGGCAAGCCCAAAAAGGCTTTGTGGGGTTTGGTCGTGGGCATGCTGCCAGATGTGATTCCGTTTTTACCAGTACAACTCTATTTTTTACTGACCCAAACAAGCTTTTCTGCGAGTTTGTTTTTCCCTGTACCCCAGCATTGGGTGTTTGCGTGGGCCATACAGAGCTATAACTACACCCACAGCTTTGTGTTGTTTTTGCTAGTATTTGCGGTGGTGTGCGCAGTACGGGCATACAAAAAGATGTCTGTAGTCTGGTGGCCACTTGTTGCATGGGGAGTGCATGTGCTCATGGATATCCCAACGCACCCTGACTTCTTTAGTACTCCATTTTTATTTCCTTTGTCCGACTTTACGTTTGCTGGTAGGGGACTTTCGTGGGCGAACCCGTGGGTGTTTGGCCTGAACTGGCTCGCGCTTGTCGCAATACTCTTCTGGGTGCGGAAAGACATGAAGAAGCGGGAAGGCATTTAAACATTTAAACATGTAAACATGTAAACAGGCGGACAATTTTTAATTTTACAATTTTCAATTTTCCAGATACACACTGATTAGTTTAGAGTTTAGTTCTAAAAAAATTAAAAATTAAAAATTAAAAATTCTCCCTGTGTTTAGATGTTTGTATGTTTGTATGCTTTAATGTCCTATGCTCTACGTCCTCGCGCACAACATACGTTCGCTGCACAACGTTGGTTCTATTTTCAGGACCAGTGAGGTGTTTGGGGTGACCGAGTTGCTCTTGAGTGGGTACACAGGGCACCCGCCAGACGAAAAGCTTTCCAAAGTGGCTTTGGGTGCAGATACATTGGTGTCGTGGCGATACGGCAAGTCCGCAACGCTACTTATTCGCAAGCTGCGCCGAGATGTTCCACATTTAGTTGTGGTGGGACTGGAAAACAATTTGCCCAAAGGGCTACAGGCTACACCTTTGCAACTGTACAAGCCTACAGGGCCTGTTTTGCTTGTGTTGGGGGAAGAAGTCTCTGGGATTCCCAAAGCTCTGCAAAAGCAATGTGACGTGTTTGTAGAAATTCCGCAGTTTGGCAAAAAAGAGTCACTCAACGTCTCTGTGGCATTCGGAATTGCAGCATTTTCCTTGCGAAATAGTCTTAAAATCCCCAAACCAAAAAAGTAAAATACCATAACTTACCAAGGGGCCCGCTTATCCTTTTATAGCAAGTAATTTGTGGATAAGTATGCTAGTGGGTAGCGGCATAGTGTGGTAACCTACATGTAGGTACTGCCACACCGAAACAAATCATAAAAATTTAATTTAAAGTTGTTATAGTAGGGTTTTTGACAAGGGAGTGTAACTATGTAATTATAAGCCCTTGCCAGAAATGGTGAAAAAAACAAAACACCCCGTACAATTGATAGGGATGTTTTGCTTGAAACAAGATAAGGTCTACCTACTAAGATTTAGGGGTAGGCTTTTTCTTACGGTTAAACCGCATTGGAAAAGCTTTCTTACCATAATTCTTAGCATAGATAACCTTACCGTTGGGCAAGCGTTTGCTTGCACGGTAGACTACGGCCATGGGAAAGAGGTTCTGCTATTTCTAGCTTTAATGTCAATCCGGTTCTCATGAGATACCTGGCCAGACCGTGGGGTATGAAAAAATCCATACCTTACCCGACGTAGGTAGCAATGCACATTGAACAATATGTAAAATGTTTGATTGCCACTTAACGTGGCGTTGGTTGTTTTTAAGAACCTACGCCGGGAAAGAAATGGATTGATGATTTGTAAATGAGCATTGCTTTGGGAACAACCACGAACCCAATCAACTACTATATACATTATAACATTAGTTTTTTGCTGCGTACCTGTGGATAAAACAAAAACCGCCAGTCGGCAGTTTTTTATTTCCAAACATGTCCCAGCCATGCTCCTAATATCAATAGTCCAATAGTCCATATACCAAAAGCAATTTTGCCACCAGTAGATTTCAGGAACGCTCGCCAATCTTCCTTAAACTGATCTTTAATTAAACCTTTGACATGCTTAATTAAATCGGGGTCTAAAGTTAGGCTTTCTTTTATTTCTTTCCTAATTAGTTGCTTGATTTTGACTTGAGTATTTGCTGCGCTAACGAATACTTGCGCAAACTTATCAGGATGCTGAATCACATCGTGAACGTTGTCTAGCTTCAGTTGTTTGTCGGTATCAAATTGTGCTTCAGGTTCGTAGGTAGTTTTAGGGGGGGTGGCCATAGAGCGTTAGATGTTTTTAGGTGTTAAAAGGTCATCGCTAGGAGTGGCACCGGTTTGAATCCCTTGGACCTCGAAAAATAGTTTGTTGTTTTCTGCCTTAAGCATCACAGCCATGACAAATCTAAGGAAGCTTGTTGCATCCTTAAAATCCCAGCGTTCAATAATCTTGTCCAAAGCGGCCTTGTCGCCATTATTTAAGACCAAAAGAAACCCTTCAACGTCGGATTGGGTAAGCTCTTGCTTGTTGTCGAATTGTGAGATGGCCATATTTGTAGGGTATCGTAATTGATAATATTATACCAGTATTATGGTTGCACAACCAGATGGGGATAATGTGAAGTTTTTTTGGTCTACTTCATAAAACTATTGGTGGATAAGCTGTCGTAACAGAACCAAATAAACAGGAATCCCAGTCCGAGAGTGAGTCAGGTGAAAACCAAAATACCATAACTTACCAAGGGGTGGGGATAATGTGAAGTACTTTATTCTGACTGTTAAATTACCGCTCAAGAGAGCGGTTTTTTGTTGGTGTGAAACCTTTGACCCTGAGGGTTTTTGTGGGGTATACTGGATTTGTAGTGGTAGAAAGTGGATAAAAGTGGGGATAAGTGGTTCAAAGAGTGGATAACTTACCAACACCTACCATTTGCTTTCAAAAACCACCTCTATTCTGCAGAGAAATCTGTAGAAATAAGCGCACCAAAGAATAACCCGTACATGTTTATTGGCGAATACGAAGCTTCCATAGATGAAAAAGGTAGGGTAGCAGTGCCTACCAAGTTTCGTGCGTCTTTAGAAGGTAAAGTGGTTATTACCCGCGGTTTAGACAATTCGTTGTTTTTGTACCCCAGCCAAGAATGGAAAATCATGGCAGAGAAGTTAGCGAGTCTCCCAATTTCTACTGCAAATACAAGAGCTTTTTCCAGGCTCATGTTGGCGGGTGCTATGGAATGCGACATAGACAAGCAAGGTCGCATTGGTATCCCGAGCTATTTAAAAGAGTTTGGGGGTATGCAAAAACGAGTTGTGTTTGCGGGTTTGTATAACCGCATCGAACTTTGGAGCGAAGAGAAGTGGACCGCATACAAAGCAGAAACAGAAAAAGAAAGCACTGCTATCGCAGAAGCACTTGGCAGCCTTGGGGTGTAGCCATGTAAACAAACAAGCATACAAACATGCAAGCGCTGAAATAAAAGACAGACCCTTATTGCTTATATGCTTCTCTGATTACATGTACTATGACTCAAGATTACCATCACATTCCTGTTCTTTTAGAAGAAGTGTTAGAACTACTCGACCCACAGCCTGCACAACAGTTTGTTGATGCTACGCTCGGTGGCGGTGGTTATACCGAGGCATTGCTTGCTCGCACAGCTCCAAGTGGGCGAGTGCTGGCACTAGACCTTGACCATGACGCACTGGCTCATGCAAAGCAGACTCTTTCGGGGAGTGCGCAAGATCGGTTGGTGTTGGTGCATAGCAACTTTTCCCAAATTGGGCATGTGGCGCACAGTCACGACTTTGGTCCGGTACAGGGGATTGTGGCAGACATTGGCTTGTCCAGTTACGAACTCGACCAGTCAGGGAGAGGCATTAGCTTCCAGCGGGACGAACCGTTGGACATGCGCTTTGACCAGTCGTCCGGTAAACCTACTGCAGCATTCTTGCTGGCTGAATCTACCGAAGCTGAGTTGGCGCACCTGTTTAAACACTACAGTGAAGAACGATACGCTCCACTCATTGCCAAACAAATTGTACAGCAGCGAGCAGGAGAAGCCATTACCCGCACGCCGCAGTTGGTAGAAGCGATTACCAAAGGGGTTCCAGCGCGGGTTCGGTTCCGAGCCCAAGACTCTGTCCGGCGCATATTTCAAGCGCTGCGCATTGCAGTCAATGCTGAACTAGAAAACCTTGAAGCGTTTTTACCTGCAGCGCTCGATATTCTTGCACCAGGTGGGGTGCTGGCAGTCGTAACATTCCATTCACTCGAAGACAGGATAGTTAAACAATTTTTTAAAGCAGCAACAACTGGGTGTATTTGCCCGAAAGATTTCCCTATTTGCCAGTGTGGTCAAACTCCAGCTGCGCAAAGTATAACGAAAAAACCAATTATTGCCGGAGTAGGAGAACAAGAGCGAAATAGTCGCTCACTCTCTGCCAAGCTTCGAGCGATACGAAAAATATAAAGCAGTTCAAAAGCAACTCGTAAAATCAAAACCTTCAAACGTATGTCACTAGCCCCAACAATTAGTTCCAGTACCGTCGGTGTCCAACTACCTTCCTTTGAAATTACAAAAGACCTTGCCAGCACCACTCGTACTTCTCGTTCTGTGGTAGTTCCGGTGCGCACAAGCGCCAAAGCAGTTGCTCCGACAGTCAACAGATTCGGCCCACTCTACGCTCGCATGTTTGTGGTAGCACTCGCTATTTCCAACGTGGTGCTGTTTGGGTTGTATTTGTTTTCGGTGAATGGGTTAGAAGGGTCTGCGTTTTCGTTGCGACAACAGCAAAATGAGCTAGAAAAGCAAAAGTCTGCGCAGCGTCAGTTGCAAGTGCAAATTGCAGAGGTTACTGCAGGCGTGCGTATGCGCGGGATTGCAGCTGGTGCAGAAGGGTTTGTACCGGTGGGAACACCAGAGTTTATAAAGAGTGCCAAAGTAGAAACAGTAAGTATGCGCTAAAAGTATGTCTGGAAAGCACGAAGTAAAACCAAGTCTCTATGTGGGGAGGGTGCGTCTATTGGGCGGGCTCTTTTTTGTTCTGTTCGCAATGCTTGTGTTTCGTTTGTCGGTGCTGCAGGTGTCTTCTAGTTCGTACTACCGTGGTGTTGCGGAAGACCAGCACGCCTTTTTTGCGAAGCTTGCTCCAGCGCGGGGCGATATTAAAATATTTGATCAGTTAAGTCCAGAAGCCGTGCCAGTGGCAACCAATGTCGAAGCGCCACTGGTATATGTCGTACCGAAAGAGATTGCACAACCAGCGGTGGCTGCGCGGGTATTGGCACAAGCCTTAGGGCTCGTGGAGGCGGATGTCGAAGGACGCATTCGTAACAACCAAGACAAAGTCTACGTACCACTCAAACGAAATATTACCGTGGCTGAGCGTGCAGCGGTGGAAGCGCTACAACTGACGGGGGTGCGGTTCGACACAGAAGTAGTTCGGTTCTATCCTGAGCATGAGTTCTTGAGCCATATTGTCGGGTTTTTGGGGTACCGTGAAGATTCGGGGTCACAAAAAGTGGGGGTCTACGGGTTGGAACGGGAATATGATACTACTTTAGCTGGGGTGTCTGGGGCGGCGCGGGCAGATACTTCGATTGCCCGACGTTGGTTGTTTGGTTCTGGCACCGAGTTTGCTCCAGCGCGCAATGGCAACCAATTACTCCTCACCATTGACCGCAGTATACAAATGCAAGCTGAGCGGGTGTTGGCAAAAGCAGTAACCGACAACTTAGCAGACAGCGGCTGTGCGATTGTTATGGACCCAAAGACAGGGGCTATTTTAGCCATGGCGAGTAACCCGAGCTACGACCCAAACCAGTACAACAAAGTAACTGACCAGTCTGTGTTCAATAGTCAGTGCACTACGGCGGGCTACGAACCAGGGTCAGTGTTCAAAGCGGTTACCATGGCTGCGGGTGTGGACGAAGGGGTAGTTGGGCCAGATACGACATTTACCGACACGGGGTCAGTGGAAGTGGATGGGTACACTATTCGCAACTCAGACAACAAAGCGCACGGTGTGCAGACTATGTCCCAAGTCTTGGAAGAGTCTTTGAACACAGGGATGATTTTTGTGAAAAATAAAGTTGGTAATGCAGATTTTCTAAAGTATACGAAAAAATTTGGTTTTGGCGAACTGACTGGTGTGGATTTGCCAGAAGTTGCGGGGAGTTTGTCTAACCTAAAAGGGAATATTACGGTGAACTACCATACTGCTAGTTTCGGGCAGGGTATTTCAGTAACCCCGCTGCAAATGGTGCGGGCGTATGCTGCACTGGCAAACGGCGGGAAAATGCCAACGCCACATGTGGTGGCATCGCAAATCACCCCAGAAGGGGAGACTGTGCCAACTGTTTTGCCTGAATCTGCGCAGATTGTGAAGCCGCAAACTGCTGCTGCAGTGTCTGCTATGTTGGTAGGCGTGGTTGAACGCGGACATGGCAAGCGAGCAGGGGTAAAAGGGTATTATGTCGCGGGAAAAACTGGAACAGCGCAAGTTGCGAAAAAAGAAGGTGGGGGATATGACCCAGACAATAACATTGGAACATTTGTGGGATACGCCCCGGTAGAAGACCCGAAATTTGTGATGCTCGTTCGGGTAAACCACCCGCGCACGGTGCAGTTCGCAGAAAGTACCGCAGCTCCAGCGTGGGGGCAGCTGGCAGAGTTTATCCTGTCGTACTTAAATGTGCCACCGACAAGGACCAAGTAGAAGCTAGGAATTAGGAATTAGGAGTTAGGAGTCAGTAAAAGAAATTCCAAATCACAAGCACGAAATAACAAATAAATTACAATATTCAAAATCCCAAACAAATACACTTTCTTATTTTGGACATTGTGTATTGGAACTTGTTTGAGTTTTGATTTTTGTAGTTTGTTATTTCTGTACTGCTTCTTTTCAGTGGTCTACGCTTTTCTCTTCCCCCACTGAATGTTATCCCAGAGGCGCTCGTGGCAAAAATAGAGCACAGTACTGGCAAGGTTGGACCACGCAATAACTTTTAGCGTGGTGTCGTACTGCTTGGTGGCAAAAAAGATAATTAAACTATCGGTAAACAGTATGATTGCTCGGTAGGTAATGGCTTTTACTACCGAGCGGGAGTAATGTTCTTTGATTTTCATGACTTAGTCAGTTTTCTTTTTAACGCTGGTGGTTCTGGTACGAGGTTTTTTCACAAAGCTAGTAGCTTGGAGCGGCTTGAGATAGCCAGGAGCCGAGTCTGCCATTTGCACGCCAATAGGGTTGTGCTCGAGGTGTACTGCTCGTTCGGACTGGAATGCTCCATTTAAAATAAGTTTTTGAATGTAGTTATGCGCTGCTTCTGCATGTTCGACTAAGTAGTAGAGCTTCGTATCTTCAGGGGAGATACCGCCGTGTTCTTTTAAGACAGTGGTGTCTATCCACTTCAGTAGCGGGGCCCAAAAGTCTTTGTCTACCAAAATAACGTACGCGCCAGTAATTTTGCGGGTTTGGATAAGTGTGAGGATTTCAAAGAGTTCGTCGAGTGTGCCAAAGCCCCCAGGGAAGAAAATGTATATCTGCGACACAGAAGCCAACATGACTTTGCGAGTAAAGAAGTAGTGGAACGACTCGCTTTCGGTAACGTAGCGGTTTACCCGTTGCTCCAAAGGGAGTTGAATGTTGAGCCCAACAGATTTTCCACCTGCTTCGCGCGCGCCTTGGTTGGCAGCTTCCATAATGCCAGGGCCCCCGCCAGTCACAACCGCAAAGCCGTCTTTGGCAAGGAGGTACCCCAGCTTTTGTGCATCGCGATACACATCGTGTTCTGCACCCCAGCGAGCAGAACCAAAAAAGCTCACTGCATGTTCGAACTGGGCAATAAAGCGGAATCCGTCTGCAAACTCGGATACAATACGCCAAATACGGCTCGGGGAAAACAAGTTATCTTGCCCGCCCATAAGCTTCTTTAAGTGTCGTTTTGTTATTTTTACTTGTGGTTTGCCACTCTTTTTGGCTGCAGTAGCTGGTGCGACCACGTCTATTCTTTTTATCGGTTTTTCATTTTTCATTTCTGTAGCTCCTTATACCTATAGTATAGCAGTCTTCATGCAAAAACACCGCCCGAAGGCGGTGTTTGTTGTGTAAGTCAGAAAATTACAGCAGTGGTTCTTGTGGTGGAGTGGTTGTTTCTTCGATTATGACTACTTCCGTTTGCTCGATGCTTGGAGCACCAGCATAAAACTTGGCAAGGGTGTCGATAGCGCGTACCAACAGCCAAGAAAGCAGAAGGGAGATTACCCATGCGGTAATAACTGCGTAGAGCAAACCAACAGTGCGCTTTTCTACTTCACGGATGTTCTTTCCTGCAAGGACGTAGACAGTGTCTTCACCGCTTTTTACGCTGGTAATGACTGCTGCAACACGAGTACCTTTTTCTGGTTCCCACGTTATCATGGTGCGACCATTTTTTGCAGCAGCTTCGAACACTGCTTTTGGAGGAATTGGGTCAGAGTCGTTCAGTTTGGCAGAGGAGCCAAGCACTTTGCTGTCTTTGTCAAAAATCATGGCAAAGGCAGAAAGGCTGGTTTTGATGTCTGTGCCGCCAGCAGAGGGGATAAGTTGGTCCGCAGGTGCGCCTTTGGCAATAGCAGCAGAAATTTCTTCGGTTATTTCGATTTGTGGGTCATTGGCAGTTTGTCTGTATGTTTGTTGGGTTGCAACGTAGACGAGGCCGATAACTGTGGTAAAGATTGCGGCAAGCACAACCCAAGTACCCAAAAGGGTGTTTCGTTTGTTCATGAATGTCTGAATACTTAATTTTTCTTACTATAGCAGGATTTGGGCGAATGGCAAACAGAGCTATTTAACCACGCAAAGTGAATTTTTGTACCCGTGTGTAGGTTTTGTCGTCGCTCTGGCGCTTGTACAGCTCAATGCTGCCTACTGCAAAGCTAAAGGGGTGTATAAGCGGTTCAATAAGTGCGGCGATGCTTTTTTTGTTCGCTTTGGGCACTTTTTCTATCAAGGTCATGTGGGGGTTGAACACGTTGTGTTTGGGACCAGTTTTGTATGCCAGTGTGTGTTCGCTGTGTAGTGCAACTATAGCTTTGAGTAGTTTTTTGTGGAGCGACCGAAGCGAGCGGGTGGTGCTGGGTGAAAACCCACAGAACCACACAGGGGGTCTGTTTTCGAACACTCCGGTGTGTGTCAGTAACGCGTCCATTGGGGAGGTGGCTGCCGCAATGCTCCGAATGACGCCAATTAACTCTTTGCCATGCGTGGGAGCAAGTTGGAAAGGCGGGAGCAGTGTAATGTGCGGCGGTAGTTTGTACTCGCTTGTGTCTTTAAAATGGTTGCGAAAATCGTGCACCAGCGTTTGTATGTGTTTTGGGGGAACGACGATCACAACGTATGTTTCTGTGGGTTGTGTGCGCATTGTTTTGTAGTGTTAGTATCTATTGGTAGTGTAACATGGTGTGATATAGAAAAAACCACCCTCGGATGAGAGTGGTTTGTGCGTAACGATACATCTTACTTTGCAGCGATCATTGCGTGGTGGAATGCTTGTAAGGTGCCTTGTGCGGTCAAAGTGACTTCTTTGCCCACGTGATCTGCATGGTTTTTGCTAGTCATGACATATACCACTGTTTTACCAGAGGTAATGCTGTATGCGCCTTTGCTCTTGTCTGCACTTTCTTGCAAGATACCGCTAAAAGTGACTTCTGGCTTAGCGGTCATGTCTGGCATTTCTGCAGAACCACCTTTGTCTTGCATGGCGTCTGGAGCGGCGTCTGCTGGGGTTAGCATGACATTGCTAAAGTTGGTAATGCTACCAGTGGCAGTGCCTTTTACTGCTTTGCCTACTAGCGCGCTCATGTCACGGCTGCTTTGGATGTACACCATGCCACGATTGCTGTCTACGACATAGTTACCTTTGGCTGGGTTGGTAGAGGCCATAAGGGTACCGGTAAAGGTAACTGCGTCACCAGTCTGGCTTGTTGTGTCGCTTTCTGGCTTTGGTTGCTTAGCTGTGTCCGAGCCTTCCATTTTGGCGTCATCTGCCATCTTGTCTCCGTCAACTTCCATGCTTTCGCTGGTTTCTGTGTTCTCTTTTTGGTCTTGCACGCCTACTTTGGCGGTGTCCCGTGTCACAAAGTAGACAGCAATAATAATAACGACTATTGCGGCAACAATAAGGGCGTTCTTGTTGTCCTGAAAAAATCCTCCCGAACTCTTTTGACTGTTTGGCTGCATATGCATTTTTGTTAATACTACCTGTACCATTACAGGAAAAAAACTGTTAGTCAAGCGGGATTTATCAACAGCAACCGAGTACGAGTCGAACGCCGTCATGTCTTAAGGTCTTCACGCAAGAAAAACGGTAGAGTTAGATGGGCACCATCTGACAGGTAAGTTTTATACTTATTTGTGTCGATGCGCCCTCAAACCATAACTACGAGCATGGTGTCAGATGGTGCCCATCTAACGACAGGAACGCAAAACTGCAACTATAAACTCATAACTAAATTGCATTTCAGTTTACAGTTTTGATTTGAATTTTGTCCGCCAGCTGGCGGATTGTAATTTATTTGATATTTGGTGCTTGGGATTTGGAGTTTCTCTTGATGGCACCCATCTGTTCTTGTCTTTCAAAAAGAAAAAGACAAAGGCTATCTTTGTCTTTAGTATCTGCAAGATATGTAGTTAATGGATTTTTAATCAGAAAGTAACCCTTGAGGTAGTGGGATTCCCACTTTTGCGGAAACAGTTTTCGCCCATGCTTCCAATAGTTCTACTCTGCATCTTAAAATAATATGCTCATCTTGATAGTCTTTGACGATTTTGGTGAGACCATCGGTCGATGTTTGTAGCGTGCCAATTTTTTCTTCTATAGAGCCAAGGCGATCTTCTAGTTTAGAAAATCGTTCGTCTAGGTACTCAAAGATTGGTTGAAAATTTGTGTCACTCATGTTCGTATGCAATATCTACATATTTAGTATATCACTCTAGTAAATGTATGTCATTTTTGAGCAGAAGATGGGCACCATCTGTTCCCCCTCTTTTCCAAAGAGGGGTTAGGGGAGTTAAATTGTTCTCTTTGACTTTTGAGTTACTTTTACAACTTCTGAATGTAGCGAGGCAAAATTTGTGATTTTATGTAGTACTCTTTTGTCGCGCGGGGAAGCTTGGTCCAGTTCCGTACCACTTTTCTGCAACCTTTTGCTCCGCAGTTACAGCGCATGGTCCAAATGTCGTCACTTGCCGTAATGGTGGAGTAGTCAATAAGTACCTCTGTGTTTTTCTCAATATCTTCCACTGCTACCACCAACAGTTTGCCGTGTTGTTTGACCACACGTGCGTTCGGTGTGCACGAATGGTTTTGGTACACACCAATCTGTCCTTCTGGGCTTTGGTAGTAGTTTTCAGAAAGCCGGAAGCAGTTGTCCAGAAACGTGCCACCGTGGGTAAGTAACGTAGTGTAGTGAAACCGTTTGCCAGTGACTTCGTACAGTGTTTGCCCCGCACTAAACTTGCGCGCAGTAAAAATACCTTTGCCATTTCTGGTAGTCTTCACAACAAGTGTGTTTGTGGCTGTGGTGACCAATCTATTTTTTTCGCGCAATAATGTTAAACAAATGCCAATGCTTTGCTTGTCCGTTCGCGAGTGTACCGTCTCTGATTGTTTCTTCGAGCTTGCTAATATCCATACCAGAAAGCAGCTGTTCTACTCTGTTTTTGCTGTGGAAAGTAAGTTTAGTTTCGGGCGTGTTCCACTCATCTTCTTCTCCAAATAGTTGTCCTGTAAAAACGCCACCTTGTTTGAGTGAGTTTTTAATGCTTGCAAATACTGCATCGAAACTTGCTGGTGGGTTAAACGGGAGGGAAAATTGTGCGCTGACTAAGTCGTACTCATTTTCTGGAAACGAGAACTCGTCAAAAGGGACGATGACGTATTCGAATTTATCTTTTGACAGTCCTTCGATTAGTTGTTCCGGTGCCTGTGAGCTGTCTACGGCTGTGACGTGTTCAAACCCTTGGCTGAGTAAATATTTTGAATCCTTCAATGCGCCAGCCCCCAAATCTAAAGCCGATGATTTTTGTGGGCAAAGAGAAAGAGCTTCTGCTAATAGCACACTTGGTGGATTGTCTTTAGTTTGTTCGTAGTAGTTTTGCCAGCCACGTTCAGTGCTCATATGGGTATGGTTAGTATAATATTGAGTTGCGAAGAGGTGCTTAAAGAATCTAATTGCTCGTGGTCTCCGAACTCAGAACGAATTTTCCTTCTGGTTTGGTCCAGTCGGTAAAGCGCCACCATGTGGGGGTAAAAACTAATCCCACACCGTCCGAAGATTTACCCTTTTTTTCGGTGAGCTTGCCGAGATAAGCTGCCTCAAATGCTGCTTGTTCTTCTGCTGTAATTTTTCTAAGCACGCCATCAAGCTGAAAGGTTTTCATTTCTGCTTCTGTGGTGCCAACAACAAACGATGCGCGTGTAGTTGTGCGCTCTGCAAGCGATTCCATTTTTTTGTAAGCAGGGGAGGTGCGAAAATAGAACTCATTTGCTTCTGTGTTAGTAGCAAAATGCAGAGTTGCTCCGTGTGGTGACCCGTCCGGCATTTCTACTGCAAGTACTCCTACTCGTTGTGTGGCAAGGTAATCTATAATTTCTTGTGGCATAGGTTTAGTATGACAAAAAAGTGTTCGGCAAATTTAAATACGGGCGTTGTCGGCGCGCCAGTTCTTAACAGCTTGCTTTATTTGGTCGTTGGTTAGCTTTTCTGCAACTGCGCGGGTAACAAGAGCTGCGTATTCTTCGTCAGATGCAAAGCGCAGTGCAATTACTTGCGACATGGTCAGAGCAGGGTCGAGTGGTTTGCCGGTTAGTGTTTGGGCGCGTAACGACTCTTCTAGGCGAATGACGCGGTCTTGTACGCCAACAGGGAAGGCACGAGCGTACCACATAAGAATGCTGCTACCCAACGCAAGGGCGACAAGGGCAAGTTCTGTCCAAGGAATACCTGCGTCTCCAAAAGCTTTTACAAGAGCGACAATGGAGAAAATAAGGCCAAGTACAAGCAGGGTGGACACCACCGCGTGGAAGGCAACTACAAATTTTCTGTGGTTTTGGTAGTTTTGGGCTGTCTGAGGTTCGTTTTGCATGGGTTTCTAGCTAATTTAATTTAGTTGCAATTTAACCTATGTATTGTATAATACTTTAGCAATTTCCGGTACTTTTCCTATAAATACTTTCGAATTTTTTATAGTTGGATGGGGTACAGTCCCGACTCCGAGTCGGGATAAGGCAACGGACATGCAGCACTTCTTTCATAACAAAATATAGACATTCGTATTTTTTTGGCTGGGGTTCCCGCACATGTTTTTGTGCAGTGGGTATGGTCCCGACTCGGAGTCGGGATAAGGCACGTAAGTGTCATACCTGTGGTAACAATGGGGTATAGCCAAGCGGTAAGGCAACGGGTTCTGGTCCCGTCATCCTAGGTTCGAATCCTAGTACCCCAGCCAAAAAAGTATGAATAAAAAAATCCAACCCTCGTTACGATGGTCACCTTCGTAACCAATCAAATTACTGAGATTTGGTAGTTTTTTTGTATAGAATCGCTTGGCTGGCGATTTTTTGGTATGGTTACTGTATGAATATTTTGATTATTACTGGCGGATCTTCATCAGAGCGAAAAATTTCCTTGCTTTCAGCAAGTATGGTTAAAAAGGCATTGATATCAAATGGCCACGCAGTGCAGGTGTTTGACTTTAAACGAGGTTATTCTGAGTTACGTTCTGCCATAAAAGTGTGTGATGTAGCCTTCCCGGTAATGCACGGCAGAGAAGGGGAGGATGGTACTCTCTACAGATTCCTAAAGTCTTCTAAAATACCTTATGTTGGTTCAGAGCCCAAAGGAGCAAAGATTGCTTTTGATAAGATTCTTTTTAAGCAATATTGTGATAGAAATAGTATTGTAACTGCTCCATGGAAAATTGTTAAAACAAAGCAAGATATAATTAAGTTTGGTTTTCCCTGCGTTCTTAAGGCTACTTATGGGGGTTCGTCTCATGAAGTAGTAATATTACACAAGCTAAAAGACCTCTCTGGCTTTTTGGTGAAGAAAATCCTCCAACTTCCCTGTCGTGTGTATGCGGAGAAGCAGCTTATTGGTGTTGAAATAACAGTTGGAGTGTTAAATGGAAAAGCACTCCCCGTGGTTGAGATTGTACCGCCAAATGGAAAGTGGTTTGATTACAAAAGCAAGTATTCAGGCATGGCTAAAGAAATTCCATTCGCTCCTTCTGTAGATGTGGGGGTTCAAAAGAAAGCGCAGGCTATTTCTCTTAAAATTCACAAAGATTTACAGCTGGGTAGTTATTCTCGGGCTGATTTTATATTGCAAGATGGTGTGCTCTATATTTTGGAGATAAACACCCCTTGTGGCGTAGGACTCACTTCGGAAAGCTTACTACCCAAAGCTGCCAAGGCCGCAGGCATTACTTTTGAATTACTAGCACAGAAACTCCTCCCCAAAAATATAAGCTCCCATGTCCGTTACCATGGTGACATTCATAACCAAAGGTAGGATGCACGTGAGTGGTACTGTTACTTGATTGTATATTAGTCGCTTATGGATATAAATACATTTTCTAATGCTCTAGCACAGACTGCAGATAATACATTTGTGGGAACTTTATTTGCTGGTTTAATAATTGCATACTCCGGTGTTTGGTTATATAGGAAGCAAAAGAAGATTGATATTGAAACCTTAAGGAACGAAAAAGTGCACGATCTTGCCGTTAGTCTTTTGACGTTAATTAATGTTGCCATGCAAGACTATCTTGGGCAAATTAGTTTGCACGATGGGAGTAACCTTGATGCAAAGTTAATATATAGTACAATGGAAGAATACTCTCCGGGGTGGGTGACCAAAGACACGTCGCACCGATTTAACCAGCATATTTCAAACATTTCACAGGCTTTAAATGGTTTAAGTACGCCATTGGCATTAAGTACTCAGAATGAGGACATAGTTAAAACTCTTGCTGAGGTGGTAGCAAGTTTAAATTTTTTATTTTCTGCAACAAGTACGCTTCCTATGAACAATCCGGAAAATTTAGGAGTAATTCGTAAGCTTGCTTTGGGGCATTCAGAGAAAGCGCGTAAGGTTTTAGAAAAGATTGTTAGTGGCGAGGCTGTTTCTAGTGGTTAGCTAAGTGCTTCATTCTGAGTTTTGATTACCATGGTGACCTTCGTAACCAAATAGGATATGCAACAAACAAATGAAGTAGCGCAGGTGGCTCAGGCTTTACCATCTTTAATGGACACTGGATTGCGTGAGGGGTACAGAATAGTGTGGGGGATTGTTGTGCGGCTCGTCAGTCAGTATTGGGTGTATATTTTGGTCTTCACACTGCTGCTGTATACTGTGGCATTTTTCGAAGCCCGGGTGGGGCGTTGGGGTATGCTTGGTAGATTGCTATATCATACTTTGTATTTCGGATGCTTAGCGCTGCTGGCTCTTTTAGCAGGGCCAGAGCTTTTTGCGAATGAATATGTGAACATCGCAATTGTCGTGTTGCTGTATCCTCTTTGTTTTAAGGTATCGGGGCTGATTTTGAACAAGTTAGGCATATCAACCAAGCGCTTTCCACAACAGTTCAACCCCCGTTATCATGGTCACCTTCGTAACCAAAAATAAGTTAATTTTATGGTATGATACCGGAATGAAAATAGGCATATTTGACAGTGGTGTAGGCGGTTTGCTTTTACTAAAAAGTATTTCGAAGCAGCTACCTCAGTATGATTATCTTTACTTAGGAGACACTAAGCGAGTACCTTATGGTGGTCGGTCACAAGAAACAATATATCAGTTTACATTGGAAGCTGTTGAGTATTTGTTTCAGAATGATTGCAAGTTAATTATCTTGGCTTGTAACACTGCTTCAACAAGAGCATTACGTAGGATACAACGTGAATATTTACCAAAGTATTATCCGGATAGAAGGGTGTTAGGTGTAATTGTTCCCACGGTTGAAACAGCTGTTCAGATAGGTAGTAGTCGTATTGGCGTATTGGCAACGCAAGCCACAGTTAGCTCGAATGCTATTGTGGAAGAATTTAAAAAAATAAAGCCGAATGTGAAGGTGTATCAGCAAGCAGCGCCCTTACTAGTTCCACTTATCGAGAACGATGGGTTGCAGTGGGCAGGGCCAATCCTTCGTGAATATCTGAAACCGCTTTTAAAGCAAAAAGTTGAGGCGATAGTATTAGGTTGTACTCATTATCCGATATTGAAGAGAGGGATTCGCAGCGTTGTTGGCAAGGGCATACAGATAATATCCCAAGATGACATTGTGCCCGCTAAATTAAAATCATACTTGCAAAAACATCCGGAGATTGAAAAGGTACTAAGTAGACGCAAGAAAATTGATCTGAGGGTGACTGACTTAACAGAGCATTATGAAAAGCTAAGTCAAAAGTGGTTGGGCAGCAAAGTAAAGCATAAGTTGGTTAGTCTATAATATTGTTACCATGGTCACCTTCGTAACCAATAAGAACAAGGCAAGAAATGAGAAAATACTATTATTTCATTCGGCATGGTGAATGCATGTCGAATGTAGATACTAATTTTGCAGGGGCGGAAGATCCGCTGACTGAAAAAGGTGCTTCAGAGGCAACTTTGGTTGCGAAGCGTTTTGGGCATGCTGCTATTGATTCAATCTACCATTCAGGAATTACCAGAGCGGCTCAGACCGCGGCGGAGATAGAAAAAGTAACTGGTGTGCGGTCCCAAGTAAAAGTATGTCTAAAGGAGCGTCGCGGTAAGTTTACCGATGGCGCCTATGGCTACGCAGAAGGTTACTCGGAGTTGCATGCACGCTTGATAGAGACAAAGACCTTTCTGGAAAGTCTTTCAACAAAACACAATGTTCTTGTAGGTCATGCTGCATTTTTTAAAGCTTTGGTTGCGTACTGTATGTTGGGTGATGGGCTGACTGAAAGCTTGCTCCAAAGTTTTGATGAATCTCTCGTCATGGATAATTGTGGCATTTCAAAATGTATGTTTAACGAAGAAAAAGGGAAGTGGCGCATTATGTTTTGGAACGACGTGTCCCACCTGCAAAGCTAGAATCTGTTACCATGGTCACCTTCGTAACCAAAGGTAGGGGCATGCTGGCAATACTTCGAACGTAATTTTTAGGATATACTGTACGCATTGTTGGCTAACCCAGTACATATGAACATGTTTAAACCCGTAGAAGCGAAATCGGTTAAAGAGTATCTTGCGGCGGTTCCGGCAGAGCGGAAAGAGCTTATTTTGTTTTTGCACGAATTTATCCAAAAGGCTGTGCCAAAACTAAAGCCTCACATGGCGTCTAACATGCTGGGGTATGGTAGTTTCCCATACTTGAATCACAAAAAAGAGACAGTGCAGTGGCCCGTTGTTGCGCTGGCCAACCAGAAGCAGTACGTAAGCGTGTATGTGTGTGCTTTGGAGGCAGGTCAGTACATTGCCGAAAAGCATGCAACAGAACTAGGCAAGGTTAGTGTGGGTAAAAGCTGCATACGGTTTAAAAAGCTGGAAGACGTGAATCTTGTGGGACTAAAAAAAAGTACTCCAACTCGCAGCAAAAAACCCTGGATTGCGCGCCTAGCCCGTTACCGTGCACGCTCTATCTACACCCATCCCAATCATAAAACTAAAAGCCATCAGTATTCACGGCCGTGAATACTGATGGCTTTTTCATGCAGGTAATTTTGGAGTGCGAATGCTCGTTTTTGGCTTACCTTTCACCTTCTTCAAGCCAACACTTTTCACGGCCGTGAAAAGTGTTGGCTTTTGATTTGTGTGCTTTTCTGATATAAGCCCGCCTTCATTAGGGTTGAAGGGTGTGGTACAGTAGAAGTAAGTAAAGCAGGGGAGTAGTATGGCGAAACAAGAGGTGCAGAAGCATAGTTTTAAAAATCCGGAAACGGGGAAATATTCTATTACCGATGCGTTTGGGGAGAGTCTGGCACTATTGTTGGCAGACAAGTTGGTTGTGGTGTATCCCGAGTTTCAGAAAAAAGCGTTTTGTGCGAGTGTGAAAAAAGAAGTGGTAGGCAAAACATATACAGCGCGGGTAGAAATTATTGCAGACAACTTGCAGCGGTATTTGCCAGAGTCATATCCTGCAGCACTGGCAGTGCTCATGCAGATTTTAGGTCCGGAAAATCCACACGAGACCGGCATGTTCACTAACTACTACTGGCTCATGCCCGTGGGTAAGTTTGTAGAAAAATACGGTGTGGCGCACTTTCGGGTTTCCATGCAAGTTCTAGAAGAAATAACTAAGCGGAACACGGGGGAGTACGCTATCCGTCCTTTTGCTCGTGCCTACCCAGTGCAAACGCTTGCGGTGTGTGCGCGGTGGGCAAAGAGTAAAAATTTTCATTTGCGGCGGCTTGCCAGCGAAGGCTTGCGTCCAAAACTACCTTGGGCACCCAAGCTGGACGTGTGGAGCGAAAACCCGAAACCAGTTTTGGAAATACTCGAATTACTCAAAGAAGACAGTGTGAAGTTCGTAAAAAAGTCTGTGGCAAATCATTTGCGCGACTGGCTGAAAGTGAATCCCAAAGAAGCGCAAAAAGTTGTCGCGCGCTGGTCGCGTTCCAAAAACGAGCATACTACGTGGATTCTTAAACACGCCCAGCGCTAGACATGGTTACAATGATCACCTTCGTAACCAAGATGTAGAGCTGTGTGCGTTGTGGTAAAATACCAATATGATTACATACGGATACACAATTCTTTACGTAGCAGATGTCGAAAAGACGATTGCTTTTTATGTTGACGCGTTTGGGTTTGCCCAAAAATTTATTACTCCAGAAAAAGACTATGCCGAGTTAGAAACTGGTGGCACCACGCTTGCGTTTGCATCATACAGCATAGCGGAGTACAACGGCGTGGCGATTGCAAAGAGTGATGCAGGCATGTTACCACCTCCAGCAGAAATTGCATTTGTGGTAGAAGACCTTGCGGCTGCATTTAGCAAAGCAACTCAAGCAGGTGCAAAGGTTGTGAAAGAGCCAGAGCAAAAACCGTGGGGGCAAACAATTGCCTATGTTGCGGACATAAACGGCTTTTTGGTTGAACTGTGCACAAAAATGTCCTAGTCTCTACCATGCGTGCCTAGCGCCAAAAGCCACTAGTTTTCACGGCCGTGAAAACTAGTGGCTTTTTAAATTTGGTAAATTTGTGGGAGTGGGGGAGGATTTGCTTGCAACTAACCCAACTTTCAAGCCAATACTTTTCCCGGCCGTGAAAAGTGTTGGCTTTTAGTGTTAGGTGTTTTTCTGTCATGTGCCCGCCTTAGTAAGTATGGAACCCGTTACCATGGTCATCTTCGTAAGCGAGGCACTAAATCGGTTACGTGCGTATTTTCTTTATGGCACCCTAAAAATTCCCGGATCATATTTCGATTTTTGCAAAAATAGGATTGCAGATCGTATTTTTTGTAATCCGAGTGTATTAGAAGTCGTATTGAGCGTCAAAGACTTGACTAAAGTTAGAAAATATGATTTAATATTAGAATTCAAACTTCGAGGAGGTGGATATGAAATTTCGTAAAGAGAAAGTGGTTTCCCCCGATGGCATGGTGCTTACTCTTACTAGGCTCCTAACGCTAGGAAAGCCAGTCTTTGTGGGTGCCACTTGCACTTCCGTGCCGTACATGAGCGGGGAACTCTGTGACATTGTTCGATCCGGGCAAAAATCCGGCATCCTGAATTTTGCAATGTTTCTCCCTTTTTATGGACAATCGCCGGAGCTGTCGCGTGGTCTCTCTCAGAACGACTTAGACATTGTACACGGCTATCAAGCTTTGGTTCGGAAAGGGGTTGCGAATCTACGAGGAATCATCGACTGTGGCAAAACTAAGGCTTACACCCTTAAAGGATGTTCCTTGCCAAGCCAGCCCCAAAAATGTATCTACTGGTATATTCGCTCTCGTACTAGTAGGTATTTGTATCTAAATGTTCACAATAAAGCAGGTTGCCCCAACTCGCTTGTGGAGGATTCAGATATGTGGGCGCAAGTTCAAATGCAGGCTTGGGAGGCGTACTATAGTGATGTGCTTACCAGCTGGTGTAGGACTGGCAAGCTTCCAATTGAAGGTGGTTTTTGGAAAGCAATAGAGTTATAGAATTGCTATCCAGATAATACCCGAACACGATGTTGGCCCGGAGTTCTTAAAAAGACTTCGGGCATTTTTTATTGCGACAAAAAACTAAGAAACTTTTTGTCACCGCAACCATGGTCACCTTCGTAACGAAAAGATTATTCTCTGCTGATGAGCTAAAAATTGTAGAGATGGATAAAGAATTTTAAGTATCCAAATTGATATTCTGACCAGGCTGGGTTGAGTATGAGTACAGCCAAAGAGGGCTGCCGTCATGACGACGATCACTAAGCTATACAGTGGTTCGTTGAAGGGCGACGTAGGTATTACCACAAAATTCTAAATTGCGTTTGTGTGCTATTATTGCTAATAATACGAGTATTAAACATATGACATCACTTCATAAATCTAAAGATTTCCCCGACAGCTTTTACAGAGTTTCTGTAAAAGGTATTTTTGTTAAAGAAGGTAAAATTCTATTACTCAAAGAATCTCAAAAGCTAGGTGGGGAGTGGGAGCTTCCAGGAGGAGGGTTAGATTTTGGCGAAGATATAAAAAATGGACTTAAGCGTGAGATTGAGGAGGAGACGGGTATGCAGATAAAAAAGATTTCTGAAAAACCAGTGTATGCTTGGACATGGCGATTTGAAAATAGTAGGAGCATGGATTGGTATTACTCCCTCGTATTGGCTTATCAGATTGAGATAGAAAGTTTGGAGTTTACCCCTACAGACGAGTGTGAAGAAGTCGGATTTTTTTCAAAAGAGGAGCTTAACTCTATTGAACTTTGCGAGCAAACAAATGGTCTTAAAGATTATTTTAATCCAAACGATTTTAGATAACAGATGTTACCATGGCCATCTTCGTAAGTAGCTATGGGGGTATACTTAAATAGTCAGCAGAAGTTTTAAGATATTTTATTTATGGAGCAGGAGATTGTGAGTTCGGATTTTGAAAAGAGTAAAGCCGTGGCGGTTTTGAGTGGGTACTTGGTTGTGTCTGTGAGGGTGTTGGCCTATTGCACAGGTTTGTTTTTCTTTGCGACTATTACACCGTACCTCAACAGTATTTTGCCAAACGTTTTTCTAACAACTATTTTACTTTTTGGTCTGAGCGCATTTGAGTACGAGATCATACATAGAATTGTTGCAAAAAGACACAAGGTAACATTTGATACCACAAAAATGGCTGCAGTAGATGTGGAGTATCGAAACTCAGCAGAAAAACTGATAAAAGAGTTAGCGTATTTTTTTGTTCTGGATTTGGCTTTGGCTATTTTGGTGTATGCGGTTGGGGGTCTACCCGAATGGTATCAAGCTTTTATTTTGATTGGATTTTTTGGTTCCGTTGCTGCATACGCTCACTTTTTGGGGTCTGCGTTGCTTATTGCAGCTTTCCACCCTGTTAACAAGCCAAGTGTAAACAGGTCCGGCGGACTAGTGCTGGTTGCCCTGCTGTTCATGCTTCCTGGGTTTGCCTATGCGTATTTTGCTCTGTACTCGTTTCTGCATCATTTTGAAAACCTGCGAATATTGCTAGGTGTGTAGGCTAGAAATAAAGCTAGGATTCATCCAGAATACAAAACACCCTAGCATTCAGGGAATGTCAGGGTGTTTTTTCGTCTATCTACAAGATTTCTTCTAAAATGCTATCCGAGTTTTCTTTCTCCTTATTGAGCTGCTCTTCCAGCTCAGCAAGCGTGTCTTGGTCTAGTGCTTTCTCTGCTTGTGGGAACAATTCATTCTCCTCTTCTTCTACATGGTGCTCAATACTTTCTCTGAGCACGGTTAGCTTGGCGGTCCAGTGCTCCGTGGTGGGGTCGCTTGCTTCCAGTTCTGCTAATAATGTTTTTGCCACGTTGTGCTCTTCTTCTGCCTCTAAAGTGGCGTCGTGGGTGAGCTCTACTTTCTCTAGTGCAGGGTAGAGAATGGTTTCTTCTATTTCGGTGTGCTGGTCCAAAAGTTCTTTCAGTTCCGCGAACAGTTCAGTCCGACCTTTTTCCGCTCGTTCAGTTGTGTCTTCTAGTTGTTTGAACAGCTCTTCGACCGCGCGATGGTCTTTGCGCAGCACGGCAAATGAGTGTGGCATATGTGTATAGTGTACTGTTAATAGCGAAGGAAGTATGACAATTTCACATTAAAGAGAAGTGAAGATGCTCAGTTTGCAGGTTTAATAACCAATGCAAATGTATCTTTGTACTGTTTTCGTTACCAGGCGCGCGTAGTAACGAAAAGTGTTGACTTTTGAGCGAAAGGTTTATTTGCCCTCTGTGGAGTGCGTCTATATTTGTGTACGGGCTTGTAATGCAAAAAAAGTAGCACTATACTACCAGTAGAACAAAGGTAAAATTTGCAAGCAAAGAAAGCACGACAATGCAAAGTGTGCGCAAGCGGTAAGAGGGCAGCCTTTAACACAACTGTGTGACAGAAAAAAATATCAATACAAATGTAGATGCTACGAGCAGTGCAAGTTTTTTGCCGCAGGTGCTCATGCACGATTCGAAAGAATTTCGGTGCATGAAGTGCGGTAAGATGTTGGCGAAAGACCAAGGCACTACTGGGCCGGAGATTAAGTGCGTGCGGTGTGGTACTTTGAACCGGATATTAGAAAGTACTATTGAGCAAGTAATTATTACCAACGCACACGGAGTAATTTTATTTATAAACGCTGCGGTAGAAAAAGTTACTGGCTACCAAATGCATGAGGCGGTGGGGAAGCGCCCTTCTGAGTTGTGGGGCGGTCATATGCCAGAAGCATTTTACAAAGACATGTGGAAGCAGATGACTGAAAAAAAGACATCTGTGAAATTACATATCACGAACAAAAAGAAAAGTGGAGAGCTGTACGACGTAGAACTTTTGGTGTCACCAATTTTAGATACAAAAGGTGCAATTATGTTTTTTGTGGGGATAGAAATTGTGGTGTAGCATTTTTATTTGCTATACTGTAAGTAACGAAGCTCGTAGAAGCTCTGACCTGGTGAAGCAGGCCTAGAATTTCTATGGGCATTTTTATTTATACATATAAAATGGTTTAAAAGTACACGTACGATTGTGCGGTACTTTTTTATGTTTATATAATTCATTCATTTTTGTTACATATGCAAAAAGCACCAATTCCAGAGAACGATGTAGAGCGCGTTTGTGCAGTGCAGGGTTTACATTTGTTAGACACTGCAGCAGAAGAAAGGTTCGACTGTCTTACGAGAGAAGCAGTCAAAAGATTCGGTGTGCCAATCTCTACTATTGCACTTGTGGATAAAGCCCGAGAGTGGTTTAAGTCCGTGCAGGGGCTGCAGTCCACTGGGGGACCGCGGGATATTTCTTTTTGTGGACATGCGTTGTTGTCGCAAGTTATTTTAATTATTAACGACACACTGGCCGACCCGTGTTTTGCAGACAATCCAATGGTGGTAGGGGAGCCGCATATACGATTTTACGCAGGTAAATCTTTGTATGACCGCGCGAGTAATATGCCTGTAGGGGTCTTTTGTATAAAAGATTACGTTCCCCGAGAAATGAGTGTGGCAGACGTGGGGGACTTTTTAGACCTTGCAGAAAAAGCTGAACAAGAATTGAATAAACCAGCGCAGGCGTAATTGCTTTGTACGTGGTCAAAATCTTCATACGGTGAGCCTTAGGGGTTGTCTTGTAGCGATATTGTAGTTACCATGGTCACCTTCGTAATAATTTAAAAGCCAACACTTTTCACGGCCGTGAAAAGTGTTGGCTTTTAATGTCCCTTACTCTACCTATATTTTATTGCAAAAAATGGTCATTATTACCTAAGTTTACTATGGACAATAGTACAATTTTATTGTATAATGCATTCTTCAAGGCTTTTCACATGCGCACTATACCATTTTTGGTGTTAGCACGCAGTTGATTGGTTTCGAGTTTGCAACAGGCGTTGTTGCAAAAAATACGTAGTTTACCACTTTTACAATCAATCCAGGAGGAAGTCATGGAACAAGGATCCGTTGAGGAAGTCGCTGAACACATAACAAGCTGGTTCACAGAGTTTAGCCTTTGGGTTAAGGCTCTGATACTTGTTGCGGTTCTGTTTGTTACCTTGCTTATCGGCGTTGGCGCGTTTTACGCTCTTTGCGTTGATTTTGTTGACAACTATGAGTTGGCGTACAAATACGATGCTAGGTCGGGCAAAATTGAACGCATTGGCAGGACGGGGTATGTTATTACACCACCCTTTCTGGTCAAAGTACACAAGATTGATTTGCGTCCGATGCAGGTTTGCAATAACGCAAACTCTCGCGTGCTTAACTGCAAGCTTGTCGAGTTTAACCCTGCTGGTCTTGAGCAATTTCTGGCATGGCATGGTCGCGACGATTATAGCGGCGACGAAAGCCGGCTGCCGGACATTCTGAAAAGCTATGCGTATGACGGCAGCGGAAAGTCCTATCCGTTCCTCACGATTAAACGCGAGCTTAAACCGGACGAGGCTAGTGGGGTAGGAGTGGTCCCTACTCCTAGTGCTGTGCCAACAACGGAGGTAAAGTGACTATCAGTAAAGTCGCTATCGCCGACGGCATATTGACTCTATCGGTTTGTTGTTATCTTTTCTGCTTTCATTACACAGAAGCGTACCATCTTGCTATACAGAGGAATTATCTGACTGGCGAGACGAGCGTAGACGTGCGAGCGGGCATGCATCTAACCGCTCCTTGGGTAAAAGTAGTAAGAATAGACAAGAGGCCGATGCGCGTATGTCTCACATCAGCCGGCAGGGGGTATAACTGTAAGCTGGTGGAGTTTGTCCCCGAGAGATGGCAGGAGTTTCTTGAAGTGGAAGGGTTTCGTTACTATTGGTGGGCGAATAGATTTTCTTTTAACCTTGGTTATCCGGAGGAATACCGAGGTTTAAGAGATATCATGCGTGGGCATGCCTTTGGTGCCCAGTCGTATGGATTTATCCGCACAGCACAAACTTTTTAGACTCAGAGTAAGTCGCGACTAAATTTGAGGAAGGGTATTGATACGGCTGGGATTGCCAGCTTGGCGCACGACTTGTGTTTACACAAGAACCGGCGTCATTTTTTTATTTTAAATAAAAAACCCCGACAGGCGTCGGGGTGGGGTTATTCTGCTGCTACTTCTGGAAGTGCTGCAAAAGCTTCGTTGTGTTTGGTTGTCCACTCGGCTTTTTCTTCTTCGGACATGGAGCCCATTTGAGCTGCTATGTCAGGGTGGGAGGCCATTACATGAGCGGTGCCGTTGGCTGCCATTTCTTCGGCGGTTTCACCCGAGATTATGGTTGTGCATTCTGCAGGGCCACCCATGGCGGCGCAAGTCATTTCTTTCATTTTGTTATGCTTTGTTAGTTACTACTGGTAAGCATATAGTACTTTTACCATTTGGGATATGGGCGTAGTCATCTAGACGGTCGGTACGTGGGGGAATATACTATATATATAATCTTGCCAACACACTTGGCAGTAAAACATATGAAACTATTTAGGCAGTATATGGACTATGTCCGAAACAATCCAAACCATTTGTGGTTCAAACGCAAAGGGTTTGGGTGGGGGTGGACCCCTGTGACGTGGCAGGGTTGGCTTACGGTGGGGGTATATGTTGCGGCGCTGGTGCTGTGCGCGCTCACGATAGATGAACGCTCTTCGGGGCGCGAAGTCATGTTTCTGTTCGTGCTTCCGGCAGTGTTACTTACGGTGACGCTCTTACGCATTTGTTACAAAAAAGGGGAAAAGCCAAAGTGGCAGTGGGGCTTTCCGTGGAATGACAAAGAGTAGTTTTGGTTTGCTATAGTATAAGTAGGAATTAAAAAAGGTATTGTATGGAAATAAATGCGATGTGGTTTGCAGTGGCAGTGCTCGTGCAATTTGTGCTTGGTGCGTTATGGTATTCGCCGCTCATGTTTGGGAAATGGTGGATGCAAATAATGGAAAAGACAAACGCCACCAAAGCAGAATTAGAGCAGATGCAAAAAGAAATGGCACCGTTCTACGGCTTGCAGTTAGTCTTAACCATTGTGTCTACATTTGTTTTGGCAATGGTTATCCATTACATGCGTGCTGGCGAACCTAGCTTTCATGCCTACGGCGTTGCTGGCTGGCTTTGGTTGGGCTTCTTTGCACCAACACAAATTTCTGCTGTTATGTGGGCAAACACCAAGAAGAAGTTTTGGGCAAAGCAGATATTTGTTATGCTTTCCTACCAATTGGTAGCGCTCATGTTGACCGCATTTTTCTTGTCTTTGTAATTTAAATTAGTTTGGTTTAGCGTTGCTATATACATATGACAGATACAAATGAACAAGTGACGGTAGAAGTAAGTGTCGTGGCTCCACTAGAGACAGTGTGGGAAGCGTGGATTACTCCAGAGCACATTGTGCAATGGAACGCTGCCTCGAGTGATTGGCACACTACCACTGCTACAAACAACTTGGAAGTGGGTGGTAAGCTGACTGCTCGCATGGAAGCCAAAGATGGGAGTGCGGGTTTTGATTTTGGGGGAACATACACCCACATTGTTCCAAAAAAGGAGTTGGCTTACACCATGGACGATGGAAGAAAAGTGAGCGTATTGTTTGCGCAAGAGCCTGGGGGTGTGCGCATAACCGAACACTTTGACCCAGAAACAGAAAACACTGTAGTCATGCAGCAACAAGGGTGGCAAAGTATTTTGCAGTCGTTTAAGTTGTACGCAGAAGGCCTTGCGGAGAAAAGGCAAGCATAGGCGTTAGTAAGAAGGAGAAGAGTCGTCAGGTCTTCATGTCTTAACGTCTTCACGCCAGACAAAAATTGAAAATTACTTATTTTCCCGTATGGGAGGCTAATTCTTCTACTTCTACTATTTCTTCTAATTCTTCTATTTAAAACCATATGAACCAATATTGCGAAAGTTGCATGATGCCCTTTGCAAAAGATACGGGCAAACGTGAATCCGACAAGTACTGCAGCTTGTGCTATAAAGACGGCAAGCTGTGCTACGAAGGTACAGACATAAAAGAATTCCAAAAAGTGGTGTACGACAGCATGGTTGCACACGGGTCAAACAAATTGTTTGCTCGCTTTGCTACTTTCATGATCCGTTTTGCTCCTCGTTGGAAAAAGTAAACATGTATTGCGACTGCTGAAATACTGAGATGGAAAATAGCCACACAAACGACCCGCTACATGGAAAAACGCTCCAAGCTATTTTGGAGTTTTTAGTGGCGGAGTATGGGTGGGCTAATTTAGGAGAGCGTATTAAAATAAATTGCTTTGTGGTTAATCCAAGCGTTGCATCGAGCTTAAAATTTTTGCGACGGACCCCGTGGGCGCGGGAACAGGTAGAAGCTCTCTATGTGGGCACCATTCGTGGTTGGTAATCAATTAAACGTCTCGATGGGCATCTTCTAGATAAAGTTAGTTTTGCATTGTACAAGTTAACGGTAGCTGTAGTTTCTATGAAAACGTATACAAAAATTGCGCTGGGTAGCGTGGTACTAGTTTTGGTTGTTGTGGGTGTGGTATGGTTCAATAGAGGCGCTATTTTGCCACTTGTATTTGCACCCACGGCAAGCACGCTTCCGACTATTGCTCCGGTAAATCCAGCGAGCACTCAAGCAGGGCCCGTGGAAGAGGTGGTGGCAAAAGATTTACGTGCGCCATGGGAGCTGGTTTTCTTACCAGATGGCAGCATGTTGGTAACAGAGCGCGCGGGGAGTGTGGTGCGCATTACTCCAACGAAAGCAACCATACCTGTTGCGGGTGTTGTTGCAGTGGGGGAGGGCGGCTTGCTCGGCATGGCGTTGCACCCAGATTTTCAAAATAATCAACGTGTCTATGTATACGCAACGACGCGTGTTGGTGGTGCGCTGACCAATAGAGTGGAAAGCTACCGTTTAGAAAACAACACATTACGAGACAGGAAAAGTATTTTAGAGAATATCCCTGGGAGCAGCAATCACGATGGTGGTAGGATTGCGTTTGGGCCAGATGGGTATTTGTATATAACCACAGGTGACGCAGAAAAACCGGAGTTAGCACAAGACGTTACCTCTCTTGCAGGAAAGATTTTACGGGTGCGAGATGATGGGTCTATTCCAGAAAGTAATCCGTTTGGAAATACAGTGTATTCCTACGGGCATCGTAATCCGCAAGGGCTTGCGTGGGACGACCAAGGCAGGCTTTGGGCGACTGAGCATGGGCCTTCTGGTCTGCAATCAGGAAGTGATGAGCTTAACCGCATTGAGTCTGGCAAAAACTATGGCTGGCCAGTGATTCGAGGGGTTGAAACAAAAGTAGGTATGGTATCGCCGGTGGTTAATTCTGGCACCAAAGAAACTTGGGCGCCTGCAGGCATGGCGTATGCAAATGGAAAATTGTATTTTACCGGTTTGCGTGGCCAGTCTCTGTATGTGGGCAAGATCAATGCAGACGCTACAGTTGACCTTTCTGTACAGTTACGAAATACATACGGCAGGCTGCGTGCGGTGGTGCTTGGGCCAGATGGCTTTTTGTACATTACTACATCGAACACCGATGGGCGGGGTAAGATCACGGCGGGGGATGACAAAATTATTCGGCTAAAAATACAATAAAATTTCAAACGGTGTAGTTTGTCTTGATGGGCATCTTCTAGACACAATACAAAAGGTCACCTTTGCATAGCGCAGGGGTGACCTTTTATGTTATAGACTAAGCAGCTTTTGTGTCGAGAGCTTGTAGTACTTGCGCGTGGAGCGCTGCAACTGTTTCTGAATTGCCTATTGCTGCTTGGTAGTTGGTGCTAAACTCGTCTGTTTGGTTAGAAATGGTCAGGAGTCTTCTGGTGTAGGTAGCGATTTCTGCTTCTTTTGCATCAGTCAGTTCCGCTGGCTTTTCTAGTAGTTCGTCTATGCTGACTACCAGTGCAGATAAAGTGCGGAGCCATGCAAATGCTGGATCACCCAGTACCAGTTGGTAGTAGTGGTTCGGGTTCTGGACTGCTGGGTGAGTGGCTTCGTACGCAGTTTTCTGGTAGTCCAGTAGTGCTTTATGAAGATGTAGTAAGTGGTCGCGGGTGGTGGTGAGGGACATAGGAATTAGGAGTTAGGTGGTAGGGAGTAGGTTGTAGCCAGAAGAGCAACGAGGGGAGTCGTCAGGTTATAAAGTCTTAAGGTCTTCACGCCAGAGTGACTATGAGACGAAGTAGGGAGGTAGCGACTGTAGGTATAGAACCATTTAACCATGGAAACTGGAGGTGTGTAAATAGGGACTAGGAACTAGCTGCTAGCTTTTAGAAATACTTTTTCGACTGTGTTTCAATCTAATTCCTAACCTCCTATAACCTATCCCGCTACTCGTGCTATACTACCCGTGCCTTGAATGCGTGCTTGAGTCGCGTTTACGCATTAGTTACTATCGGCGCATTTTTTGTGTCGGTTTCTTTTTTTTATGCACACAAATTACTCTCCTTGGTTACACCAATTAAACCGAACTCGTCCAGAAGCCCTGCTTACCGGAAATATGCAGGTAGACGTGGCAATAGTTGGAGCAGGGATTGCAGGGATTGCAACGGCGTATTTTACGTTGAAACATACGCAGAAAACTGTGGTGGTGTTAGAAGCGGGGAAAGTGGCACACGGTGCTACGGGCCACAATGGCGGATTTTTGGCGACCTACTTTGAACGCAGTTTTAAAAGTCTTATCCAAGAGTTTGGTTTCGAAATGGCAGCAGATGCCCAAAGAGCAATTGATTCGAGTTGGGAACTTTTGGAAGAAATACGGGCCGATGCAAAGCTTTCTACACCACTCTGGAAGTTTACGGGATATGCAGCGATTGCCACAGAAGAAGAACTGCTGGTGCATCTGCGCAATAACGCACTTAGAAAAAAAGCAGGACTTTCGGCGCCGGTAGTGCTCGTGTCAGACGCGTACGTACACAGTGCGAGAATTCCTGCACTCTACAAAGAACTGTACCGAATGGTGCCCAAAGCAGAGCTCTTGGAACTTTTGGAAACTGCAGACGAAGATTATTTTGCAGTACTTCCTGAACAAAAAGGGGTCATGAACAGTGCGCTGTTTACCGAAGAGCTGGCTTTGTACTTACTTGCTACCTACCCCGAGCGGTTTACACTCGCAGAGCAAGCTCCAGTGGCACGGCTGACGTTGCACAGTGCGCATGGTGAGTTGCTGTTGCACGCTGGACAAGTGGTAGAAGCTGGACGGGTGGTGTTGTGCACCAACGGTTTTGAAAATATTACACTCGTGAACGCCGTTGGCGAAAGTGTCAGTAAAAAATTCCACTACTTGGTGCGTGGTATTGTTGGCTACATGGCTGGTTACTTGGAAGCAGAAGGGAAGCCACCAGCAGAAATTAGTTACTTACCAAAATCGACGGGTAATCACGGTGCGGATATTTATGCCGAAGACCCATACTTCTACTTAACCAGACGCCCATTTGTACACGAAGGGCGGGCGCAAAACTTAATCTGCATTGGTGGGCCAGAGGCGCTCATGGACGACACGAACAACTACAACGTCGAGCACCCGTTTCCTGCAGAAGCGCGGGAGCAAATAGACACATTTTTGCGCTACACCTACAAACGCGATACAGACGACCGTGTGGAGTATAAGTTCTTGTGGCATGGCTTAATGGGTTTTACACCGAACGGTGTACGACTTATTGGTGCTGAGCCTTTAAACCCAGTCATGTTGTACAACTTAGGGTGTAACGGCGTGGGGCTCATGCCATCTTTGTACGGTGGGTGGAAAATTGCGCAGGTGCTGGCAGGGAAAGTGCTCCCAGCGGCTATCTTTGACCCGAAAGATATTCGTAGTTTGAGTGGGAAACGAGTGGTAAGTCCCAGAAGGATTAAGCACCGAGGTAGACACGAGGCTGCTGCATAGCGCTGCTCTGGTTTGTTGCTGCGTGCTATAATACAGCGAATAAGAACGGATTTTACCTATGGCAGCATTTTACAAGTCCTACAAACCACGCACCTTTGATCCACAGTCCCCAGAGCCTTTTCGTGTGTCCAGAAGCAAAATAGATTTTTTCATGGATTGTCCGCGCTGCTATTACATGGAAGCGCGGTTTGGCTGCAAACGTCCGAGCATGGCGAGTTTTACTTTGAACATTGCCGTGGACGTGCTGCTAAAAAAAGAATTTGACGCGCACCGCGCAGTAGGCACAAAGCACCCGTTGCAAGAGCAGTATGGTATAGACGCTGTACCATTTCGCCATGAGCAGTTAGACCAGTGGCGAGAAAATTTTGTGGGGGTGCAAACATTGCATGCGCCCACAAACTTGCTGGTATTTGGTGCGGTTGATGACGTGTGGGTGACACCTACAGGAGAGCTCTTGGTGGTGGACTATAAAGCCACCAGCAAAGATGCACCAGTTGTGCAGTTGGAAGACACCAAGTGGCATGACCAGTACCGCAGGCAAATGGAAATATACCAGTGGTTGCTCCGGCAAAATGGTTTTTCTGTTTCCAACACCGGCTACTTTGTGTACGTAAACGCCAAAAAAGATTTGCCAGCATTCCACGCTCGCTTGGAGTTTGATGTCGCGCTCATTGCGTACACAGGGTCGAGCGATTGGGTGGACGGCCAACTGGAGCGCATGAAGGCATGCTTATTGGGAGAACTTCCCGCGCTTTCGCCAGACTGCGAGTACTGTAACTATCGGGTGGGTACACAAGTGGTGGAAGTAAAACAAGTAACCCCTCCTGCGGCGTCTGTACCGGTACTCGAGGTGCCTGTAAAAAAGGTAAAAAAGGCTAAAACTGGTGCAGGGGAGCAGGGGCAGACTTTGTTTTAGCAAGAGTTGGTTTCTTCCATTTTTTGCCCAAAAAAGCTATACTACAGTATAGCTTTTATTAATCTCTTCAGTAATTTTATGCGTAAATTCGCGTTTCTCTTTTTGTGCAGTGTGTTTGCCTTGGTGGCGACTCCTGCGCTTGCAGCAGATTTTGCTGCCCCATCCGACGACACGGGCGATGTTGTGTTAAGTACTACTGCGACTTACAAAAATTTGTACACTGCAGGGAGTAACGTTACCGTAAACAGCACTGTTTCGGGTGACGCCTACGTCGCTGGTGGTAGCATTACCATAGACGGTCCTGTCGAGTCAGACGTAGTCGTGGCTGGTGGTACAGTCGTCTTGAACAATAAAGTAGGTGGCGATGTCCGTGCTGCTGGTGGTACACTGACCATTAACAGCGAGGTAGTGGGCGACGTCATTGTGGCTGGTGGAAAAATTTCCATTAGCGAACGCGCTAAAATTGGTGGCGATCTGATTATTGCTGGCGGTACTATTTCCATTGACGCTCCAGTGACTGGTAAGTTGTGGATTGGTGGTGGTGTTATTAGCATCAACAACACCATAACTGGACCAGTCGTGGTAAAGGGTGCAGACATGGTTACCTTTGGCGCGAAGGCAGTGGCGAAGGGTACTATTTCCATTCAAGCACAGAAAGAACCAGTAGTCATGGAAGGTGCACAAGTGAGCACTATCGACTACACAGCAATTCACGCTGAACGTACTGCAATGGAAGTTGCACGCGCGGCACTGTTCGGTGGTGCAATTTGGATTTTGGCGTACTTGCTTGTAGCGCTCGCCGCAGTCTGGGCAGCGCCAAAGCGCATTGCACGATTTGTGACCGATGCACGAAAGAACTTTTGGGCAAACCTTGGTATTGGTGTAGCTACTGCAATTGTCGCACCAATTGTTGCGATTGCGTTGCTGTTCTTGTTGGTGGGGTACCAGTTAGCATTTGTGCTGTTTACCGCGTATCTCTTTGCTATGGTATTGGCTTGGGTGCTTGCAGTGTTGTGGACAGGCAGTGTCTTGTTTAGCCTTTTGAAGAAGCAACAACACATTTCCGCACACTGGCAAACTGCAGTACTCGGCGCGCTTGCATTTACCTTGGTACGATTGATCCCAATAGTGGGTGGCATCTTCTGCATGCTGGTCTTCTTGTCCATGTTTGGGCAGTTGGTCCGTGCCACTAAGCACGCAGTAGTCGAACACGAAGAAGTAGCCGCAGAATAGGTTTTACTCCTTCCGGAGAATTTGAGCAACTTGAAAGCCCTGTGCGTGTGTTATAACACGCTCAGGGCTGTGTAAGCTCTTGAATTAATTTGTAATTTCTAAAACTATGGGTTTTCTAGACAAGTTAAAAGATGTAAATGAAATGCGTAAGCAAGCAAAGCAAATCGAGCTGTTGCTTGGGCAAGTAGAAGTCACGGGGAAGTCTTCTGGTGGTAAAATTAAAATTACCATGGACGGGAACCAGAACGTGAAAAGTGTGGAAGTAGATGACGCAGTAGTGGGAGACCGAGGAGAAATCGCTCGCAATATCCGCGCTGCTCTCGAAGATTTGTTTAAAGAGCACAAAAAAGTTCTGCAAAGCAAGTTTGGTAGCATGATGCAGTAGAACAGTGGACATTGGAGAGTGGACAGTCGTTCGAGACCCTGAGGGGCTCTTAGACCCTCGAAGGGTCATCAATGTTCAGTAGAAATACGAAGCACGAAGGCCGCTGTTGAGGCACATGTGTGTGGGGTTAGCATTTGTTCCTCTCCTAATGTAGGAGAGGTTAGGTGAGGTATACCGTATGAGAAAAATTTTAACCCTCTGTGTAGTACTAAAAAACAAGCAAATATTGTTGGG
>CAZTCH010000001.1:72289-168744 GCA_964612745.1 uncultured Candidatus Saccharibacteria bacterium | reverse complement strand
TCTTTGGAAAAGAGGGGGGACAAAACCGTCTTCTCTTTCTCGTTACTAGTTACTCGCAACTCGTAACTAACTCTTACCACCCTCCTCCGCCACCACCTCCTCCACCTCCGCCAGAGCTGCCACCTCCGCCACCAGAAGACCCTGGGGGTGTAGACGACGTTGCAATGGCGCTACTAAACTTGGAAGCGAAGTCGTTGGTGCCAAAATCTGCCATGCTTGCTCCTACGAGCCACGCAGGGTTGTAACTTGGTTTACCCCCTTCTTGCATAGCAGCAAAGACTGCGGTGAACTGTTTTGCCCATTTGTTTGCTACGCCGAGTGCGTGTGCATACGGCAAAAACTTTTCAAACAACTCCGGTGTTTGTTCTAGTGGGTTGTGGAAATTCAGTCTGTCTTTTTCTGTCACACTCAAAAAGAGTTTAAAGCCTAAAATTTCTTCCCAGAGCCTTTGCCCTTCCGGTGTCCGCTGCCGGAGTAAAAAAGCAAAGAGAATGTGTAAGGCAGCAAAGAGTACAAGCACGAGTATTACCACGTATGGTGGCGCTTGGAGAACAGCGGTAACAAACACGCTAAAAATTGAAAACAAAATACCCAGTCCAACATAGCTAAGATTGTTTGAAAATTGTGCTTTACCAAACTGCTCCCCGAAAACTTTTTTCTGTGCCTCCTCTGCCTTTTGGAACAGCGCGTATTCTTTATTGTCGGTCTGGACGAGCTCTCGTTCTGCAAAGAGTACCGCGAGGAGCGCTTGTTCGTCTGCGCTTGCCGTTGTTGCCGTTGTTGTTACTTTTTCTATAGTGTAGTTATACTTCTCACCGTAAATCCGAACATATCCCTTTACGCCAAGTGCAATAAGCGCTGCGCTAAAAGCATCTTGGTGGTAACCCATGCGGTCAAGGTACGTCAGTGCGCCTGCGGAAAGCTTTTGGGGTGAGTCGTACTGCGCTACCACAGTCCCCTTTTTAGGGTCGCGGCCAACTCTGTTCCATGTCCGCACATACCACAGGAGCAGTAGTACAAAACAAATAGCACCAGCCAAAACACCGCGGTTGTCGTTTAGAAACCAGAGTACTTTGTCTTGCGTTGTTGGCTCGGCTACAAACCCTTTGGGGAAGCCAACCACAATAGTAAAGCCAGAACCTGGGAAAATGGTTTCGGTCGCTGAAAAATCTACTTTGCTGTCTGAAATAGTTTTGGTAAAAGCCTTACCAGTGTCGCCAAACAGACCAGTAAAACCATCTGCAGTAATGTTGCTAGCATTAATCCCACTGGGTAGTGTGACTGTTGCGGATGCTTTGAAAATGGGGAACTCCCAACCAGTACCAATCACGTTCCAGTACAATTCGTCGTGGTCAGGGAAAAAGCCAAGCTCGCGGTTTACCGTGTACGACAGCGCGTATATGTGCTCCCCTGTAGGGATTTCTACGTCTGCAGACCCTAAGTACACACGCACGCCGTTGCTGCGGTTTTCTGTGTGAAAAGGCTCCGCCTCTCCCCCGCGACGTGCTCCAGTGACGCGAAATGTTATGTGGACTTTGTTGCCCCGTTTGTCTGTGTACTTCGTCGGAAAGTCACGGTAAATACCGTGGCGAATACTATCTCCTGTACTGGTAACCGTAATAGTTTCGGTTACCGCCAGTGTACTATCTGGGTTTACTACAATGTCGCTGTGGTAGCTGGAAATAACCTCACCTTGCGGTGCTACCGGCGCTCCCTGCGCCTGTGCTGTATTTGCAGAAAATAATCCTGCCCCACTGACGAGTACAAGGCTGGCGAAGAGACCTGTAAAAAGTTTTTTAAAATTTGAGTTCATGTTTTTCATGTTCCCCTCTTTTCCAAAGAGGGGCTAGGGGCGTTAGATGATCTTTGTGATAGAGAGGGTAACTTAAAAGTCAAAGATAATATGTCAAAACTTCAATTATAAACTACAGTACAGTTCTGCCGTTAGATGGGCACCATCTGACACCCTGTTTACTTGTATCAGTTGTGAGTGTGTCAACATTAGCATGCTAAATCATGCATGTCAGATGGTGCCCATCTAACTCCTACGCCTAGTTCCTAGTAGCTAGATCCTATCGCAGGTATTTCGCTTTATTCTGCTTATGCTCTTCAAAATTTCTCGCATAATACACTTCCCCTGTGCTTTGACTGTGCAGGAAGTAGTAGTAATCAGTTTTCTTCGGATGCAGTACGGCATAGAGGCTGGAATACGACACGTTGGCAATTGGTCCTTTCGGTAGTCCACGGTATTTGTATGTGTTGTACGGCGAGTCTACTTCGAGGTCGGCTGCAGTGGCGCTGGCTCTTCCTGATTTCGTAATAAAATTAACGGTCGCATCACTTTGCAGTGGCATGCCTAAGTCTAAGCGATTATAAAAAATCCCCGCTACGGTTTGTCGCTCTTCGTCTAACGCTGCAGACCCTACTGTTTTGTTTTTCCCACCGGTTTCTTTTTCTATGACAGATGCCAAAGTCACGAGCTGGTGAATAGTTAACCCGTCTGCTCCAATCCCATCGAAGTCAGCAGATTCATATGCTGGAATAGTGTACGTACCGTTTGCGGTCGTTACAGATTTTTGCGCAGCTTTGGAAAACCGTAGTTCAAACGTTTCGAGCAGTTTTCGTACAACTTCTACGCCAGTCGCGTCGCTATGAAACCGGTAGGTGTCCGGGAACAAGTACCCCAGCAAAGACTCTTTGTTTGGCTTGCTCGACAAAAACGAGAAGTCAGACTTCTCTACTGCGTCTTCCGCTTTTTCGTACTCTGTGGCAGTCCCCAGCTTTTGCTGTTCCAAAGACGCGTATGTTTCTTCGTTGGTCAACCCTTCAATAATGCGCACTTGGACTTCGGGGGCTTTTTGGTTCTTGGCCCGCTCTGCTGCAGCTCTGGCAGCGGCTCTGCGCTGTTCTACTTTAAAGTAAACGCCAAACAACCCTATTCCGACAATAAGGAAGACAATAACAACAAAATAAAGTTTCAGTTTACGCATTGCCAATACAACTAATATGCACCGTTCTGGTTTTCGGGCCACTGCATTCTACCAGCAAAATACTTTGCTTGTCACCCAACACGAGACTACCCCCAGAGATGGGCACAGACGCAGAATTACCTAGTAAAAATGCTTTTATATGCGCATGCCCATGCGTGTGGTCTTTGGGGTGTCCGCCAGCGAGTGACTCGTACTGGTCATGGTTATAGCTCGTATCGTGCGGCACAATGCGATACAGCGTCCGGACCATGTCTTGCAACAGGAGTGGTTCGGCATGGTTTACCCGTATGGCAGCAGTTGTGTGGGGCACGCTCACCAGCACGACGCCAGTCTGGACGCCGCTCTCTGTAACTGCTGCTTGGACCTTGCTGGTAATGTCCACGATTTCGAACTGGCGGTCTGTTTTTAGTTGAATGTGTGTAAAGCTCATGCGACTATGTTCTTGTCTTTAGTATAGCACCAGAACGCTGTGTTTATGCTGGCTGTTTTTGGTCTACTAAGTCCATTATTTTGGTGTGTGGTAAATCGTTTTTAATAGGCAGGGTAAAGTAGAATGTTGCCCCTTTGCCTTCTCCAGGACTTTCTGCACCAATTGTCCCTTTGTGGTTTTCTATAACCACTTTTGCCACGTACAACCCAATGCCAATACCAGTCGCATGGGTCACCGAATCTTTGCCGCGGGAGTACTTTTGGAACAACGAAGAAATAACGTCTGGGTCAATCCCCTTGCCCGTATCGGTCACGTCTACCCGCAAGTGGTCACCTTCTTGGAAAATGCGCGCGCGAATGCTACCGGTAGTGGAATACTTAATAGCGTTGTCTATGAAGTTGTTAATTACTTGGCGCAGTTTTTCTTTGTCCGCCAAAATATCTGGCAATGGCGCATCTGGTCCTTCGAATGTGAGCGCCAACCCTTTCATAGTCGCTTGTGGTTGCAGTTGCTCGACCGTGAACTTGGTAAGCGCAGCAAGCGAAACTGGTTCAAACAAAAACTCCATTTTACCTCGTTCAATGCGCGAAGCGTTGAGTAAGTCATCGATAAGTGAAATAAGCGAGTTGTTGGCAATCTCTGCTTTCCCAATAGCGCCTGCAGCTTCCTGTGGTAACACACCAAAGTCGCCACTCTGCACCGCTGCTAAGTACCACTTCACTGTGGCTGGTGGGGTGCGCAACTGGTGGCTAATGAGCGTAATAAAATCTGCTCTGGCTTGGTCCAGTGCTTGCAGCTGCACGTTGGCATCTTCTAGTTTCTTGGTCAGGGTTTGCAGGCGTTCACGCTGCTCAACTTCTCGCCAGACAGACTTAATGAGAAAAGTTCCAAAAAAAGTAACAAGTAAGAAAATAATTCCACCTATCCATTTGTCAGCAGGATTACTAACTAATAAAAAACGAATCAATAACGTGGCAGATGTCGCAATGATAAAAATTTCTGTAGCGACTACTTTTATATCAAACAAATTGTGTTTAAAGATCGCATATCCAGAGAACAAGACTACGAATATCATGCAAACTTGGCCAAACCAAGTAAAATAATCGTAAATCCCAAACCACGTAAGTACCAAATTAGATATAAGAGCGAAAGTTGCTGGCAGAGACGTCCCTAAGATTAAATAGATGAGCTGTTTTTTCTGGACCCCTTCAGACTTTAAATATTTTTTAAAGAGCACTACGTACCCCATTCCACAGTGTAGAATCTGATGAAAACCATATAAAGCATAAAATGGTCCCCAAGTAAGTATTTTCTCACCATTTAAAATACCAAATTCTTTTATCACTAAACCAGGAATGCAAGTTATGCCGATTACCAATGCGGTTTCTAAGAGGATGAACGTACTCAGTTTTTTGCTTGGGAAAATATTATGCGCAAAAGAGAGAGTCATAACAAAAAACAGCGGAGGCAAAACTGCCGCCGACACATAGAGTATATAGCTAAACACCAAGGTCAATTGGTAGTCTGTCACAGCTCTGAATGCAAAGGCGGCGAAAGACCACGCCGCAACAGAAAGCGCCATAGCACCGAAACTCTTACTTGCTGGCTCTTTGCTTGTTCTGAGCAATACCAACAGCCCAAGGGTGAGGTTTAATAAGCCGATTGTAAGAACAAAAGCGGTTTTGATATCAAAAGTTATCATATTCTGCTGTGAATTCTATTTTGTGCTATCTGCTTTACATTTTGTATTTGCTCTTCAGAAATCATCCTGCCATATGCTTGGTACGGCGCCAAGCGAAAGCCCATTTCAGTTGCGATACTCGCAATTTTAGAAATTAACTCAGGAGTAATATTACGAGGTTCATATCGTATATGCCAGTCCGACGCAGCAATCGCCATTGCTTCAGTTAGACAGCAAAATAACTCTCCTTTGTTGGCAAGCCGGAAGTCGGTACCAACAGAAATTGACGAATGCGCTTTTAACACACCAGCTTCAATAACAAGAATGTCCTTGCGTGCCTCTATAATCTCCAGTGAGATATCCGAAGGTTCTGCGTCGTCCACAATAATCGTTCCGGGTTGGATATCGTCAGAGGCCACCACTGCCTCTGGAGCATTGGTAGCTGTCACAATTATATCAGCCTCGGAGACGGCGCTTATCTTGTGTGTCAGTTCGACAGTTCCTGCAGGAAGATCTTTTATAATCTCGCGAGCAATATCTAGTTTGCGTTCTAAATCAATCAGTATCACCTTTTTAAACTGCTCGCCCAAAATGAGCTTCGTAACCGCCGACCCAACTCCCCCTGCTGCCCCTACTATGGCAATACATAAATCCTTTTTTTGCAGCTCTAGTCGAGCTATAGCATCGTCTACGTAGCTTTTCACAACAAAAGAGGTATAGGCTCTACCGGCGGTCACAACCATGCCATTTTTCTCACTCAGGCCAGCCCCTCCTTCGGTCATTGACCCCGTCATACCTCCCAAGCCAACAACGCGCACTCCCAGATGTTTAGCAAGTCGAATAGCCTGCTGAATTTTTCTCCGAACAAGTTTGCGACGTTCAAGCATTTTATGCGCTGACATCGGAATCGCAATAACCCAACCTGTCAGCGGTGTTTTGTCGGCAAGAGACACCACACCTTTTATTTTTGAAATAGTAAAGGGTGGTAAAAGGTGTAACCATTTTGTTACCATCCATTTGGGTAGTAAACGAAGTGATTTTACATTCGCAACAACATCGTTGTAGTCTCGTGGGTGCACCACAAAAGCAAAGCCGGTTAATTTCTTTCCTGTTGGAATAAAAATAAGTAGGAAACTCTTTAAGATATGCAGTAAGAATTTGAACATATAAGACAATTATACTTCGGACAGTAACGCTGCTTTATGCAGAGTAGTTATTTCAGCCATTATTGCTTCGGTGACAGCTTCAGGGGTATGAGCAGTGGGGTACCTCTCATCGAGCCTAAACAGTTCTCCATAATGAATTTGTATTGTAGGTACTACGAGTAATCTCCAGCGAACTGTGTACGAACGAGCTATGCCAGCTGGTAAAATATACACGTTCGGATTTGCTAGGGCTAATGTGGCTGCTCCAATTTTACCTACCCCAATAGTGTCGTCCCGAACGCACCGACCTTCTGGGAAGAGCTGCACAAACCTCCCTTGCTTTAATAGCATATCAGGAATTCGAAGTGAACGCTCAATCCCCGCTTTGTAGAAAGCTGGGTAGCTTCCCACCAGCGTAAAAATAAATCTAAAAAAAGGGTTCACGAAGAATCTGTCCGCGCTCATAAACCGTATCGGGCGAAGCGAAGAGATAAGTGGTAACGAGCTGTTAATAATCATACTATCGTAGTAACTCTTATGGTTCGCCACCATGAGTACCGGCAAGGGACAGTTGACCAAGTCAGTTTTCGTTTTTACAACAACTTTAGCCCAAAACAATCGGGTAATAATTTTGGCGAGACCGCCAAAAATAAATTGAGCAATAAAAGAAAGCGCATGCGAGCGATAGTAATTCTTTGTCGATTCTGTATGACGAAGGATTTCGGGTGAACTCTGAATTTCGGTTTCCATATACTCGTAATTCGTTTTGAGCTGATTATAACTGTTTCCGTATACTCATTTTAACATAAACAGTGCGCGATATTAAGGCGCTATAGCTGACTGTATACGGCTGCAATTTCTGCCATGAAGAGTTCCGTGATTTGTTCTTTGGTTGCGGTGGTCACGTCAATTTTATCGCGGAGTGCGAAGGGTTCCCCAAACGCAACTCGTACGGTTGGGAGCTTTAAAAAGCCCCAGCGGATTTTATACGCCCCACGGATACCCATGGGAACGATTTTTACCCCTTGCACCATTTGGGCCAATACCGCCGCACCAGTTTTACCTTCGCCAAGAGTTTCGTCTCGCACACAGCGCCCTTCAGGAAACATGCACACGACTTGGTTTTGTTCGAGTAATCGTTTCGGTATCTTAAGCGAGCGCGCAAGTCCTGCACCATAGTACGCAGGAAACGCCCCTGCTAGGGTAAAGAACAAGCGGGACAAAGGTTTCAGAAATAATTCATCTTTCGAGAAAAATCGGATTGGTCGAAATTTAGAAAAGAGTGGAAATGAGTTGCCTACTATGAGCGCATCGTAATAGCTTTTATGATTTGCCAACAATAGTATGCCGGCAGTGCTTTGTTTTGGGGGTTGGTTCAAAACCTCTATATGTGCCCAAAAGATTGGCATTAACACTTTTGAGATGGCAGTAAAGACGAATTGCACGAAGCCCGATACTGTTTTACTGCTTACAATGTCTTTATTCCATTCTATTTCTGGCAGAGCGAGAGGTTTATTCATTACACTGGTATCTAGTTAATACTAATTTTAGCATACATAAGCGCAGATGTGATATGCTATGTATATACCTAGACCAAAACTTATACACATATGAGCGAAGAGCCAAAAAAGATATTAGTCGTAGAAGACGAAGGCGCGATGCGCGAGATCGTTGCCCACAAATTGCAAACGCACGGCTTCATTGTCGCCCAAGCAGCAGATGGCAAAGAAGGCTTGGAGCTGTTTGAAAAAGAGCACCCCGATTTGATACTGCTCGACCTCATGCTCCCCCACGTCGACGGCTTTACTGTTTTGCAAACGATACGTGAAAACACAGACCCAAAACTTGCTGCAACGCCAATCATTATTTTGTCCAACATTTGGAACGACCAAGACATTCTGAAAGTGCGTGCGCTCAAAGTTTCTGACTACATGATTAAAGCGTACTTTACCACCGAAGAGATTTTGAGCACGGTGAACAAGACATTGGGGCTAGAGTAAATCCACGGATACACGGATTTCACGGATAACACAGATTGAATATACAAGGGTTACCCTTTACGACAAAAGGGTAACCCTTTTTTAGAAAGGATGTACAGATAAGACATAAAACATAAAGCATCTAAGCATATAAGCATTGAAACAAAAAAATCCCACATCTCTCGATGTGGGATTTTTGTTCCATGTTTCTATGTTTACATGCTTTATGCAGTAGCGGTGTATCTGTGTTCTTTACAAGATAGCGTCTTTTGCTTGCTTTGCAAGACGGAATTTAACTACAGTCTTTGCTGGGATTTGGATGGTTTCACCAGTGGCTGGGTTGCGACCTTGTCGTGCATCGCGGCGCTTCTTTACGAGCTTGCCAAGACCTGGGATGGTGAATTCACCTTGCTTCTTGGTTTCGGTGTATGCCATGCCGACTAAGGCTTCGATCATTTCGCTTACTTCTTTTCGAGTTTTACCAAGCTTCTCAGCAAGGTTCTGGAGCAATTCTGTCTTTGTCATCGTTGTATGCCGTTATTGGCTTTAATTATTTTTTTGTCCAAGCTCTAATGTCTGAACAATTCCAGCATAACAAAAACCCCTCTAAAATCAAGGGGTTTTTGCAATTTTTCCAAGGAATTATACACAGGTGCCCAAGTTTTGCCTTATTCTTGAGGAGTTTTAATTTCATCCCACGCATACGGTTTGCGTGTAATATGCTCGAAAATAAGCTTTTTCTTACTAAACGGCCAATGGTGCAGTAAAAATTTAAGCCCAGGTTGCAGCGTAATCAAAATAAGAAAGATGCTCCCCACCACAACTGCACCATCATACTGCCACCGTGCGACATCGTCTTCACGCATGTGAATCCACATAGCAAACTCGTCAAACGCGAGTCCAAGTCCTACACCATACAAGAGTGAAATCAAAAATTTTGCACGTGGTCCGCTAAACACGAGTGCTAAGTACGAAGACGCAGCGAGCACAAAAAATCCGTAGGCGAAATGGTGTACGTGCAGCCCTTCTCCCCACTCAATGTAGTACCACGGCCAGTAGACGCTCACCACACGAGCCGTAATGAACGTTACCATACAGGCAAAGGCAATTGGAAACACCAAGACAAGGTACAAACCTTGTTGTTGACGTTCAATTTTTTCGCGAATTAACGCTTGCAGTCTTCGTATTGTTCCCATAGGTTTAGTAACGAGTAACTAGTGACTAGTAACGAGAAAAACTTAAAATAACAAATTACAAAAATCAAATCTCAAACAAGCATCAATGTACCAATGTCCGAAATAAGAGTAAGTATCAGTTTGGATTTTGAGTATTGTAATTTATTTGTTATTTCGTGCTTGTGATTTGGTGCTTACTAAAACCTAACTCCTAATTCCTAGCTCCTAGTGGTTAGTCGTTAGTAAGTAACGAGCTCCCATGCATGCTCTCTGGTTGTGGGAGCTGCATGAGTTCTAAGATGGTTGGCGTAATATCTGCCAGTGTTCCTGTTGCTCGGAGTTGCTTCCCTTCTATAGTCAGTATAGCAGGCACAACGTTGAGCGTGTGTGCGGTGTGCTTTTCGCCACTGTCTGGGTCAATGTTCATTTCGGCGTTGCCGTGGTCAGCAGAGATAAACACTGCACCACCCAGCGCGGTCACTGCAGGAATAAGTCGTGCCAGTTCGCGGTCAATAGTCTCTACGGCAATAGTGAGTGCAGGGACATTGGCAGTGTGCCCCACCATGTCGGCGTTGGCATAGTTAATAAACACAAAGTCTACCCCAGCAGCAATGCGGGCCAGTGCTTCGTCTGTAATCTCTCGCGCCTTCATTTCTGGTGCAAGGTCATGGGTCGGTACGTCTTTCCGGCTTGGCACCAGCACAAACTCTTCCCCTTCGTGTGGTGTTTCTACTCCACCATTCAAGAAATACGTGGCGTGGGCATACTTTTCTGTTTCTGCGACATGCGCTTGTGTCAGACCTGCTTTGGAAATCTCTGCAGAGAGTGTAGTTGCTACCCGTTGTGGTCTGTAAGCTACATCGACCGCTAAATCTTGAGAGTATTCGGTCAAGGTCACAAACACTGTGTTCATGTCTTGAGTCTTCTCGAGCACTTTTTCACACAGCATTCGAGCCCTATCCGCACGGAAGTTAAAGCAGAAAATAGCATCGTTTTGCTGGATGCTTACCCCTTCCCCTTTTTCGTCTACAAACACATGTGGTTCTATATGCTCGTCCATGTGCCCTGCTGCGTGTAAATCTTTCACAAGGTCAGAGGCTCGCTGGAGTTCGCACACATTCCCTTTACAGAAGAACATCGCGTCTTCTACTTTTGCCAGCCGGTCCCAGTTTTTGTCGCGATCCATGGCAAAGAACCGCCCTGCAAGCGTGGCTACTCTCCCCACTCCTTCTGACTCGATGACTGCTTCCAAGTCCTTAAGGTACTGCACACTGGCTTGTGGTGCGGTGTCTCGCCCATCTGTGAACACATGGATAGCTACTTTGCTAATCCCTTCTGCCTTACACGCTCGCAAAAATGCGTGCAAGTGTTCTTGGTGGGAGTGCACACCCCCAGGGCTCACCAAACCCATAATATGCAGAGTCGAGTCGTGACCTTTCACATGGGTAAATAGTTTCTGGAACGCAGGATTCGTACGGAACTCCCCATTGCGAATCGCTTTGGTAATGCGCACCAAGTCAGTGTCAATGATCGTGCCAGCACCAATAGTCATGTGCCCTACTTCGCTGTTACCAATCTGCCCTTCTGGTAGCCCGACACTTTCTTCACTCGCATCCAACACTGCGTGTGGATATTGCGCCCACAACGAGTCATAAAAAGGCGTCTCTGCGTCTGCAATTGCGTTATTCACCGTTTCTTCCCTATATCCCCATCCGTCAAGAATTACTAAAACAACTGGTTTTGGAACTGTATTCATAATTTTATAATGCAGCTAATCTATTCAAAATAAACTTACGCGCTTCTACAAAGTTCACTCCGGTAAGTATGCGAACCGGATACCCTGCATCAGCAAGGGTAATAATAGGATATTTTCCCTCCAAGCGCCACTGTATGTGCGTGTGTACAGTTTTGTACAAATCGGGATGTAAGACATACGTAGACAACAGCTCATCGTTTATCCAATGCCGTGCGAACTCGATAGGCAAACCGGCACGTATGAGTCCTTCTCTTGCTTCGACTATGCTTCTGTTTTGAAGCTGGCTTAGTAACGATACTGCGCGATGCTTAATACTAGCTATATATGCCACCTCTTCTGCGCTCCAAGGGTCAGCCTCGAGAAATGTTATGTCGCCCGGCAATATAGTCAGGTTAAAACCGGCCGATACTACTTTGGTAGCTGCTACGTTGTCATTACAAAAATTATATTCGAAACCAATTGGAATCTGCTTCCCTTCGACTATTGGCGGAGTTATCATGCCGCCCATGAGTAGTAGCTCTTGCGTCTTGCGTGGTAATTCAGGGTCAAGCTCTAAGGCTTCTGCAATGTTAGTTAGCGTGCCAATGCCAAGTATAGAAACTTCATTCGGATATTTATTAACGGTATCAACAATCAACTGCGCCGCCGAGCGCTCGTCTAATTCTGCTGGGCTATAGCCACCTGGAAAAAGGATTGATTTTTCCCAAACATGTTCACCACCGCTTCCGTGTCCTGCAGCTATTGGAATATTTTTTCCTAGTAAGTCCAAAAAGAGTGCGGCAACAGAAGCTCTGAAGCGCGTGTCATTGGTCACAGTTGTAACAGCGAGGAGCTCAAGCTCTGGCGCACTCGCAACCATGCATAGGGTAGCTGCGTCTGTCATTTCACTGCCAATATCGGTATCTAAAATTACTTTTCTCATAAAATAAGTTAAGAAAATAGCACCATCACTCGTATCGTAGAGCTTCTATCGGGTCTAACTTGCTCGCTCTTCGTGCGGGGAAGACTCCGAAGACTAGTCCGATTCCTCCAGCAACACCAAGACCGAGTAATATACCGCTTACGGGGACGCTAAATGCCCACGCGAAGCCTGCAGCGTTCGCTCCAACGCTTAAGAGGTAGGACAACCCTGCACCAAACAAGATGCCGAGCACCCCACCAAGCAGCGTCAGTAAAATTGCTTCGACTAAAAACTCCCACAAAATATCTTTCGGTTTTGCTCCAAGCGCTTTCTTTAAACCAATTTCTGCAATGCGTTCGGTAACTACCACGTACATAATGTTCATGATCCCAACTCCACCAACAAGCAGACTAATAGCTGCCACAGCAATCAGTAAGAACGTCACCCCTTGGAGAATAGTGTTAAACGTATCCAAACTCTGCGCTTGGTTTTGCACGGAAAAGTCGTCCTTTGCGGGATCGGTAATCCCATGGTTCTCGCGCAAGGTTTGTTCCATATCTGCCACAACCACCGCAGCGTTTTCCGTATCTTTTGCTTGTGCCACCATGTACAGTAAGTGGTCTATGCCCAAAATCTTTTTCTGAGCCGTAGACAGTGGAATGAACGCTTGTTGGTCGTCGTTGGAAAAACCAAAGCTACCTCGGCGTTCATACACACCAATAACTTGAAAGTTGAGTCCTGCAATGCGGATTGTTTTACCCACAGGGTCGTCGTTGCCAAATAAGTCTTGCGCCAAGTCAAACCCAAGCACGACAACTTGTGCAAGCCCGAGTTCTTCTTGATCTGTGTATGGTCGCCCACTGGCAAGTACTCCTTTGTCTATGACAAACCGGTCTGCACTCGAACCAAAAATAAATGTGTTCTTTTGGATTTGTCCGTACGCCACAACTTTTTGCCCAATGACCGCGCCGTATGCTCCAAGCACATTCGGTAATCTCTTTACATCTGCAACGTCTTTGCTTTTGAGCGTGGTAATTTGCACCGCTTGACTGGCTTGGTTAGAGCCGCCACTACCACCTGCAGCACGGGTTTTGGTAGTTGGTGGAATGCGTGTTTCTACGTAAATAGCATTGCTCCCAAATTGGTCAATTTGAAAGTTAATAAAGCTACGGAAACCTTCCCCTGCAGACAGCACAATAATAACCGTGGCAATACCAATAACAATCCCCAACGTTGTGAGCATTGTTCTAACTGGGTTACTGGTTAACCCCCGCATTGCTTGTTTAAAAATTCGATTCATAAATATACTATAGTCCATCACGTCTTCAAGTCATAACGTCGTCACCCCAGACCAACGCTAAACAAGAAATTTTAAGTTTACAGTTGCAGTTTTACTTTTTGACTTTCAAGTTATTTCTTACATTAAGACATGAAGACCTTAAGACTTTACGACTCCTTCGCGCTACTCATAGCGCAAAGCTTCTATCGGGCTCAACTTTGCTGCCTTCTTTGCTGGGTAGTACCCAAAGATAACTCCAGTCGCAACAGATACCCCTACCGCCAAAGCAATTGACTGCCACGACACCACATAGTCCCACGTGTACCCGGCGTAGCGCGCGCCAAGAGCGATGATATACGCTAAAGCCGCACCAACTACAATCCCTAACAGCCCACCCAAAAGCGTTACCGTACCAGACTCAAGCAAAAATTGGTTGCGAATATTTTTGCTACTCGCCCCTACCGCTTTGCGCAGACCAATTTCCCGCGTCCGTTCTGCCACAGTTACGAGCATAATGTTCATAATCCCTATACCGCCCACTACCAGACTAATCCCCGCCATAATTGCTAAGAACAACCGTAGTCCGTCGGTAATACCAGAAATAAGTTTAATCGCGTCTGCCAAGTCGCGCACCGAAAAGTCTATTTCATCTTCGGTGTATACGCGGTGCCTGTCTTTCAGTAGCGCCGTAATGCCGGCAATAGCAGGCTTCACATTTTCTGGAGCGTCTATGCGCGCTCGAATAAACTGTAAATAGTTAATACCCAAAAGTTGCTTTTGCCCAATAGTGAGTGGGATGTACACTTGGTCATCTTGGTTTTGGAACGACACAGTCCCCTGCTTCTTCGCAGTACCCACTACTTCGAATGGCACATTTTTAATCTTTACCACCTTACCCAGAGCTTCTGTGTTCGGAAAGAGTTGCTCTGCTACATCGTAACCAAGCACAATAACATTCGCCCCGCCTTTACCTTCGCGCTCATCAAAGAAGCGCCCTGTTTGCAGAGGGGTCGTTTGCACATCCGGCAGGCTTGCTTCTGTTGCGGTAAAGTAGGTGTCCACGCTCTGGTCGCGGTACGTAACCGTGGCACTGCCGCGCACAAATGCTGCCACTGCCGCCACATGTTGCTCTTGCTCTATAGCGCGGGCGTCGTCCACCGTCAGTGTAGTTACTTGTACCCCAAACACTGCTGCTGGTGGTCCATTTTCGTTCGATTTCCCAGGGAGGACACCCACAAGGTTTGTGCCAAGACTTGTTAATTGGGACAATACCAAGCTCTGCGCCCCCGCACCCAAGGAAATAATGGTAATAACCCCAGCCACGCCAATCACAATACCAAGGATAGTCAAAAACGACCGTCCCTTGCGCGACAGCAACCCTTTAAAGACAAGTGTGATTTGAGATATGAATCCCATAATAATTTCCAATATCCAATTACCAATTTCTATTCAAACCCGTTTTGCTCGGGAATTATTTATTATAACAATGAATATTCGCTGTAGTTCGTCCGCCTCTTTCCACAATACTCGAGCTTGCGGTGCCAGCTCTGGCGTTGCTATTGCAATCACCCTCAGCCAATGCTTTGTCTCTTTTGCCTCTTTTTTACAAATACCAAGCTTATGTTCAAAATCTTTTCGCGACTCCGCACAGTCCGCTTCACAATAATTTGCCCCAACACTTGTACCTGAATCCACAAACTGCGTGATGATATGTAAGGTTATAGGATTTTTCGGTATCTGCTTTGCGAACGTGATAACTAATTCCGCAAATTTTCCAGTCCGCGCTTCTAAATCAAACTTTGTTTTCGTTTGCTCTGCCATGGAAATTAGATATTGGAAATTGGGTATTAGATGCCATCACTCGCTCTATTTCACCAGCTCTCCATCTTCTTTGGCTAATTTTCGCTTCGCGATCTTCTCATCTGCCACAATGTTCCCGTCGCGCACGCGAATAAGGCGCTTGGCGTGTTCTGCAGTGTCCATTTCGTGCGTTACTAGAATAATAGTTTTCCCTTCGTCATTTAAGCGTTGCAAAATGCTCATGACGGTGTTCCCCGATTTGGAGTCCAGGTTTCCCGTTGGTTCGTCTGCAAAAATAACTGCAGGGTCAGCAACCAATGCTCTCGCAATAGCCACGCGCTGTTTTTCTCCACCAGAAATTTGGTTGGTAAAGAAGTCCAACCGATGGGATAATCCCACGGCGTCCAATGCTTTTCGTGCCAACTCGTCTTGGTTCTTTTTGGTGCCGTAGAGTAGTGGCAACTTTACGTTGTCCAGCACTGTAGTGCGGGCAAGTAAGTTAAACGACTGGAACACAAACCCGACTCGTTCGTTACGAATAGTTGCAAGTTCTTCGTCGGAAAACTTAGTTGTGTCTTTCCCTTCAAAAGTGTACGTCCCACTCGTTGGGCGGTCCAAAAACCCTAATATATGCATTAAGGTAGATTTACCGGAACCCGACGGACCCATAATAGACACAAACTCACCTTGATCTATACCAAAGGTCACGCCATGCAACACCGAAGTGACCACGTCTTCGTTTTTGTAGTCTTTCGTTAAGTTTTCAATTTCTATTAAGCTCATACAAGCAGTATAGACTACATAAAAATATAAGTGAAATTATTGAGCATTCCACAATTCTGCTCTGACTATATATCGTTTGAGCGCTGTCCCCAGGGGGTATGAAGTCTGGAGTGTGAGCGCATATTCAGTACCTTCTATAGGGTCTAACACCCACGTATCAGTAGGAGAAACAACCATCTTCTGGAATACTCGATACTCATACTGTGTACCTTCTGAGTCAGTCACAAATAGTGGTGCTCCGATTTGTATCTGGGGCAAAAGCGCAAACACTGTCTTGTATTTCCCACCACTCCACAAGTAGTCCGACGAATGACCAAAAATATAAGCGTTGCCAACTGTGCCCACCTGCGCAGACTGCGGGTGTCGAACCACTCCGCTCTCGAGGGCTTTCTGATACGCACTTTCAGTACTTTCCACAGACTCAACGATGGGTGCTGCAATACCAAGGGTCGGGATGTACAGCATGTTGGGAGCTGCTCTATTTTGCCCAACCACAGTTTCAATCTTGGGAGTTGCAGTCGTACGTTCAGAAAAAAACCAATACGAAACATACGCTCGTGTAATCGGAAAGAAAAAAGCAGCCACGACACTGAGTGTGGCGACTGCTCCAAAAAGAATAATGGCTTTTTTTGACATATGGGTGACTACTCTAACTCAGTAAATGGATCGATGTAGTGCATGGCAACTCCAGCAAAGGAGTTCATGCTCCCTACCGAGTTCAGCACCTTCGCAATTTCTGAAAACATATACTGTTTGCTGGTAGCATGATATGTAACGTAGGCTGGGTCAACATCGCCAGTTTCTTGGGCGATAATAATTTTTGTTGGGCGTCCGAGCGCTTGCTTTAGCTCTTCCGAAACAAGCTTCGTCACCCCATTGTTCCCATCGGCAAAGTTACGATATGCCATTATGGAAATCGTGCTGTTCGGCGACTTATCCAATATGGTCAGTAAATGGTTAAACGTACAATCAGACTTTCCACCATACGTTATGTTTGGCGTCCACCTTTGCGCACAGTCGTAGAAATGCGGGATAACAAATTCGAGCGTCAGGTTTAGAGTTTGGTTAGCTGCAACGATTTCAGCGACGTGGTTTACATAGTTGGTCAACACGGTCGCTTTATTCTTTTCGTAGGTAGAGAGCAAATACGGTTCAATGTCGTATTGCACCCCAACAAACTTGGTAGTCCGTGCTGCGTTGAACGAAGCGACATAGTTCAAAATCGAAATCGCTTTGCCTCGTTTACCGCTTTCTGCCCAATCTTTCCAACCTGCTTCTGCGTATACAGCAATACCCTTTGCGTCTGCTTTTGCAATAAACTGAGCAAGTGAATCACCGTAAGCACCAACGAGCACAGCCCGTGTCGCGCTATTTGTAGTAGCTTGTAACTCTAAATATTTATCTATTGTAAGGTATATGGTATCGAACTTTGCCTGACTTGCCTTTTCAACAATGCTCGTCATGGTAGCGTCAGACATGCCTGATACATCGTCCCACACCCACACGCCATATGCCTTATCCTGACTGACTGGTCGCACTGCAGTGCTTTGCCCTACTGGAGTAGTACTTGGTACTGGTGTCGGTGTGGCACGAGGAGTAGGCGTTGCTGTGGGGACTGGTGTAGGAGTCGGTGTCATAGTAGGGGTTGGCGTAGGTGTTGGAACTGGAGTAATAGTGACTACCGGCGTTGGCACCGTACCAACTCGTGCAGTCATACAGCTATCGCTACCGTTATTTGCAGTCGCACACCCTTCTGTCGCGCCACTGGTAGCTGTAGGATTTATTGTATTCAAAAGAATGACCCGCTGCTCAGCCGAGCCGAGCGAACCCAATTTCCAATAATACCCACCGACACTTGCAGCAGGACTTGCCGAAGCGTACCGCTCGCTCTCTCCATAATGCATGGTCAAGCTTGCTTGGTCACAAATACCATTTCCTCTATTGAGTACTGAAAGTTGATATTGAAAAGCTGTGCCTTGTGCACTTTGCTGTACAAAATCAAGCACAACATCGCACGGTGTGTTGGTCACAACCAGAGCTGCTGCTGCGGATATTGTTTTTTTCTGATTTTGTTGACCCAATACTGAGCCAGTCGGACGGTACTGTCCCAGAGTTGTGTCCACCGCTTCAAGTGCTACTTCTGGTACTTTTTGGCCAGGAGCTGTTGTGGGAGTAACTGCGGAAGTGCGAAAAACATTGCGCACATCTTTGTGTACACCAAATCCAAGGTTCGCAGACCCTGTTTGCAACACCACAGCCAGTACTGCAGTCAGTGCAAATAAAACAAGGAAAGTTATTTTAATCGATATCGGTTGAGAAAGAGAGAATCTTTGTATTTGCATGTCGTTTACTCCATTTTTAGTACTATTTTACCTGAGTGGGTAGTGTATCACATACCCCACTCCTCTGCCACCGTTGCCAAGTAATCTCTTGGCCACGTGCAAGTGACCACAAGGATTTAACCAAGGCTTGGTATTCAACCAATGTAGACACATAAAAGAGCAACCACCCTATCGGCGCGAGCACTATAAATGACCACTTTCGAGTAGCTTTGTCATCAAAAAGCATTTGCACCGTAAACATAGACCCAACCACTATAATACCGGAAAGAAACGAGCTATAGTCATTGGTCAAATACGAGTAAATGTACAAAAATATTAAAAATCCCAACTCAGCAAATAACTGCAGTTCCGCAAAAATAGCTAAGGGCATAATCCCCCAGGTGAGTAACTTGTTATGCTTTTTACGCAAAGAGAAAAACAAGTGCTTGAACTGATAAAAAGTCTCAAAGCGTCCTCGTTTCCAGCGCAGTCGCTGCTTCATAAGCCCGGTAAGGGTTGTAGCTCCTTCGGTGTGTACCACAGCGTCATGCGCATAGACAATCTTCATGCCCGCATCTTGAATACGCACAGAAAGCTCGATGTCTTCTGTAATATTTTTGGTATTATACAAGCCTAACTTTTCAAACACCTCTCTCCGGAACGCGCCCGCCGCTCCACCGATAATATAGATAGTGTTCAGCAAAGAGTCAGCTCGCTTAAAATAGAACGAGAAAAGAAATTCTAAATACTGAATAGTTCCAATGATGGTGTTCGTGTTTCCAATTTTTACGTTGCCCACGGCTGCCATGACACGAGGATCTTGAAACACTTTTACAAAATTTTGGACCGCTTCACTCTCTACGAGACAATCAGCGTCAATAGAAATAATAATTTCACCTTTTGAAAGGGAAATAGCTTTGTTAAGCGCAGTACCCTTCCCACCATTTTCCTGATAGTGATACACCAAACGGGGTGAGTTCTTTTTTTGCTCGTGTGCCCAGCGCGCAGAAAAACTCTGCATGATCTCGTCTGACCTGTCTGTAGAGCCATCGTTTACAACGACAACCTCCAACTTTTTATAACTACTCGCCAACACCGATTGCACAGTGGTCAACAAACCAACTTCTTCATTCCATGCAGGTATGACTACAGACACCAGCGGCTCAAACTCTGTTTCTGTTTTAGAATATTGCAACGCCGCAGACACTTCGTGCCATGGGCTAAGGATCATATATAAAAAATACTTTGCCAAAAGTACACTTGCAAACACAATAATAACTGCTCGGAGTACGGGGAAAGAGTTGTCTTCAGCGCTCGTTAAAAGTATCCCTGACGCAATCAACAGACCAGTCGCCGCATAGAGCGCTGTATAAATACAAATCTTTTTGGCTGTTTTCAGTCTCAGTTTATTTGCTGCGGTCATACGTGTGGATTAGGGCAACAAGAGTCTTTGCCAACAAGTTACAATATAAAACTATTAACAAGAAGAAGAATATTACCTTGTACGACAACGAGTCAACGTGTTCTAGGATGGAGTACTCAGCCAAACCCAAGCCAACACTAAAACACACTATAAGTGTGTTTAGGGCGATAACGCGGGTAAAAAATACAAATCGGCTCATATGCAATCAAGTATTATTCGAGTCATTATAATACAGTATTTTAGCTATTTTGTCAACAAAAATGCCCTATCAAAGATAGGGCATATATAAGCGAAAGACTAGGAACGTCGTCGGGATGACAACTGATAGTTAAGCCAAAAGATACCTGCGAAGCCCGCAAACACTGCTAACACGAGTGCAATGTCTAACCCTGTTCGTGGTAATTGCGTTGTAGCACCCAAGACTTGGCCTGCTGGTGTTACTGTTGCAGGAGGGGTTGGTGCAGCAATTGTGGTACTATCACCCGCCACTGTAGGTACTGGTGCTGCTGCATTTGTAGGAATAAGAACTACACCAGAACTCACCGGTGCACCGCCACCACCAGAACCACCGCTTGTCATTCGGGCGTTACCAAAATCAATAGCAGCTATGTTTGCGTCGACAACCGTTACAACATGCTTTTCTGCCGCTGGAAAAGTTTGAGTCCAAAAACTTTCTTGGAATGCTCTCACAACGTAAACGCCTGCACTCAGACCAGTAATTTGGTAGTTCCCGAGTGCGTTGGTCAGAACTGTTGTCTCTCCTAGATCAATGTCACCATTGTTATTGGAGTCAACGAAGACTTTCCAATCAGCGAGGCCAGTTTCGGAGCCGTCCAAAACAGCATTGCTATTCTGGTCGTTCCAAACAATCCCGGAAATAGTACGTGTGCTGCCGCTACCGCCACCACCTTCACCTTCACCGCCACCGTCATCACATACTTCTTTCAGACTCACGGTATCGAGGAATGAACCAAAAGAGTTTGCTGCTCCCCCATCTGCGAACTGGATTCTGGAAGTAGTCGTTGTTGGTACTACAGTATAGGTATGCTGTTTCCAGTTGGTAGTCGTTTCGACTGTCCCATCTTCTACTACAGTATCTACCGTAGTAAGGGCTGCGGAATCTCCAAAGCTTACTATGGTTATATTTTCATCTACACCATAGAGTGGGATTGGTGCCGTAAAAAAACTAAGTGTGTAAGGCACGCCAATGTGTGTTGGTATGTCTTGGTACAACTTTACTGAAGCAACATCACCAGGAAGTGGGTTTGGTGACCCGTCGTAGTCTGAATCCAGCTCGGTAAACTGAATGCCGCTCTGTGCTGGGCGACCGTTTTGTATTTCTACATTCGCGATTGCTGGCTTACCAGGAAGTGGTGTGGTATCTACCCACACTGCGTTCCATGCAATACCGTCTTGTCCACTCTGCACTACGCCCCAACCTTGTGGGTTCGTGAGTACAGGAGATTCAAATGAGCCATTTTGGATAAGCTCTGTACCACAGGCGAGAGGTTCACCCTCAGCCGCAAAAGTAACAACCGGAGCGGAAACCACACTGCTTACAACAAGTGCTGCCCCAATAAAACCAAAAGCCAATCTTTGAAATACTTTCATATGTACAATTTTAGCTTACTTAAGCTAAATATTTAAGATTACAACATTAACCAATATTCTACTCCTAAACGCAAGTTTTTGCAAATGCCTTAAAAGTAGCTTTACGGCTTCTAAAAATAGCCCTTATTCCAAAAGTACCCGCTTTTAAGGTTTTCGCTTTAAAATCTCTACACCACCGGAGGAATACACCGGATCGTACTTTTGCAACAGCGCTTCTTTGTCTGCTTCTTCGTTTAAGAATGCGTTCCAAAGCTCATCACGCTCTTTTATTACTATCCAGCTCGCCCATTTCTCTGGAGCTTCCAAACTTTCTTCCCAGTACGGTTTGTTACCAACGGAAATAAAATTACTCATTGGAACAGGGGTACGAATGACACTCAAAGAACGAGCTACATCATCAAACAAAACTAAACCACCATCATAATTTTTTGCGAACCAATTTTGAGTTTCAGGGATTTTGGCAATAAAGCTAGACAACCCCACGACACCATCTTCTAAAGAAGTCACTTTGGTATACCCCACCGCATAGAGTCCAAACTGAAGAACGAACAACATGGTCAAAAGCACCTTTAGCTTCCAACCAACTTTGGCAAATAAGTAGCCAGCACACAGAGCTGCCAGTGGTACCATCATAACCCCATAGCGCACATTGAATAGTTGCCACTGAAACGTTTTTGGAGTGAGCTCTGGAGTAAAAATAACCGATTGCCCAAGGTACAAAGAAATCACATTGAAGATAAATGGCACAAGCAACAACAGCGCTATGTAAAACCGATGCTTGTTTGTACTACGGAACATGAACCACAACATGCCCACAATGGCAATGGCGTACACTACCGCTCCGACATTATTCATGGCAGTCACAAAGTAATACAAGAACGACACGCCAATGTCACGGTAGGCAGGCAACTCTCCGCGCGCAAGCCAGCTACCTTGCTGACTCTTCGCAGAAAAAACGCTGTTCGCAAAATACAAAGGATCGCCCAAAATAAGCCAGCCCCACAAGAGCCACAGGGCAATACCGAAAAACGCGATACTGCCAAACAACAACAAACGACCTTCGAGCCGCTCCCAAGCCTCCTTCCGAAATCCTCCAACAAGCTCTTTCCAACTTCTCGGAATTCGCTTCCATGGGTTATACAACAGCACTATAATCCCCGCTTGCGCACACACCAAAAACCAACCGTCATAGCGAGACAGTGCTGCACAAAACGCAAATATAGCGGCAGCTATTAACGCGGACAAGTCATCCTGGTCTTCAATGAACCGAATAAAGTAGTAGGTAGAAAGCACAAAGAATACAATGAGCGTAAGTTCTGACATTGGCGTTGCTTGCAGGTAGAGAATGTTTGGATTGGTCACAAATACCAAACCAGCTACAAAGCCCACCCATTTATTGCGCGTCATGAACTCCCCTATTTTGTATATGTACACTGCGGAAATAACAAAACAAATCCCATTCACAACACTCCCTGCAAGCCCTGTGCGCCACAGAAAATCAGAATATACAAACGGCATCATGAGTATGTGTGGTATAGGTAACCAAATACCACCCAACTGAGCCAAGCCAGGGGTGAGCGAATCCGAAACTCGTTTTGCAATATTTAAATGGCTTTCGGCATCGCCATATGCCACTATGTATCCTTGAACATAAAAATACACCGTTGCAATGACACCACATGCAATGGCAAGACCCATAAGTATTTTTTGTAGTTGCGCTGAGGACACAGAGGACTCCGGCAACAAAGGCTTCTTATAACGCATCAGAATTCTTTTTCATAATGGTTATTGGGAACAAGCACAACACGCACAGTACTGCGAGTGCCCCAAAAGTTTTTGGTGAATTTACAACAAAACTGTTCGAAAGGAATAGCACTGTAAACACGCGTACCAGCACCGCTTGCACCCAAGGGCTAATCAGTACAGAAGCAAACACCCACGCAAACCACAAAGCAAACAGTAGTAGTACAACGAATTTAAGGAACAGCGGACTACTTTGCGTGCGCAATTTGGTGTACACAGCAGTATACAAATAGTTCCAGCCAAACCCAGAAATAATACACCAGCAAATAATACCAACCCACGTTGTAGCAGCAACAAAATCAATACCACCAATCCCAAACCCTACCGTTTCAATCATATTCCGTACAACTATATACAAAAACGGAAGCACAACCACCAACGCCAAAGCATCTTTCAACCATGACAGTACCACAGAGTGCTGTTTTGCCAAATGTAATCCATGATGAGTCTTTTGCCAGTAGTGCGGCTTTACCAAGAGTTCGTAAAAAGCTTTCCACGCAGCCACAGACATAAACAACCAGTAGAGCGGCACCAAGAACACGAACTTCATAACACGGAACTCTTTGCGCTTGGCAAGCCCAATCATGTAGGCGTACACGTAAAAGAAGTTACCCAAAATTAAACTAACCACACCCACATACAACACTGCTGGTGGGAAGAATGGTTCAATATACGGAGCAACCTGTGTACGTGCTGCAAAATAAGCAAACGTAATAAGCCACAAAAATGGATTCACAAACATGGACAATACTTTACCGCCCACGGTTAACTGCATGAGTAAAAAGTTGCGCAGGCCAAACTCGCGAATTGCCTTAGGCACATTGCGCATGTTTACTAAGTACGTCTGCATGTACCCTTTTATCCAACGGCTGCGCTGGCGGTACCAGTTATGGTAACCACTGTTTGCTTCTTCCAGTGTAGTGGAGTCCACAATAGCAGTGCGGTACCCTTTTTTAGCCAAACGCATGCCAAGGTCACAGTCTTCGGTCACATTGTAGGCGTCCCAACCTGCGAGCTCTTGCAATATCTCTCGCTTAAAGTTGTTGGTTGTTCCCCCGAGTGGGATTGGCGCGTTGATAGATTGCAACCCAGGTAAAATCAAATCGAACCACAAACTGTACTCTGCGGTAAACATGCGGGTCAACAAGTTTTGGTATGGATTATAGAAGTTCAGTTTCCCTTGCACACACACGACCTCTTTTGGAGATTTGGCAAAAGCCACCACCACTTTTTTCAGTTGGGTTTTTTCTGGCGCGTCTTCTGCATCGTAAATAGTAACAATATCTCCGGTTGCAAACTGCAAACCGTAGTTCATTGCTTTTGGCTTAGTTTTTGGTTTTGCGTCTGGCACTATGACAATTTCAAAATACTTCGGCAGCTTCATTGCCCGAGCATGCGCCACGGTTTCGGTATCGTCCGCTTCCAACTGCAACATGACCTGCAACTTGTCTTTCGGGTAGTCCAAACCTTGAATAGCTTTTACGAACTGTGGAAGCACTTCCCACTCTTTGTAGAGCGGACAAAAAATGGTATACGTTGGCAAAGTAGCTTCATCAAGCGCTGCCAACTCTTTTTTAGAAACAGAGATTTCTGGGTTTTGGCTAAATGAGCGGTACGCCAAAAACAACCCAAACAGTAAATCTAGGAAATAAAAAGTGGTCAAAACTATGACTGCGGTAAATACAATCAGGTGAAAGTTAAGCACCAACAAGGCTGCCACAACAAGCACTGCACCAAATGCAAACCATTTCTGCTGGTGGGTAATGCTAATCGCTGCGCTGTCGTCTGCTGCAAGTGCTGTGTGGTGAACGGTACGTTTTTCACCAACAACAAAACCTCGCCCCCGGGAGGCAAGGTCAGAAAATTCGTGTGCAACTTGTTTAGAAAACCAGTTCATTTGGGATAATTACGCTAAATGAATACAAAGCATAAAAAAAATCCGCTTCGGGCACCAGAGGATTTTGCGGGTTTTTGTTGGATTTTTAGTACTAACTCAACAAACTATAGCATTTATCGCACTTTTTGTCAAACTGCCATACTTTAGGCAATACAGAGGCTTTTTGGGCGTAACCAAGGGTGTTTTCTTGACAATTCCCCCACTTTCCCGTACAGTGGCATATAACGAGCACCCCTACGGGTGATCATCGTGAGGGTCAGGTCTTTGCTTAAGTTAGGGGGCAAGGCCTGGCCTATAAAATCTTTTATTTTATAAAGGAGGCCAAATGTAAGATAACTTACAAATTTTTGGCTTTCTTTTTTTGAGATTCGATTTCTGAGTCACCCAGTTGAGTACAAAAATGGTGATTCAGAAGCCAAGCATGGCTTTTGCCTATTTCGCACATTCAGTGCCTACTCTAATGTACGACAGCGTTAAAGTAGTAGAAATAGCAAAAGTCATGCTTTGGTGAAAAAGTTTGCATGTTGTGGTTGTTCATTTCGTCCAATCTGCCAACCACACATGCGCGTCTGGGTGGGCTCCAAAGGGCACTGCTCACACTAGCTTTGCTAAACACAGAGCAGTGGCGACCCCACTCAGACGATTTCATTTCTCAGCCAGCGCACAGCAAAGCGAAGCAGACAAACCTGCTTCTCGAATCCCGCCGTCTGCTTCGCTTTGAAAAAGATTTTGCCTGCGCGCTACCAGCGCGCCTCCCGAGGACTACTGCATCACCAATGAATGCAGACTCCTCGGGGGCATCGAACGTAGATCGCGTTGAAACTTTCTCACGTTCCAACGAACAATGTCTCCGTGGAAAGTTTCCGCGGTCTACTCTAAATTTGTAAGTTTGCCAACTATGAACATAATGATAATGTTAGGGGTGATCATAGTTGGCTTTGGATGGGTCAATAGCGCGGGTGGAGCGCTATTGACCCTTTTTTTACACCCGAGCCTTTAAATATTTCCACTGTTACTGTATACTTCTGTTATTGTTTATTGGTGCTTGGGGGAACCAAAGGAAAAGCTACGTAAGTACTACGGTTTCCCCGTTTTTTAAAAACCTGAGGAGGTTAAATCGAAATGTAACTTGTAAAGTTTTTTAGCACGCAAAGCGTGCACCCAGTTTGCCAAACTTTTTGTTTGGCAAATGCCAGGCTTTTGTGTCTGACGCCGGCTATGCGCGTGCTCCACGCGCGCAAGGCCTTAGCGCTGCCACAAAAGCCTGACCAACAAGTTACCTCCTCCTGAGTGAACTACTCTCCGTGGCGGTTAACGCACTACCCCGGAGCAACTGAAAGACGGCGAACTACTGGTCAAACAGGTTCGCCGTCGTTTTTTTATACTCAAAAACAGACGGGCTAAATCGACACCTTATTACTCCTGTCCCCCTCTTTTCCAAAGAGGGGTTAGGGGAGTTAAGCTTTCCTAACGCAGATAAGCACCACCAACACAAAACAAAAAAGCACAGCGTCCTCCACACGCTCTGCTTTTTTGGTGTCATAAACTAAAACTTTACTGACTTTGAAATCGAAAAACCAACGGCCATAACCCCTGGGTGTACGGGGTCGTTAGTGCCGGTAAAAACCACTTGCGGTCCCAGTAAGATGCCGGTCTTTTTCCAACGGTACAAGAGCGCGAACTCTTCCCGCCATATAATCGTGCGAGGCTTGAAGTTAAATGTACCAAGTGGATCGTAGCCCACCTCTATTTTTAACCTGCCAGTAAAGTTTTTTATCTCTTTTTCCCCCACTGCTCCGAGAGAGAAAATTGCACCAGAATGCTCCCCACGCCGGTTTGTGTGTAAGTACACATCTGCCTTCGCAGCAAATGTAAACTTAGCACCATAGTCATGCTCGCGAGAGTACACAACCGCAGGATTCATAAAATCCGACGGCTGTTCCCCTCCCAAAAACAAGTGTGTGTACGAAAGACGCAATTTCCGGTCCCTAGGAAATTTGAACTCCACAAAACCCTGCGGATCAATTTCTTCCCCTTCCGTGCACAATGTGCACCGGTGGGACTGTATATCGGAGAATTTGATCCCAAGGTTAACTTTCTCACCTTCGTGAATAAGCACGATGTCTGTAACAACATTATTGTGCGGGTATAAAACTATCCCACCTGCGGGTGAAAGAAATTTATTGGCAAGTGTAGCAGATAGCTCTACTTGCCACTTTTTGTCGGCGGTCTCTTGCGCGAAGGCGAAATTGCTCAGCGCAAGAAGCAAGACAATAACGCTTCGTGTTACTAGTTTATGTTTCATTTGCCCTCCTGTTAGCAAATAGCTTGAGTATGCCCCAAGCTAGAAATTGTAGTTGTGTGAAAGAGTTACGGTAAAACAACCTTCATATTTTCCTCTCTTTTGCCCAACCTGTCAAAACCCCTCACCTGCTATGTGATTCTCTTGTCCCCCTCTTTTCCAAAGAGGGGTTAGGGGAGTTAAGCTTTCCTAATGCAGACAAGCACCCAAATGAAAAGGCTTGACTGCAATGGACACCACTGCAACCAAGCCTTTCGAAATGAAGAAAATCAGAACAAGTGAAATGCATGCCCTAGCGCAACTAGGGCAGTCCCGATTAGCGCAACACCAACAGCAATCGGAAAGACCTTGCTTGGTTTTCTCTCAATTGTGAATTTCAAGCTCATATCAGCCTCCTTGGCTAAAGCAAACAGAGTAATATAGTACTAGACGCTCGTCTAGTGTTGTCCTTACAAACGGTATACACCCTCACCAGATTTATGTCCAGCGCTGCACGACTATACAAAATACTATTCAACAACAAAATATTTAGAAGGGCACCATCTAAAAACAAATATTTACAGACTAAGGTAAAAGATATACAATAATTTGTCAATTTATACGTTTGGAATGAACCAAATCTATTCTTTGGCGCAAAAGGAGCGATGATGAACGAGGAATTACCACCATACCATTTTACAATCTTCTTAGCTCATAAAAATATGCAAGCCTTTGTGCAATGCAGCCTTGATGAAAACCGAACAGCAACTGCGCTTGTGGTGGCAAAGAATGCCACCAAAGCCACAACTGCTGACCATATTATTGAGACAGAAGAACAAATCGTACCAGTTCTCACAAAAGCTTTTGGAAAGAAATGGCACATGTTAATAGTAAGTGCCAGCGAAGCAGTAAAATCAATTCAGTAGTGGGTAAAATTCTAGAAAAGCTAATGCCGGCGAGACACATGCCGGCTTTTTTAATAGGATTTGTATCTTATTTATTATTCTTTATGGTGTAACGACTCTTTTCTTTCTCGTTACTAGCTACTAGTTACTCGCTACTTCTGCCTACTTAGTCCACAATCGCAAACGCGCGTATAGGTGAGCCATCACTATTCTTTATCTTTAGTGGAATACCGTAAAACGCAAAGTGCTTTTCGGAAGGCAGTTCGGACAAATTAATCAAATCAGTAAACGTTAAAATATCTCGGCTCAGCAGTTGCCGTTCGAGCGCTAGCTCCATATGCGCTTTGTCCCCTACTACCACAAAAGGCGTACCAGCCAAAATAAATCGTGGCAACAAGTCTTCGCCCAACTGCTCGTCTCGAAACACGAGTCCCACATGTTTGGGAAATTCTGTGTCCGTACTTGCAATAACGGCATCACCAAAAAAGCGTTCGAGTGGTAACGTGTCGAGTGTCGCACCAGCTTCCGCCATATGGTACGGCGCATCTACATGCGAACCAGTGTGCGAGCCAAGAGTTAGTTTCTGCAATCGCCACCCTTCCGCGCCCCCCGACTGTACTGTCTCTATTTCGACTTTCGGATCTCCTGTGTACACCTGCATCCCGCTTTCAATAGTTTGTGTGAGGTCAATTATTTTCATATATATTACAAATACTTGCGCTTGTTCAATTCTTCTGGCAAAAAGCTTTCGTCTGAATACATTTCGTACCCTTTGCCATACCCCTCTGCCTTCATAAGCTTGGTGGGTGCGTTGCGTACCTTAAGTGGAATGGGCAAGTTACCCATGTTCTTTACGTCAGCTTGCGCCGCTCGCAGGCCGTCGTACGCGCTGCGGTCTTTTTTGCACTGGGCAAGATACGCCACCCCATGCGCAAGATTAATAGCGCATTCAGGATACCCAATACTCTGGCACGCTGCAAACACAGCGTTGGCAACAACAAGTGCAGTTGGTTGCGCAAGCCCAATGTCCTCCGAAGCAAAAATCACCATACGTCTGGCAATAAACAGAGGGTCTTCCCCTGCTTCCACCATGCGCGCCAAGTAGTAGAGCGCTGCATCTGGCTGCGAAGCGCGCATGCTTTTAATAAACGCGCTAATGGTATTGTAGTGCTCTTCCCCTGCTTTGTCGTAGCGCAGCGTTTTCGACTGCAATGTTTCTTTCAGTGTCTCTATGGTAATTTCTGAGTACAGCTGTGCGGTGTTGTCCAACATGGTCAAAGCTTGGCGCGCATCGCCATTTGCCATGGATACCAGCCACGTGATTGCTTCTTCGTCCATACCCCACCTACCCTCCCCTATTTTAGGGGAGGAACCTGAGGGATCAGTTTGCAGTGATGCAAGCGCACGAGTAATAACTTCGCGCATCTGGCTTTCCGTAAGCTCCTTTAAGGTAAATACTCTGCAACGGGACAGGAGTGCAGGGATAACTTCGAAGCTCGGATTTTCTGTAGTCGCACCAATTAAAGTCAGCTTTCCACTTTCTACATATGGCAGCAAAAAATCTTGCTGTGCTTTGTTAAAGCGGTGGATTTCATCTAAAAAAAGTATTTGGGATTTATTTGTAGGTATCTGTAGATTCGTCTCATTCGTAGATTTGGATGGCTCTACAATTTTTCTTATATCTTCTTTGCCGGCAGAGACTGCAGAGAGCTCGTAGAATTCTGCACCGAGCGCCTGTGCATATATGCGCGCCAAGGTAGTCTTACCCACCCCTGGTGGCCCCCAAAGAATAAAACTAAACAAATGCTTCTGCTCTATTGCCATGCGCAACGGCTTACCCAAAGCGACCAAGTGTTCTTGGCCTACATACTCATCTAAATTGTTTGGCCGGAGCCGTGCTGCAAGAGGCTGCATAGGAGTCATTTTAACATTGAATCATATAAACATCTAAACATAAGTTTCTTTTCCTTGCTTAAATGCTTACATGCTCTATGTTTATATGTGTTTAGGGTGTACTCTCGTCTACCTTAGTATAACATAAAAAAATGGGGAATCTCTTCCCCAAAACAGAGAGTGCCTTACTACACAGTAAAGCGATACAAAGTCAGCTTTGTGCTAACCAATTTTGTTACTTCCTGCTCAGCCAGAGACAACTCCAAAGCTTCAAGCCCTGCCAGTAACTCTCTACCGGCTCGCTCCATGTCGATTGGTCGAATGATTACTAGTTCAGACATAACTCCTCCTTTCTTTGAGTGTGCCTTATTTTTGATCCTACAAGTACGTTCAGTATACACAAGAAAAAAGGAGCTAGGAATTAGGAGCTAGGTTGTAGTAAAACAAAAAGACCGCTTAAGCGGTCTTTTTGTATACCCTATTCTCTATTCTCTACTCTCTCTTATATGGTACTCAAATCTACTACTTCGTCTATGCGAATCTGCGACACGAAATCAGGAATATGGGACACCATTATCAGCGCGCCTTCGAATTCATCCAGCGCTTTGGCGATTACCGGTAAGTGGCGGAAGTTAATATGGTTGGTCGGCTCGTCCAATATTAGCAACCCTGGTTTCATTAACACCAGTCGGCAGAACGCAAGCAAACCTTTTTGCCCTTCGGACATAGCACCGATATCTGTTGCCAACACTTTTCCATCAAGCAAAAATCCTGCTGCCACAGAGCGAGCAAACTGCTCATCCTTTTCCTGCATAACCCCAAGGAGCGAGTCCAAGCCAGTCTCCGCAAAATTGAGCATGGAGAAATCTTGTTTGTAGTAGCCAGTCACAATGCCATCGGCAATCTTTGCGCCAGCTGCTTTACCATGTGCGAGTGCGTCCAAAAATGTGCTCTTGCCAATACCGTTTGGTCCAGAAATAAGGATATGGCTCCCACGGCGGACAGTAATCTCTTTTTCTTTTTCTTGCACTTTGCCGTGCTTTACTGCAAAGACAGAAGTAACTTGCACTACTTGTCCATTAAAGAAGTTCGGATACTCTTGTGTAGGAATAGTAAACTCGCGAATTGTCTTATCTTCTTTGCGCACATCTACCATGGTGTCTTCTGCTTCTTCGGCAGACTCACGCATACGCTTTGCTACTGCACGCAGTTTTCCCCCTTTGTGGGCGAATTGTTCTGCTTGTGCTTTGAGGCGTTTAACTTCCCCTTCTGCTCGAGCATTCTGCATGTTTTCTCGCTCAATCCGTTTGCCAATTTCTTCTACCACGTCGTAGTAGTTCCCTGTGTACTGTTCTACTTTTTTAGTAAATGAATCCAAGTACAACACACCATCGGTAAATGCGTTCAAGAAATCCGCATCGTGGGAAATAACAATACAGGTCTTTTCGTACATCATCAAAAACCCTGTCAGGTGTTCTATACCTGCTTGGTCTAGGTTGTTGGTAGGCTCGTCGAGCAGCAGAATGTCCGGCTCTTGGATAATAGCGTACGCCAAAAGCAATCGTGCCTGTTGCCCACCGGAAAACTCTCGGATAGTTTTTTCCAGAGGAACGTCCAAGTTCACCACAGCAAACACGTTGACAATAAGCTTGTCTAGGTTGTATTTCTTCTCGGTAAACGCAGTCGCAAAGTAATCGCGTACAGACAAATCCATGTGCTCTGCAGGCATGACTTGCCTTGCAATCGCTACAGTGGTGTCGCGCGGGGTTAAAATAACCTGTCCTTCGTTTGGTTGCAGTTCACCGGTAATCATTTTGAACAACGTGGACTTCCCTGCCCCATTCTGACCCATCAGTGCCATACGGCTTCCTGAACGCACAGAAAAAGACGCCTCTTCTAGCAGGTGACGCTGGTGTGAGTATTCAAAAGTGACTTCGGAGAAACGTAATACAACTTCGTTTGCCATAGATAGATTCTAAATTCAGAATACACAAAAGCCCCAAAACGGGCTCTTTTACTCCACATAGTATACGAACTTTCTGCTCTTTTTGCAACTGGTTACAATGGTCACCTTCGTAACCGTTACGAAGGTGACCATTGTAACGGAGTGGTAAAGAAAACAAAACACTTGCGGCTATTGCTACAAGTGTTTTGTTATCGCAGTTCTGTTTTTGTCCAGGGGCGCTGTCGAAATTGCATCGACTACATTGCGCATGCCTTACAGTCAGATTTGTGAGTAGCAACTACATAGATAGTAGCAATACCTACTACTGTGTAAATAACGCGAGCTGGAATGCTCATCATGTCTCCTGCAAACAAGTGACCAATGTCCCACCAGAAGACACCAAGGAGTAACCAGTTCAACCCACCTACTACCAACAAGGTAAACGCAAGCTTATGTAAAAATTTCAAACGTATTCACCTCCCCTCAATTAATGAAGGTAACTTTTACACGTTAACTTCTACTGCTAGTAGTATATCGCATGCGCAGCAGTATTTCGCACGAGTACGGTGGATAAGTTACAGATAAACAATACTTTACAAAAATCGATTCCAGAAAAAGCAAAAGACGTTCGCACAAAATGTACGAACGCCTCTTGGGTTTGATAAGGTTGATATTTGCGACTTTAAATATAGTCGCCTTTTTCGTCCGCCGGCTCGCTTGCCGAGGGTGGTGCTGGTGCTTCTTCCGAAACCACAGGCATTTCTTCAGCAATTTGCGGCACTGCTTCTGCCGCGACTGCGCCATCGGTTTCCAGCCCAGCTTCGGGAACGGCTTGCTCTTCGTCAACGACCACCTGAGCAGGTTCTTGGATGTTCTGATAAGCGACCCAGAGGTCTGCTAAAGGCGTTTCCGAAAGATAGGCTGACATAACAAAATCAGCAGGGACGCTATTTTTATCCGACAAGAACTCGGCGACCTCAGCAAAACGAGCCGCTTCTTTCTCTACTTTCAGTGCCTTGGTAGGTAGTTCAGGCATTGCCTCTTGACCTGTCGCAAACCGTAAGAGTTGGACTACCAACTTGCGTCTGTAGTGTTTCCCACGTTCGTCGAGCATTTCAACTAGCTCATCCACCCGCTCAATCATTGCGTCTTTGTCGGCTTTTGCTTCCGACAGGTATTGAAGCAATTCACCTACGTTTTTGCGAAGATCTTTATTTTCTGCTTCTAAGTGCGCGTTGGAAGATGCCAAAGCTCCCAAGCGTTGCTGAATTAATTCAATCCAATCAGTTCCATCTGAAGCATTTTTCCACTGCGCACGAATAGCGTTAAATATTTCTTGGCCAAAAGCCATATCAATCGCTTGTTTGATATTGTAACCTTTGGTGATGCCATCGGCTTCCAAGCGAGTCGCAGCATCATACCAACGACCATTGGGGGGCTCTTCACTTTTCGGCTCAAACGCATCCTCAGCGCCACCATCACTAGCAACGCTAAATAGAATCCGAAATCCAGCAGGGACGCCGCCTTCACCTTCACCCTCACTACCGAATAGCCGAGCAAAGGGGTTTTGCGTAAACAGGTTGTTGTCAGTAGGCTTACTCATATAAAATGTCTCCTTATCGACATGTTTCCTCCATATGTGGCTATGACTGTAGTTTTTTTCAGAAAGTCCGAGCGGTTTCGGATTCCAGAAATACTACCTCATATACACTGAAGGTTTGGCTGGTAAATAGATGCTTTTTGCATATTAACAAGCCAAATCTTCAGTGTTGCGCCAATTTGTAAATGTACCGATTGGCATTATACTGAAAAGAACAAAAAAAGTCAATACTTTCGTATTGGCTTTTTACACAGTATTTGTTGGGACTTTGGCTATTTCTGGAACTGGCGGAGGACTGCGTTGACCAAGGAGAGCACCACGCTAAACAGCAGCGCCCAACCAAAGCCGTCTACTGCAAACCCTTCTACTATTTTACTTGCGAGCAAAATAAGTGCCGCGTTTATAACAAAAGTAAACAACCCCAGGGTCAAAATATTTACTGGCAAAGTCAAAAGCAGGAGCAGCGGCTTGACCACGAGGTTAATGAGCCCAAGCACAATCACCACAACAAGCGCGGCAAATAACCCAGAGACATGCACCCCTGGGAGCACGTAGGACGTAACCAACACCGCAAGAGCGGACAAAAACCAATTGAGGAGTAAAGACATAAATTAGGAGTAAATAACGAGAGAATAGAGAGTAGAGAGTAGAGATTAGCCCCGATGCAGTATCGAGACCCCGCAAAGTGCGGGGAGAGTAGAAAAACCAATCTCTAAGCGCCTTTTTCTAACTCTTCTATTTCTTCTATTTCTTCTGCTTCTAGCAAGCTAAGAAGCTTTTATTGTTCTTTCTGGACCAAGCCGGCTTTCTTAAAACGTACGGAGAATATTGGTTCGTAGGCTTCTTCGTTTTCGTCTTTTACGGTGACTGTCTCCCCTGCCATGAGCGTGTTCATTGCAAGGTCGGACAACAGTTCGTTATCTGTTTTAATGTGCATCTTGTACGCATCGAGTTTGGCAAACTCCCCTGCGGATTCTTCTTTGATCTGCGTTTCCAACTGCTTTTTGCGTGCTTTAATATTTTCGAGCTTTTCTAACACTTCGCGATATTCAAAACTGGATTCCAGCGCATCTTTGTACATGCGCTTTATTTCTTTTGCTTTACGCTTTGTTTCTTTTATCCGGTTAAATACAGATTGAATGTCTGCCATGGAAATTATGTTTGATTAGTTACCAAACTAGTATAGCAAATTGAAAACAGTTTACATATAAAAAAGAGCCTCGCATTGCTGCGAGACTCTTCTAAAGTTCTGAAAAGAACTAGAACTGCCAAGTGCGTCCGCCGTCTTGGTTGTTGTCGTTTTGACCACCACCAAAACCACCACGGCCACCACGGTCACCACCGCGACCGCCGCCGAAACCGCCACGGTTACCGCCGCCGAATCCACCGCGACCGCCTGCTGGGCGTTCTTCACGAGGACGAGCTTCGTTTACAGTCAAGGTGCGACCATCGAGTTCTTTGCCATTCCAAAGTTCGATAGCTGCATCTGCTGCTTCTTTGGTGTCCATCTCTACAAAACCGAAACCGCGAGAGCGACCGGTCATTTTGTCGATGACAACTTGTGCAGACTCTACTTTACCAGCTTTACCAAAAGCTTCTTCAAGAGCCTGATCGGTAGCACCGTAAGAGAGGTTACCGACGTATAATTTTACTGCCATTTGTTTGGCTTCCTTTGGTTAGAGCTCATCTTCCACTCTAACTATATATATAAAACAAGTTTCGTTCTCACTATCTATTGCCCACTGGCTCACAGACCGTACGATGAGCTGGACTGCAACGCAGTCTCAAAATCACTAACCAAAAAGTAGCCCGAACAAATGTAAAGAAACTAGACTTAAGATGATATGTAAATTATACCACACATTCAGGAACACGGCAATATGGAAAATATGTCCAATTATAGCGGAAAAACAAAGAAATATGGGCTTGAAAAGATAGATAAAGACTTAAACCTTTAACCCAAAAATCAAAAGTCAAAACGCAAAACTGCAACTCAAAAGTTAGAAACTTTCAGTTAGGACTTGAGGGCACCATCTAACATGCACTGACAGATGGAACGTAGAGAACGCAAAAGGGTTACCTTTGTGCTGCACAAGGGTAACCCTTTTCAAGAGTTTAAAGTTTTGACCTGAAGTTTTGACTTTTGAGTTTTAAATTATCTATTTTCGAATTTTGTGCTTAGGTTAAAATCCTCGGTCCCTTTTTCGTTACCGCCACAGTGTGCTCAAAATGAGCAGAAAGCCCACCGTCTTCGGTACGAATAGTCCAGTCGTCATCTTCAAAATACACATGGTACCCACCAGTGCACAACATTGGTTCTATAGCTATGACCATGCCTTCTACCAACTTGGCACCACTTCCTTTTTTTCCATAGTTTGGTACTTGGGGATCTTCGTGCACATCGTAACCAACCCCATGCCCAACTAAATCGCGCACCACAGAAAAACCATTTTTCTCAGCATATTGTTGTACCGCAAAACCAATATCGCCTATGCGGTTACCAGCCACCGCTTGCGCAATGCCCAGCTCCATACTGCGCTTGGTTGCTTCCACCAACTTCTGCACTGCAGGGGTAATCGTGCCAACCGGCACGGTAATTGCGGTGTCGGTAAACAAACCTTTGTACTCCATGCCAATGTCGAGCCCAATAATATCCCCTGCTTGCAAAATTACTTTCGCACTGGGAATGCCATGCACGACTACGTCATTTGGTGACGTACACAATGCAGCTGGAAATGGATTATTCTTTTCACCATACCCAACAAAGCTTGGCCTACCACCAATCGCTCGAATAGCTGCATCTGCAAAATCGCTCAACTCCAAAGTAGAAACCCCCGGAGCGACTCGTGCTGCTGTCTTATGCAAAATATCCCGCAGGAGCGCGCCTCCTTCGGCAATGATTTCTATCTCTGATGCGGTTTTAATCTGACCATGTTTCATAAAATATATTCCAATTACGAGTCCAGCTTTTTAGTCAGCTTTTGTATTGCCTGCATGACTCTGCCGTGCACACCGCGCACAGTCCCCATGCCACTAATCTGCAAGTACGGGTACAACTCTTTGTACACACTGCGCGACTGGCGCAAACTAGCTTGGGCATTTTTCCTGCGAACTGCGATTGCAGCAAGCGAATCGTCTGGCCGCTTCTTGTTTCCGAAGTAACCTTTGCGTTGCGAATTTCTGCGCACTGTTTCTTTCCATGGAATCGTAATGTACACAGCGATCGCCCGAGTCCTACCCAGAGTGCGCAAAAAGCGATTTACATAGCGCACTTCGTCTGGCATTTTCGGATGCCCAGCAAACAAAATACCTTTACTCTTCGGTGCCCGCAACACTGCGTTTTTCACTAAGCGTCGGTACACGGTAGTGTTATTCAGCTTACCTTGATCCACAGTTCGCTTAAGCAGCGCATCGAGCTTTGGATCTTTACGTCGCTGCAGCTCTTGCTCTATCCCCATGTCTATTTCGTACAACGGAAACAGATTTTGCAGTAGCACCGACTGCGTCCCTTTACCCGCACCTAAGTCACCGAGCACAAAAATATTGAGCGGCTGCTCCGCCTTCGCTGGTGTCTTCTTCGCTACTTTGGTACGCGCTGTTGGCATTAGATTTCGAGCAGTGTGTTAATGGCGGTAGTCACTTCTGGAATTGCTGGCCTGCCATCTATCCGATAAAAACGTGTCATCTCTTGCAAGAAGTCCAGCACAGGTAACGTTTCTTGTTCGAACTGGTCGAGTCTACGGTTGATTACTTCTTCTGTGTCGTCTGGTCGGTGTTCGACAGTTGCTCGCTTGAGCAAACGTTCAACTGAGTCTTCTCGGGGAACATCTAAAAACAACGTTGCCAAATCTTTGCGACCCAAACCATGGAGTAAGCCGATAACATATGGTGCTTGGCTCATGCGCCGTGGTAGTCCGTCGAAAATAATGCCTTTGCCTTCGGGGATTTCGTCGATATGACTCGCAATAACTTTGAACATGTGGTGGTCACCCAAAAACAACCCTTGGTTCACAAGTGCTTGGATTTCCTTGCCAATAGGCGTACCACGAGAAATTTCGGCACGCAAAATTGCGCCCATCTCCCAATAAAAAAACCCAAGTCGCTCGGAAAGTTCACGTGCTTGAGTTCCTTTTCCAGCACCAGACCGTCCTATAAAAAATATTGCATCAGGTGTATTCATGTGTAAATTATACCAGTTTGGAGGGCTTTTGAGCAAATTTTACTAGCTTGTTAGCTTTTCAGCTTTCTAGGTATTAGGAAGCTAGAAGAAATAGAAGAGTTAGAGAGAATATAATTTTTAATTTTTAATTTTCAATTTTTTCTGTCTCGTTACTAGCTACTGGTTACTCGTTACTAATTTCTAATTCCTAACTCCTTATTTCTATCTTACTATTCTCTACTCTCTACTCTCTATTCTCTATCGCCTTCTCCATTCCCCCAAGTAAACTTTCTTGATACAATACTTACATATCTAGTTCACTACAGAAATAAAAAATGGAAAATTTATTTGCAGAACTCACACTTGTCCTCCTTGTTGCTGGCGGCTGTGCGTTGCTCGTTAATTTGTTTAAGCAGCCAACGGTACTCGCCTACATCTTCGCTGGTCTTTTACTTGGCCCACTCGGATTGTGGAAAATAAACCAAGGCGAAATCTTACACTCTCTTTCGGAAATCGGTATTACACTACTTTTGTTCATGGTAGGACTTGAGTTAGATATTTCTGAACTGAAAAAAATCGGCAGGAAAGCACTTATTGCCGGAGCTGCACAAGTCACTATAACGGGCGCACTGGGTTTAGTACTCGCACTCGGGTTTGGACTGCCGCCTATTGCTGCAATTTATGTAGCAGTAGGCTTGAGCTTCTCTTCTACCATTATTGTCGTAAAGCTCCTTTCGGAAAAACGTGAACTGCAAAGTCTGTACGGTAGACTCGCACTGGGAATATTTCTCGTGCAAGATTTGGTCGCACTGGTCATGCTCATGACACTGTCGAGCGCAGGTGGGAGCGACACGGCAGGAAACGCACTCCCTTTATGGGGCACGTTGCTGTTTACTGCAGGCAAAGCAACGGTACTTGTAGCTATTATCGCTCTGGTAAGCAAATTCGTCTTCCCTCGGCTGCTCAAATTTATTGGCAAGTCAGACGAACTCCTCCTAATATTCTCCCTTGCATGGGCAATTGGTTTTGCGTCGTTTGTAAAACTCCCTTTCATGGGTTTCTCTTTGGAGATTGGCGGATTCTTGGCTGGGCTCGCACTCTCCCGCAGCAGTTTACACCACGAAGTATCTGCGCGCATTCGCAGCTTGCGCGACTTCTTTATTATGATTTTCTTTGTGGTACTCGGTAGTCAGCTGCAGTTTGCCGGCATGGGCAATTTAATTATTCCAGCAATACTACTGTCTTTGTTTGTACTGATTGGCAAGCCACTCATCGTGCTGGTAATCATGTCCACCCTTGGGTACAAACCACGCACAGGGTTCATGACTGGGCTTACTGTGGGGCAAGTCTCCGAGTTTAGCTTAATCTTGCTCGCCCTTGCTATTAAGATTGGCCACGTCGACAGTACCATTGGCAGTCTCATGACGCTGGTTGCAATTGTCACCATTGCCATTTCCTCATTCTTTATTATGCGTGGTGAATCCATCTACGACCGACTTGCTGGTATGCTCGATTGGTTTGACTTTAAAGATGGCAGCGCAGAACGCCACCTGAAAATTACAGCACTCAAAAATCACATCGTCCTCCTTGGCGCGCACCGTACCGGAAAAGAGTTAGCAGAGTCATTCCTCCGGCATGGACAGAAATTTGTAATAATAGACTTTAACCCAGAAGTTGCCGAACACTACTCACGCCTTGGCGTACCTGCTATTTGTGGTGATGCATCTGACCCGTACATCCAAGAGCTTGCCAACCTGCGTTCCGCGCGTATGATTGTGTCTACCCTCCCTGGTGCATCCGATAACCGGGCAATAGCGGAGTCAGTCAAAAACCAGCACCTCCACGCTAAGCTCATCGTAACTGCACAAAACGAGGCAGACGCACGGGCACTCTACCAATACGAAGTGGACTATGTGCTGTTACCTCACTACATTAACGGACTACACTTAAGCAAAATTCTGAAACACCCCCACCCCCACCAACAACTCTCTCACCTAAAAACACAACACTTAAAAGCACTCGCCCTCTAAGGCCAGTGCTTTTATGTTTAACAGCAGCTAAAAGAACTACATACCAGCACAAGCTCAGAAACATTGGCCGATACAAACTGAGCATACGTTAGATACTTCAGTCTTGATGCAAAACAAATTCACCACACACCAAACTCTGCAGCGCCCTATCAATTAACTCAGGACCTAATTGTGACGGCCGTCACAATTAGGTCCAAAAGAAAAATACTATATGCAGACACTTTATGTACGAGACAGCAAACAGTTAACCAAGACCACTCACGTTCTTTTATACCTTTTAGCTGCCCAATCAGCTTTTGGAGATACACTAGGACGCAAGTCACTGAGCAGTGCAGCCGCTCCTGAGGTTGCTCGCTACTTTCGAGAAAAGAAACTAGACCGAACACTTCGCAGACTGCATAACCAAGGCTGGATTAAAACTGAATACAAAGAAGCGCGAAAAATCTTTCGTCTCACAAACAAAGGAGAAATAGAAGCACTCATCGCTGCTGTACACATGCACCCTAAACCGGTAATTTGGGATGGTAGTTGGCGACTGATTATGTTCGATATACCCGAACAAGCGCGCAGCATACGAGCACAGCTACGCCACTCATTACGCGATTTAGGGTTTTTGTGCCTGCAAGCAAGTATCTATGTAAGCCCACATCCAATTAGCCCAGAAGCGCTAGCGCTACTTAAAAAATCAGGACTGTTACGATATATCCGTATTGCTCGCGCAAACTTTGAAGACGACACAGACCTTCGTAAGCTGTTTCGTGTTAGGACCTAATTGTGACGGCCGTCACAATTAGGTCCACAGAACGAATAAGGTGAAAGACTATCACACAAGACAAAAATACATTGGCACATAAAACTAACCACTCTTCAAATGCAATGTACTACTAACATGCACAGTTTTCGAATTTGATAGACATATACAATCCAATAAATGAGTTGGCGGGTGTGGGCTGGTATGGTACTATCTGAATATGAAGTTATATAACACGCTCACCAAGCACGCAGACTCACTGGACGACTATTACCATCTCCACGGGACCAAAGATTCTCTTCGGTTGTACTCCTGTGGTCCTACCGTGTATAACTACGCTCACATTGGCAACTTTCGTTCCTATCTCTTTACCGATATTCTTGTTCGCAGTTTGCGGTATGTCGGCATCCCGACGACATGGGCTATGAACATTACCGATGTAGACGACAAAACTATTCGGGACAGCATCAAACAGTTCGGACCTGCCAGCAGCGTGGATGATTTGCGCACCTACACGAACACCTACCTAGATATTTTCCTAAAGGAACTGTCTACACTTCACATTGACCACAGTGCAATTTCCATAATTCGTGTTGCCGATGTTATCCCCCAGATTCAGGAGTTTATCCTCGCGCTTATAGAAAAAGGATACGCCTACACGACAGAAGACGGCGTGTTCTTTAGTATAGAAAGATACCAAGCCGATTTTGGTGATTACGGCGAACTCGTGGGCACAAAGTTTTTAGAAGGCAAGCAAGTCGGAGCGCGCGTAAAAGTAGACGACTACGAAAAAGAAAACCTAAGCGACTTTGCGCTCTGGAAAGCACACACCGAGGACGACGGGCAAATTTTTTGGGACCACCCCACACTGGGCAAAGGTCGCCCTGGGTGGCACATTGAATGCTCGGTTATTAACCAAGTGGCGTTTGGCGGCAAGCCCACAGATATCCACACCGGCGGTGTAGATTTAATCTTCCCCCACCACACCAACGAAATCGCACAAAGCCAACCGTTCGGCAAACCATTTGCCAAGTTCTGGGCACACTGCGAACATCTACAGGTCAATGGCAAAAAAATGGCGAAGCGGGACGGCAACTACATAACTCTGAAAGATCTCGTAGATAAAGGTCCGCTCTACCCTCTGGCATTTCGATACTTGTGCTTGCAAACAGATTTCCGCAAAGCGTTTAACTTTACCGAAGAGAGCCTACACGCAGCCAAAACAACTCTCGAACGGTTGTACGCACACATAGATAACCTTGGTGACGCACCTGCAGACACCAACGGAGGTAATCTCACCGCATACGAAACAGCATTCCGAGAAGCGCTCGAAGCAGACTTAAATACTTCCAAAGCACTCGCTGTACTCTGGGAAGCCGTTGGCGACCACACGCTACCACCCGCAGGCAAACGCGCACTCCTCCTTTCGTTCGACGAAGTACTCGGACTAGGACTTGCAGACAAAAGAGAACTCGCAACACTCCCCGCAGGAATCCTCGAGCTCGCCTCGCAGCGCGAAACCGCTCGAGCGACCAAAGACTTTGCGGAATCAGATAGACTCCGAGTAGAAATAGAAAAAGCCGGCTTCAGTGTACTAGACACCAAAGACGGCCAAACTATCAAACCACAATAACAACTGACGAGGATACCCCTCGTCTTTTGTTTTACAAAAATGACCTCCTCCCCGGGTACCGCAAAGCCTTTACCCGGGGTATCCTTTTAATGGCGCATTCAGGAATACGTAACGTGCTTTTCAAAACGGGGATGGTTTTGAAAAGAGCGGTTCCATTCATCCACGGACTCGTGCTGATGCAACGGTTGACTGCGGGGTTTCTATAGGGGCACGCGTCCGTGGTTTGCTGGTAATTAAAAAGAAAGCTTGTGTCCGTACAATGTACAAACACAAGCTTTCGAGAGCTGCAATCATTTTTTGCAAGGAAAAATTTTGACCTCCCTGCCTTCCAGTCCAGTCTTGATTGAGGCGTGAATAGAATAACAGTCTGCGCCAGCTGTGCGTCCTTCAATCCACAACCTGTCACCCGGCTCACAGTCCTGACTAGCAGGGCATTGGTGAATAACAATAGTAACCGGAGCATAGCCTTTAGGCTTCATTTTTAGCTCCAGCTCTGAGCGGTAAGCCGGCACGGGTGAAGGATCAGTCCTCGGGGTTACAAATAAAAGCGCCATCACGCAACCACACGCAACCACCGTAAAACAGACCAGGAATGCAATAAAAGCTCTCTCAGTGGACATAAACCGACCTCCAAAGGAAAAGCAAGCAAACGCTTGCGAGTTGAGATTTTAGTTAGCACAGTTCAAATACCGCGCTATTTTTTCCAGCTCCAAGTGGAGCCATCTTTCGCAGTTTTGTACACAGCCTTTCGACCATTTTTGCACAAAATATGGTATATAATGACGTCATTTTTTGCGCAACCGTGAGAGGCAGCATCAGGATGCTCGGCGCATACTAATGGTACTAGTGACTGGATCTGGCATCCTTGTGTAGTCGCGTACATATTGAGGTTATACCGCTTAGCGAGATCGACTACCCCTAGGCAGATTAAGTAAGTAGCTAGCGTAAGAACAATAGTAAAAAGGATGTGCTCACGAGTTGTCATTTGTCTCATAATTCTCCTCCACAGATTTTTGGGGACAACAGCTTTATTTGCGCTTGCAAAAAAACCATTGCATTTTCTTGTATTATGCAGAAAATGTGCACAAAAGTCAATAGCTATTCTACCGGTAAATTGCTACAATCCATACAGACAACTGGAGTGTTCCTTCGTCTTCTTCCTGACTAGACACTGAGCACTGAGCACTTAGCACTACTTCCGTATGAACCAAGTCACCATTTCCGCACTGGACAAACTCCCCCCACAAAACCTCGAAGCAGAGCAATCTGTTTTGGGTTGTTTAATGCTCGACAAAGACGCCATTATTAAAGTGGCGGATTTAGTTATTCAAGAAGATTTTTACGATGTACGGCACAGAACGGTGTACGGTGCCATTTTAGATTTGTTCGAAAAAAGCATTTCCATAGACATCTTGACCGTGTCTAACTTGCTGGAAGAGCAAGGACTTTTGGAACGTGCTGGTGGCGCTGGCTACATCACCAGTCTGGTAAATGCCGTGCCAACCTCTGCTCACGTGGTGCACTACGCTGGCATTGTCAGAAAAAAAGGAACACTCAGAAGACTGATAGATAGCGCCACAGAAATTACCCGACTCGCCTACCGCGAAGAAGGTGAAGTAGAAGACATTTTAGACACAGCAGAACAACGGTTGTATGGCGTTTCGCAAAAACACTTAAAGCAAAACTTTGTTGCAATTAATACTATTTTGCACGAAACGTTTGAGCGAATTGACGAGCTCCACCGTGACGCAGGCGCACTCCGTGGTGTCCCAACCGGCTTTTTGGACTTGGACAAACTCCTGAGTGGGCTGCAAAAATCCAACCTTGTTATTTTGGCTGCTCGTCCTTCCATGGGTAAAACGTCCCTCGCGTTGGACATTATTCGCCATGTCGGTGTGCACAGCAAAAAGCCAGTAGCTATATTTTCTCTAGAAATGGGTAAGGACGAATTGGTAGACCGTCTCCTCTCGTCCCAGAGTGGCGTAAACTTATTTAAAATTCGAACAGGACACCTGACCGACGACGACTTTAGCCTTCTGGGCGAAGCTATGGGTGCGCTGTCCGAAGCTCCTATTTATATTGATGATGCTGCTGGTGCCAACGTTATGGAAGTCCGCACCAAAGCCAGACGTTTGCAAAGCGAGCACGGTATTAGCTTGCTGGTAATTGACTACTTGCAGCTTATGCAAGGTAAGAACGCAGGTGGCGACAACCGCGTACAAGAAGTAAGCGAAATTTCTCGTAACTTAAAAATTCTGGCTCGTGAGTTAAACGTACCAGTACTCGCACTCTCCCAGCTGTCTCGTAACGTAGAAAACAGACCAGACAAAGTGCCACAGCTATCTGACCTTCGTGAATCTGGATCTATTGAACAAGATGCGGACGTCGTTATGTTTATTTACCGTGAAGACATGTACAAGGGTCGCGACTCCAGACGACCAAACGTAGCAGAAATCCATGTTCGCAAGCATAGAAACGGACCAGTCGGCCAAGTCGACTTGTTCTTTGACGCAGAAAAAGCGAGCTTCAAAAACCTCGACCGCACGTTCGACACCAGCCCACAAGCGGTGATGAATAGCGTGTCTGCGCCCCCAACAGAAGAAAGTGCTTAGTTCTTAGTGCTTAGTGATTACAAATATGCCTATTACCAATTTTAAAGACTTAGTTGTCTGGCAAAAAGGTATGGTCCTTGTAAGAGAAATCTACAAGATCACAAATATGCTCCCTCGCACAGAAACATACATTCTCAGTGCTCAAATCACAAGGGCAGCAATCTCTATACCCTCAAACATTGCAGAGGGTTTCAAAAGAAATGGCAGAGCTGAGTTTAAGCAATTCCTAAAAATTGCAGATGCTTCTGCTGCGGAAGTGGAAACTCAGCTTCTTATTATACAAATGATGTATCCAACAGTTCCAAACGATAAGGCACTACCACTAACCATAGAAATCCAGAAAATGCTCAACAAGCTAATCTCCGGCATTCACTAAGCACTAAGCACTTCGCACTCAGCATTTTTTACTTAGCCCTCTTATTATGACTTCCCTACCACAATCGCTCGAACGAGCAATAAATGAATTTGCAAAACTCCCCGGTGTTGGCCCCAAGTCTGCACAACGCCTCGTCTTTTACCTGTTAAAGCGTGACGCTGTTGAACTAGACATGTTTTCCGAAAGTGTCCGTAGACTGAAAGATGGGGTGCAGTACTGTGCCACGTGCCACATTATGGCAGATAGCACTACATGCGCTACATGCGCCAACACCAGTCGCGACCAGCAACTGGTGTGTGTTGTAGAAGAATCCATGGATGCCATTGCTATAGACAAACCAGGGAGCTTTAAAGGGGCATTCCACGTCTTGGGTGGTGTTCTGAACCCTATGGAAGGAATTGGCCCAGACAAGCTAAACATCCGCTCTCTACTCCACCGCATAGAAACGAGCAGAGCAGAAAGCGGTACCCCTATTACAGAAATAATCATTGCTACAAATCCAACACTCGAAGGCGAAACAACTGCGCTCCACCTTTCCAAACAGCTGCGCACGCAATTCCCTGACCTGAGCATTACCCGCATCGCTCGCGGACTTCCTATGGGTGGAGATTTAGAATACGCAGACGAAATTACGCTCTCCCGCGCGATGGAAGGACGGAGAGAATACTAAAAGCTAGCTGCTAGCTTTTTAGCTTCTTAGCTTTTAGGAATACAGGTAACGATGGGGGTAATGACGAATGAGAGAGTAGAGAGTAGAGGTTAGAGAATAGTAAGATAGGAGTTAGGAGCTCGCCTGAGAAGCTGTAAGCTAAGAAGCTGAAAGCTAAGAAGCTATAAAAAAAGACTCCTCGAGGGAGTCGTTTTTTTATATCTTGGTGATTTCTACTTCAGTATATGCTTGGCGATGACCAATCTTGCGGCGGTACTTGGACTTTGCCTTGTACTTGAGCACTTCGATCTTTTTGCCACGGCCCTGCTTGGAGATCTCTGCTTCTACGCTTGCGCCAGAAATGTATGGCTTGCCAACGGAGTAATCAGTACCTTCAGCAGTAAACAATACTTTGTCAAAAACAAGTTTGTCACCTTTTACGCCCGGGAGCTTTTCCACCTGGACTTTTGTTCCTTTGGAAACCAAGTATTGCTTTCCACCAGTTTCGAATACAGCGATCATAAATGCAGGAATTTAAAAATATTTATCGTAAAACAAAAATGAGAAAAACCTCAACAAATTGCCCAAATATTATACCTTTTGGTATAAATTATGTCAAATTAGGGGTGGTAAGCCAAAATGCCCAGTTTTAGGAGAGTTTTAGAAGGAGAAGAGTTAGAAGAGTTAGAAGAAATAGAGGGTAGGTTGCAAGAAGCACCAAATAACAAGCACGAAATATCAAATAAATTACAATATCAAAAGCACAAATAAACACAAGCTTAACTCAAAATTCAAAAGTCAAAACGCAAAACTTCAACTCAAAACTGTAAACTTCAATGCAATACAGTTTTGAGTTCTACTCTCTATTCTCTACTCTCTACTCTCTTTTCCTTAATCTTTCTCGCAACTCGCAACTAGTTACTCGTTACTAGTCTTCTTCCTATACACTCTCGCCAGAGCCCCTACAATCCCCACCATGACTGCCAAAAGTAAAAATAGCGCCACCAGCTTACCCATGCTTTGTAGGAACACTGCTACAAAGCCAAACAAGCCTGCAAGTGCGTAAAACACCAACACCGCTTGTCGCTGTGAAAGCCCTGCATCGAGTAGCAGAAAATGCAAATGCTCTCTATCCCCCACAAATGGATTTTGTCGTCGCCAGAGTCTGCGGACAATTGCCCAAGCTACATCAAAAATCGGAATCCCCATCACAAGTACCGCAGTAGCAATTTTTGCTCCCGTTAACACCGCGAGCACCGCGAGAAAGAAGCCAAGAAATGTGCTGCCAATTTCACCTAAAAAGATAGAGGCAGGATTAAACGCGTAAAACAAGTAGCCAGCAAGTGCCCCCACAAAAATTATTGCCAGGGTTGCCGTGACTGGTTGGTTAACTTTATCTGTGAGTGACAGAGCAAACATAACCAAACCACCAATGAGCGACACTCCTGCAGCTAAACCATCTAAGCCGTCCAGTAGCTTGGTGGTGTACGTCATACCTACAATCCACAACCACACGAAGACCGCGGAGATTGGCACACCCAACCACAGAGTACCCAAGTGGACTACGCCACCAAATGGGTTGGTCAATATAGTGATCCCCACACCTACCCCCGAAGCTACTACCGCCGCCGCAGCAAGCGCTGGAAACACAAACGAGTAGCGAGCGGGTAGCGTATATTTATCATCAAAAAATCCACCCAACACTAGCAGGAACACGCCGGTGACAATGCCAACCACAAATTTGGTAGGAACCACAGAAAAATCAAAACTACCAGAAAGCACATAGAGTCCACCCGCTAACACCATAGAGAAGATAACAGCTAAACCGCCCAGTAAAGCAGTTTCTTTCGTGTGAATATGCCTGCCGCCCTGCGGTCTATCGACGCACCCAAGGCGAAAAGCCAGCTTACGCACCAAAGGCGTAATCACCAGTGCCAACACACATGCAATACCGCAATAGAGTAAGTAGTTCATAGTTGAACGAGTACTAAGTGCTAAGTGCTAAATGCTAAATGCTAAATAAAAGCATAAAACTGAGAACTGAAAGGTCAAAACGCAAAACTGCAACTGTAAACTCAAAACTGAAATGTATTGAAAGTTTACAGTTTTGACTTACTAGTTTTTACTTTGGATTTTGGAATTTATTGTTATTTGGTGCTTGAGATTTGGAATTTATTTTACTACTCCCTACCCTTAGGCCGTGAGCTCAGGGTCGAACGACAACCTAATTCCTAACTCCTCATTCCTGTCTTACTATTCTCTAACCTCTACTCTCTATTCTCTCTTACCCCCTACTTATTCTCCCCAACTTTTTGCATTTCTTTCATGGTCAACCCTGTACTCTCCCCTTTGCGAACTTTCGGGGTCACCCAGAACTCTAAATACTTACCCAGCATTAACCGTGTATGCGCTTCAATCGCAGGAATACTTCCAAAAATAAGTGACACAAAAGGAACTAGCAACCACTGCAAGTACATCATGACGCTGCGGAAACGGCCATATTTTGCTGGACGTGGAGGTAATAACACCAAGTTCACGTACACACTCGCAGAAATAAACACCAACGACACGCGCAATAACGTTTGGGTCACGTGTGGCAAGTTGTACGCCACAACACTATCCAAAAACTCTGGACCACCCAAGAACAGTGGTAAAAGTCCGAGCGTAGAAATCAAAACACTAGCAGTTGCCCAGTTAAAGTTCCCTTCCACATACTGGTAGAGCTTCAAAAACTTATCCCAAAATGGCGCTTTCGAACGTATGAGTGGCCAAATTAAGTGTGGGTAATACTCTACGTTGTACGCCCAACGACGCTTTTGTAAGTACTGGTTCTTAAACGTTTGCCACGTTGTCTCTGCTAAACAGGTGTCCAAGCTAATAGGGATAAACAAAGGCACGACGGAGTAATCCCCTTCGTAGTGCAAGTAGCATTGCCAGAAAATAAACCCGTCTTCGTTCACCAAATCTTTTTTCCAAAAACCAACCTCTACCAGTGCTTGCAGCGTCATGGAATGAGAGCTAAACGTACGTAATCGGTCTGGCCTGCTGCTTTCAGTAAACTGCCAAAAAGAGTTGGATACGCTAATCACCCGAATAAATGCTGGTGCGTCCCAAATGTTGTTGTTGTAGATAGCGATTGGTTGGTAGCTGGAACGATATGGCTTTTCTGCGGTCAAAAACTCGTAGGTCACGCGCGCAAAATATTGTGGGTGCACCACCGTGTCACTGTCGAAGTTCGACACCATACAGTCAGGCACAGCTATGCCTAAACGCTCCAACTCTGGCATAACTGCTTGCACAGCCCAGCTCGCATTGGCACTTTTCCCTTTTATTTCCCCTTCCAAACCATCGGGGTGCACGGTGACAAAGAAATTGCCAAAGTGCTTGGCGTATTTTTCTCTCAGTATCCGGGCTGTTTCTTGCGCAGGCTCGCCCATGCGTCCTTCGCTCGCCAATATAATAAAGATCTTCTCTTTCGGGTAGTTCACTGCGAGCATGGCGTCCAACGTCGAAGACAACACTTCTACCGACTCGTCTACAAAAGGAAACAACACCAAATGCACGATGTCTTCGTACGACCGTATCGTCTTACCCGAAGCAAGAAGCTTTTGGAGTCTTTCTACTTCATGCGCAAAGTAGTGCCTCGCTACCACGCGAGTATCCGTCTCTGCTTGTTGTGTTAGCTTCGCAATGTACGACGTTACATCTGTCGTTATCGCACGTACTTCCGAAAGCCAATCGATGGTTACATGCACACGAAACTTGCGGTAACTGGAAAGCAGGTGCAAGCCAACATTGCAGGCTTTGAGCACCCAATATAAATCAAAACAAATAATAAATAACGCTGCCCAAACAGGTTGGTACTTTGCAAGTGCAATGGCACCTAAAAAAGCAGACCAAAACTGCAAACCAGGGAGTACTTCCCAAAAACGTTCTGTGAGCGTGCGTTTACGAAACATACAATATAGATATATTCAAAATTAAGCTTGTACCACAAGCAACAAGGTACTGAGCAACAACACCAGAGACACTGCTAAAGCCACTCCTACTGCAAGCGATCCCACAAACCGGCCAGTTGAACGAAACAGCCACGCAATGACCGCATTCACCACCACAACGAGCATCCCAAACACTGGTACTTGCAATAAATCTGCTCTGCTACCCAGTTCGTCGTACCCGCTAATAACGTTGTAGTGGATTGGAACGAGTTGCCCACTGGTTGGTGCATAACTCACAATTAAGAGCCATGTTATGATATGTATAACAACGGCAAGTAGAAACAACAAAATGAAATAGTATTTATGCTGAGTCATGAGTGTCACTTAAAAATAATTATACAAAAAATTGAACTAAAAAGCAAATGAATAAAAAGATATTTCTCGCCATAACAATCCTCACGTTTGCCCTTGCTCTATTCTTTCGACTGTACCATATTGGCAGTCTTCCGGGCGGTTTATTCCCTGACGAAGCAGCAAATGGACTAGACATAAACTCGATGGACCAAGGCTTCTTCCAGCCGTTTTACGAACGAGGCAATGGTCGTGAAGCTTTATTCTTTTACTTCTTGTACGCTTCTGTAAAGCTATTCGGCAGAAGCCCATTTGCGCACCACGTCGTCTCCGCCCTCGTTGGCATTGGCGCCACAGTACTTTGTTTTTATGTCACAAAGGCTCTGTTTAGAAAACTAGTCGGAAGAGAAGAAGACACACACGCAGAACGCACCGTACAAATTGGCAGACAAACATTGGTAGAGCAAGTGCAGCAAACTGTTGGATCTGCAAATATAGTAGCCCTGCTCGCCACGTTTATCATGGCAACTTCTACATGGCATGTAGTACTTTCTCGCACTGCGTTTCGTGCAAACATGATTCCGCTCTTTGTTACCGCCACTGTACTCTTCCTCCTCAAAACATACCAAAGCGACCAACCTCGCAAAACACAATATGCATATGCTATTGCGCTCGGTGCAAGCTTTGCACTTGGGTTTTACACATACATTGCCTATCGGGTACTCGCCCCACTGCTTGCTTTGTACATTATTTGGCCACTCCTTGCGCACTTAAAAGAACGAGGACTCGTTGCCACTCTTTCGCCATACTGGAAAGCGACCGCTCTGGCAATTATTGCTTTTGCGATTTGTATAACTCCTTTAGCGCACTATTTTTACACACACCCAGATGCCTTTATTGGTAGAAGCGGCCAAGTAAGCGTATTTAACCCAGAACTGAACAAGGGTGATTTGATTGGCACGGTACTGGAAGTAACGCGAGTTAGTTTTCTTGGCTACTTTACCGAAGGCGACCTAAACTGGCGACACAATATTTCTGGGCTTGCCTTCCTCTCCCCTCTCGTTTCCCCATTCTTTGCGTTTGGGTTGTTACTGGTGATTTGGAATGCACTGCGCTACATGTTCTCCCCTATCCAACAGAAACGACATTACCCAAGCTTTGTTTTGGCAGGCTGGTTCGTTTCTTTCCTTTTACCGGTCATTACGACTGCAGAAGGAATCCCCCACGGCCTCAGAGCTATTGGGACTATTCCTGCAGTGTTCATAATCACCGCATATGGCTTGCACACCGTTGGGTCGTTTGTCTGGCACGTAGTAACCAAACACCCCCATGGCAGCCCGCGCATGGAACGAGCAGTGCAAATTTCTTTGCAAATACTTGCAGTGTGTTTCTTTATTGGGGTACCTATCCAAACGTACGCCCACTATTTTATTGGTGCAGCACATAGCCCAGAAAATTATTTTGCTTTTCGCAGTGACTTAACAGTCGTGAGTGACTACTTGAAAAAGCATGGAGATAGAAACACTACATATTTAGTACTCGACAAGTTTTCTGTGCAAACCGTTGACTACCTCACCACAGTAGATGGCGCACGTGCCTGTGACCGCACCGAAGCATTCCGTGTACCAAACTGCGTCGATAATCCAAAAAACATGCCGTACATGCAAGTGGACCCAGAAGATGCGTGGCTTGCCCCTTCCGACATTATCCGCGGCAAATCAACCTACCCTCACGGCTTACTCCCTGGTATGCAAGTGGTCTTCACCCAATCCAGCATGTTCGATGTAAAAAAGTTTAAAGCATTTTACCCCAACGCCAAGTTGCAAACAGAAATGCGCAACAAATTCGGTCAAGCAGTGTTGGCAGTGTATGAAATACAGTAAATACCAAATAACAAACAACAAATTCAAATAAATTCCAATCCGCCAGCTGGCGGACAAAGCCCAAATAAATACAAATGTAACTCAAAATTCAAAAGTCAAAACGCAAAACTTCAACTCAAAACTGTAAACTATACACAGAGCCCATCAAGAATAAATCCCAATGTTTAAAACTTAGATTTCGTCCGCCTCCGCCGTTTGGCGGATTGTGGATTGGAGTTTGTTTCGGAGTTCTGAATTCTGATTTCACATTGCGCATTACGAATTACGTATTTGTAACTTAGTTACCATGAAAAAATACCTCGCTCTCGTCTCTATCCTTGCCTTTGGTCTTTTCCTTCGCCTCTACCACAACACGAGCATTTCTTTGTGGCATGACGAAGCATTTTCCGCACTGCTCATTCACTACCCGTGGGGTGAGATGTTCTACCGTATCGGTCTGGACGTGCACCCACCAGCGTATTACGTTGCGCTCCGGTTATGGAGCATGCTGCTTGGCGACTCACTGCTCGCCCTGCGTGGCTTTTCGGTATTCTTTGGGCTGGCAACAGCAGCAACTACGTACGGATTTGTGCGAGATATCTTTAAAAGCCCCAGAGCTGCGACAATCGCCGCACTTGCTATAGTCGTCAACCCATTTCAAATCCAATACGCCACCGAAGCACGTATGTACACATTTGGCGCATTTCTCGCGGTAAGCATGGCGTGGGTGCTGGCAAAAGCCCTGAACAGCACGGAAATAAAAAATAAATTCAAATTATTTGTCGCGTTTGGAGCTCTGGCAGGGATTGCTGCGCTCACCCACTACTACTTACTTTTTTCTGTGGTAGCTGCATGCGTGTACGCCTTACTCTACACCGCAGTGCATTTCAAAAAAGATATACGCGCCTACGCACCACTCGCCACTGGATACCTGACCACAATCCTCTTGTTTTTACCGTGGACAAATTGGTTTATCTTCCAGTTTAAACAAGTTGGTGCGGGGTATTGGATTCCACCACTCAATTGGTGGAGCATTCCTTCCACACTGTGGCAGGTCACATTTGGCCTTGAGTCGGACATTGCAAAAACAACGACCAAAATCACTTTGGCAGTTACCACCATTGTACTCGTCAGTATTTTTGCCCTCCTTCTCAAAAAACAAAAAAATACTCACGTGTGGCTCGTGGCATTTCTGTTTGCCGCACCCTTTGCAGGCTCTCTCCTGTTTGCACTGCTTGCATTTGTAAAAGGCCAAAGCTCTTCGGTTTACCTTGTGCGATACTTTTTGTACGCATCAGCTTTTCTTCTGGCAGCTCTCGCACTCTGGATAGACTCGTGGAAACGTTCGTGGCTTATTTGGACCGCAACAGCTGCATACGCCATTGTGTGTGTACTTGTGTTTGCCAATAACTGGCAGAAGTTAGACATTACTAAAAAAACTGGTATGGCTGGAGCTGCGACCTACTTACAGAGTCACGCGACACCAACCGACAAACTCTATGTAGGGACGAGCTTTGAATTCTTTAACCTAAAATACTACTTATCGCAACTTACCCCACCCGCAGCAATCGTCACCCAAACCACTACCATGTCGTCTTCGCGATACAGCCTCGAAGATTTAAGCGATGACGCACCGCCCGCACAAATACGAACCTTGGACCGGACTGCAGAATGGCCCAGACCCATGCTCTACTCTGGCGGCAATACATCTGTAAAAAATCTGCCTCACTTTGTAGGTACCGCCATTCTCACAGATGCAGATTTACTCCCCTCCTTTGCCGATGCAGTAAAAACAGGTGACACCGTGTGGCTGTTATGGACCAACGCGTTTGGGAGCAACAAACCAACAGTGCCCAGCAATTGGAAGCAGGCCGACGAAGCCGGTTTTGCCGATGTCAGGCCATATTCTGGCACATGGATTGTTGTGACCAAATATCTGGTACAATAAGGTACACTCATTCGTAATATTTGATTTTATGCACAGATTTCTAAAGGTTTTTGGGCTATTTTCGCTGGTGTGCGCCTTGACTCTCGCCGGCGTACCTCGCGCTGCCCTTGCTGCCCCCATGGTAGTCACCACAAGTTTACCAGACGGCACCGTCGGTCAAGCGTACTCCTCCCAGCTTTCTGCAACTGGAAGTGGCACTATTGTTTTTGAAAAATGGTACCTGACACACCCCGGAACAAGCATGACGCTTGCAAGCTCTGGCGTGTTTAGTGGCACCCCAACCCAAGCAGGCACGTTTGAACTTGGTGTCCACGTGACTGACGGAAGTGGTCTTGGTGTGTACAGTATTATCCCTTGGAAAGTAAATGCCAGTGGGACCACAAGCACTGCCCCAACACTCACCGGCATTCAAGGCTTTGACCCAAACGCCACTCCACAGTACAACAACTCGCAAGCAACTAGCGGCGCATTCGTCGTGCTCTATGGCACGTTTGCAGCAACCGGTAACCAGCTCGTTTCTACTGGGACTATCACTGGTACCATTAGCTTCCAAAGCGCAACACAAATCAATGTACTGCTGGGTAATGGCACAGGTACTGCTACGTTCGCCGTTACAAACCAATCTGGCACTAGCAGTAGCAGAAGCATTCCAGTCGCAGCTGCGGGCACTCTCGCGAACGGTACCCTTACTCTGAGCGAGTCATTGTCTGGTGTTGCCACCGTTATCCCTGCCAGCACCAGCAACTACACTTTTGCCAACTTCGGACTACGCGCTGGGAACACTCCTGCAACTGTCACTTCTCTGCGTGTTGTTTCTGACTCTGCGAGCCGCGACCAGTTTAGCAACATGAGACTGTACAAAGATCGCACTGCATTTGTCGGCACGACAGCGATCACACTGAACATGGTAGAAGGTGCTACTCGCTATGCCACCATTACCTTTTCTCCTGCCCTGACTATTCCGGCGAACACCACCGTGAGCCTCGAAGTCAGTGCATCTATTGGCGCAGCGAGTGCTGGCACTATGCGACTTGGGTTAGACGCGCTACAAAACAATGGCACACCAGTCACCAGCACACCTGCAACGCCATTCTACGGCCCAACATTCACTATTACCGGTACAACCTCGCAAATACTTGCCATTACCACTCCTGACCAACTCCAAGATGGCATGGTTGGTGCAGCGTACAGCATCTCCCTTGCTGCTTCTGGGGGCACCGCTCCATACACTTGGAGCACTCTTTCGGGGCAATACAACGCCTACCCTTGCTGCTACACGCAGCTAAATAGCAATGGTACATTTGTTTCGATAAACTCCGGACAAATAATGCCCTTTGCCGGCACTTACCAAGTACCCGTAAAAGTCACTGATGCTACTGGCGCAACCGCTCAAAAAGTATTTACATTTGTCGTGAAGCCTGCAACCACTCCTACCGCCAAAGTAGCAGAAGGATATGTAGACAGCGTCAGCGCGACTACATTGTCTGGCTGGGCGTACAATAGCGCAAACATCCTTACTCCGGTCATTGTCTTTTCGTTTCAGAACACGATAACCGGCGCAGTGGTTGCTACATCTTGGGCACCAACACAAGTGCGCACCGACGTTGCAAACTACTTGCAAACAAAATACGGCGTGAATGCATTTAGTACAGCTACTGGCTTCACCCTAAACCCAACAGTGCTCATTGGACAAACTGGCACCTATCGCTTGACCCAAGCAACTTTAGACTCATTCGCACTTACCTTAAGCGAAACAGCAAAACAGGCATTTACGATTGGTAGCAACACCCCAAACTCCCCAATGGGTAAATATGTGCGAGTAGATGGTGACCCAACTGTATACTGGGTAACCTTGTGGGGCGCAAAAATGCCCGTACTCAATGCACAAATATTCTTGAGCTACGGCGGGAAATGGGAAGACGTGGTTATGGTAAACCAAGAAATCCTCGACTCGTACGACGATGTGGAATACATAAAAGTAGCGAACAACGCCAGAGTCTACAAAATAGAAGGCAGCGTTAAACGCTACATCACACCTGCAGCTGCAACCAGACTGAACATTGACCCCGCAAAAGTAGTCACCGTAAACCAAGCAGAATTCGTCACCTACCGCACCGGCACAACAATAAAATAAAGTATAAAAAAGAAAAAGGGTTACCCATGCAAAGCGCAAGGGTAACCCTTTTGTGTTGAGAACGTATACGAAGGCATAGCAGCGCTCGTATTCTTAGATTCAATCATCATCTGAACCACTAACGGCCCAAAGCAGAACAGCGCCGTTAGCAAGAACAAAACAACAAACCAAAATACTATCTCTCTTTTAGTCATCACCCCTCCTCAGTATGTGATTTTATTTTGAAAATAAATAAACAGTGCATGGGCAAGCACTTCGCTTACCAGCACTGTTTGTTTGCCTTCAGTATGCCAGAAGTTCGCACCTCTGGCTAGAGTAAAAAAGGAAAAAGCGATTACTAACTCTAGGATAAACACCCCAGAACTAGCAATCGCTTTTGTTTTGAAATGAAACAACCGAATCACGGCTCAAGAGTGAGTGTGACAAAGTCAACAAACTTACCATCAGGTTTTTTAATCCTCATGGCTGTATATGTTTCGGGACTTGTTTGAAGACCACAAATCAATTGTGTACCGTCAGGCGTTGTCCACACAACCCCCGAGAGTTGCCTGTCTTTCAACGTTTGAGGTAATGTTGCATCACCACCTGGAACGTTAAACTGCAGGAACCCCATTTTAGTCTGCTTGTTTTGAACAAGAAGCTGTGGCTTGCCATCTTTGTGGCTTATTGTCACACGCAGGGCAACCTCTGGGCCAAAGCCTCTTGGAAAAATGTCTTTCGTTGGAAGATAAAACTTTTCCACCGAAAGCCATACGTCAAAAATATTTGGGGTGACCCAGGCAATAAACGCCACCAACTCTTCGTTCATCCCCGGTGATGGGTTAGAAGGGTCGTCGTTCCACACGTACCCACCGTTGGGCAATCTTCCGTATGCTTCTGCGTTTGAAATAGCGATCACCTTACCATACGCAGGCACTGTAAGCACCGGCCCCTGAGCGGTCCTATTTACTCCTTCAGAATCATTGACGACTGTGATTCTTATCGTAGGAGCTGTTTGCGCAGATACTTGCTCTGAAGATGAATAAAAACATACCGCACTAAGAAGTACGGCTGCGAATAATCTGTTCATGACGATGCTCCTTTAGCGAACTTGTATGACAAGGTTGTTAGTTGGCAGATTGGCGGTGTTCATTGACACGACATACTGCCCAGAGGGTAAGTTTGTCGGCAACAACACATTAACTTGATCCAACCCCAAAAATTCCCGTTCGGTACTTGGTAGTCCTTGTGAGCCAGCGTAATACACTGGCACGCTCACGTTTCCCAAAAAGACTTTTACATCCTCTAAAGCAGGATTGTTCCGTATTCCAGTTCCAAACAGAACCAAAAATACTTTGTCAGTCGCAAGGTCAATAGGAATAGGTACATACTTCCGCTCTATTTCACTAAAGCGAAACAGAGGGATGTACGTCTGTACTCCTCCAGGTGACACACGCAGTAGAACCGCCGCCGGAACCCCAACACCGTTGGAGTTTGCGGAAAACAGGCCAGGTGCGATATGCGTTAGGATTATCGTAGTTTTTGAAATCTCAAAAGCACCAGTTTTTACTTCAACCTCCGCAGGGCCAGTTGCCACATTTTTCGGAATGTAGAAATTTGTCTGCGTAGGCGCTGAAAAGAAAATCGTCTCAATCGAATGCGCAATTTTTCTGCGATCCGTGATTGTAATTTTCGTGTTTTTGAGTGAAGCCGAGGTATGAAGCGTAGGATTGGTAAAAATCGCTGCGATTGACCCAGGCGCTACTGCGTCTTCAAAGCTCGCTGCATTTACTACACGACGCTCTAAGATTGAGCTTTGTGCAAATACAGCAAACGATAGAAGCACGCAAAGCAATACTGAAACAATGAACTGTTTCATTTCTTTTTCTCCCCCTGAGAATTGAGAAAGGACAACTCCAACAATCCTATAACTTCATAGGCGTCGAAGTTTTGCATGCAAACGTGTATATTTGTTTTTTGAAACTATATACTGGTTTGAATACAGGTACATGCGCAAATACTTTACGCACAAACCTCTACTAACCAGAAATGGAAAAGGTGGGTGGCTTAGCATCTTTGGTTGTTACATTAGTTTTAACACTAACTAACAAACCAAATAGCTAAACCACCCCCTGCGAAACGCGCAGATTTTAACAGCCAGGAAAAGTGATCTTAACCGGTAAAAAATTGAACAAAACGTCCGTCCCAGGCTTTCCAACTTCGACTGGCCGGTAATACAACATGTCCCAGTCGTTTAAGATTTGATTCAAAACAACCCGGTTGTATCCGCCGTACGCCGGCGCATTAATGGACATATTGCTCCAACATTGCATACTGGGAAGTCCAGCGAAGCTCCCATAATTCAATGTCGAACCAAATGAACTGAGACGAAAACCCTCTGGTGAAGACCACATCTCAACAACTGTAAAGCCGCCAAGAGTGTTCTTATACCCGCGTAGGCGCATTTCGATAGCGCCCCCGCTAAAATGGTTTTCTCCGCTTGTTTGGACACTCGCCCCTTGGAGCCAGGCTTCAATCTCTACCCAGCCACTCATGCTGATTTTATACTTCACCCAACTTTTCGCTTCGTCACGGCCGATTACTGTCTTGCCATAAGCGTTAGTGAATGTATCTGTCGTGAAGTATTCCGTTTTCCAATCTTCGGAAAACTGGTTAAAAACGAAGTGGCCAAGCTGGCGCGGTTGATCGCCGCCCGAGTTGCCGCTAAAGAAATCAAATTCAATAATCGGCGAGCAGGTCAGTGGCGCAATCTGTGTTGTGCAAGAGTTGCACATGCGCTCAGGGAGCGCTGCGCTTACTCTTTCAGGTATCTGATATTGTGCGAGAGCAGTTGTGCTCATCAATAATACCAGCAGCAACCGAAATAAACTGCGTTTCATAATTGCCTCCTTCGGCTTTTATGGATTCGTGGACACTATCCGAAACATTGTCGGCCCATATTTCTGGGAAACAATGAGTGGAGGCGGGCTACCTGTATGGCACCCAACAAATTGTAGCGGAATCAGTGCTACCATCTGTTCGCAAACGCAAGTATTTCTGGGCGTCCAGAGTCTTACGTGCACGTTTCAAACGGCATTTTTACCAGCGGATATTTTAGCACAAATGCTAGATTTGCAAAGCCCCATACTCGGGCAGTGCCGTGGGTGCAAGTTTTACACACACAGCACTGCCCGAGTATGCATAGTAACTATTTCGTTGCTACTACTGGGGTTATATTTCGCAGAACCGATATAAGTCGCTGGTCTGGAGCAAACAAACTAAATGCTTGCCACAGAGCACTCTTTTCTGTAAATCCGAGTTCTGTAGCCCATGCTTTTTCTGTTCTGTTAAAGTGTGTTGCAATGGCTTCCGCGTACAGCTCTTGTGCCAATTGCTTGTCTTTCACAGTTGCCGTAGTCAGACTTGCAACTTCGCCAGTGCTTGTAGTAAACCAAGCCTGAGCAGTATCAGTTTCGAACCACACAGCATCTTGTGCTACATGCTTCTCTACAACAGCAGGTGCATATGCACCAGAAGTAACTTTGGTAATTACCCCGGATTTAGAAACAGTAAGTTCTTTCGTAAGTGTTGCAGTTGTGTTTGGCAACAACGTATAGCTTTGGTCTGCTAGTGTAGCCCATGGGCGGCTTTTATCCACTTGCGCAAAGAGTCGGTAGGACGCCGGAGCAAGCAAGCTGGTGTTAACCAGTCTGCTTTCTTGCACACCTTGCTTCGTAGAACTTGCAAGCAGTGTTTGTCCATTTGCAGAAATAGCGAGTTTGTTCCAAATGTCTGCAACAATTTCTGTTCCTGCTGTTGTGTACTCTGCTTGTTTCCACTTGCGTCCTGCCAAAATAAGCGCAGTAGCGATATCTTGATTTGGGGCAAGGTACGCGTTGTAATCTACTGCAGCAGAACCATTCTGCCAGCCTTCGGAAACGAGCTTATCCCCTTGTCGGTGTTGCATATGGTCACGGGTCCATGCCCACAACCCAGCAAAAGTCTTCTGGTCATCTACCAGCACTGCACGAAGCAGCATATCTGCTTGGGTGCTTGCAGTAGTCACACCAGACTCTGGCACAACTTGGCCATAGCTGTGCACATACTGCGCTACATCTGCACGCCAGAGTGTTTCCCCTACAAACTCTTCTTGGCTATGCACTTTGTACACCCGCATCCAGTCACCATTTGTACTTATATATTTATCTAAATCCAAGAACGCTCCCCCACCAGTCCACCCAGTCACCAGACTTGTGTGCGGCAAAATGTCTTTGGTCAACGTTATTTGATAGTCACTAATTTGGCGAACCATTTCGTGAGACAACAACACGTAGTCAACGTGTAACCAGTCACCACCAATACGCTCTGCAAACACTGTTGGGTCTTTTTCTACTTTCCAAAACCACTCGGCATTGCTGAATGCAGGGTCCCCAGCAAAACGGCTTTCACGCAAATCCACAAAAATAGCGTTGTCCACTACCATAACTGCAGTCGGATCTAAGTTTTGCTTGGTCCACTCGAGCGCCTGTTTCATTGGCGCGGTTTCGTCTGTTGTGTAAATCGCCCCAGACTGTGCAAGCATTGGCACCACGAACAACGCACATGCAACCACTGCAGCACCGGCATACGTATACGCAATTCCTTTCGCCCAGTCTATGCTCACCAAAAATTTACTAAATGATTCTGCAAGCAGTGACACCACAAGACCAATCAGCAAAGCGAGAAATGGAATCAGTGGCAAAATGTAAAAGTTGATAATAATACCACCACGCATCAAAAACCACAGCATACACACTGCAAATAGCAACGGCGCGCGAAACTCTTTGCGTGCATATGCAAACACAAGCCCAAGGAGCAGGGCGCTCCCACCTATAACCATAAGTGCGGTATCGCGGTGAAACCACTCTACCAAGTTGGTGTAAAACTCACTCTGGGTATTCCAAAACGGCAACCCTGAACCACGCCCTGCCTGAAACTTGAGTGTTTCCAAAAGACTCACGTGCTTTCCCGAACCAAACCAGCTTGCAGGAAAGAATTCTGACTTTATAAGTGCGTACAACGGATACAGCGAAATCACTAAGCCAGAGATAGTCACCCAGAGCGACAAACCAAACACACGGTGTGATTTATGCACACCAGCCCAAACCACATAGAGAAATGCTGGCAAGAAAAACACCGCAGTTTCTTTGGTAAGCACCGCAACCCCAAACGCAGCTGCTGCAAACACTGTTGCGCGCAAGGTCACCTTTGCCCGTACTAACGTCCACAAGGACAACAACACCCAGAACACCATCATATTATCTAGCAACACCCGTCTGCCAAAGTAGAGAGCCAGAGGAGATAACGCAAACACTAATCCAGCGACAAGCCCAGCCAGTACTCGCCCCTTGGTGAGTTGCTTGGCAATACTATAGACGAAAAATACAGATACCACGTGCAGTAGCCACATAAATACTCGGCCCGTGTCTATGCTCGTGCCAAATGCAAAGAATCCGCCAACCAATTTGGTAAATGCAGCAATAAAGAACCACCCAGCAGGTGCATGGTCATACCAGTACGTGTACGGGCTCAAAGTTCCAGAGGTAACCACGGACCACGCTTGTGACATATAAGTCCCTTCGTCGTTTTCGTAGTATGGGTACTGCAACATGTTGGTACCATGTGCTACTGCAGTAATAATGAGCAAGATTGCCACCAGTGCAATTTCCCACATTTTAGAAATCTTTGGAGTTGTCACCACCCCACGCTCGGTCACCAGTGCATCGTCTGCTGTGGCAAGCACATGCTGCACATGTGTCGGTGCCGCTGTTGGGTGCGCCGAAGGAGCCACAGTCTGTTCAGACTGTGGGAGTAACCCAACCGCGCGTAATTGTGAAATCTCTTGTTCGTTCATATTATTCTAACGGTACTTCTAGCGGTACGCTCACACGGTGTGCCCCAACGTGCACAGTCTTTTCCCAACCAGTTGAACCTTTCAATAGTCGGTACACAGCTCGCAGCGCAGATACTCCAAGTAAAATCTGAAAAGGATAAAATGCTACTAACATTTTAAACGGCATCCACCACGGAAACTTCTTGTTGTAACTTTGGCAAAATTGGTAGAGTGCAACAACACACACAACAAACAATACAACGAGTAAATACAACGGCAATATAGAAACGACCGTCGCCCATGCAGGAAGCTTAATAAAGAACAAAGCAACCGCAGAGACAAAAGCGTACAAGAACAACACCGCTTGGATTTCTGGCCATGCCAGTACGTACAAAGACAATGCTTGCTGCCTTACGGTCAAAAACTTACGCCATTGACCCTTGCCAATAACTTGCATGAACCCTTGGTGCCAACGGGTACGTTGCTTAATAAACACGCCCAGTGAAAGCGGTGCTTCTTCTTGGGTTGCGTGCTGTTCTTCGTAAATAACTCGAATACGCGCACCAGCTTGGGACAACTTCATCCCAATTTCTGCATCTTCTGTTAAACATTCTTCGTCCCAGCCACCAATTCGTTCTAGCCACTTTCGTTTAAAGAATACGGTGTTTCCACCCAAAGGCACTGCACCACGCGCAGCAAAATACGGAAGGACAGACTTAAACCAGAAGAAATACTCCAACACGTTGTACACCGAATACCAGTTGCTTTCAAAGTTCATGAGCTGTACCCCAGACTGCACAACATCTGCATTCTGGCGAATCATGGTGGTGTTTACAATGTGGTACAAATCTTTGTGTGGTCCATCTTCTGCGTCAAATGGTACAACGACATCCCCAGTGGTTTCTGCCAAAGCAAAGTTCATTTGTTTCGGCTTGTTGCTTGGGATACGGTTATATACCAGTACTTTCGCATTGGCACCTTCGCCCAGACCTGCAATCGCTTGTTCTGCTGCTGCAATTGTCCCCGTGTCGTCGTACCGGCAAATGACTAAAATCTGCTTTAAGTGGCTTGGGTAATCCACTGCATGCACAGCGCGAATAGTATCTCCAATCACTACTTCTTCGTGTAGCGCAGGCAACAGTGCGGTAAAAGAATACTGTGGCGCTTCATATGTCTTTGGTGAACCATATTCACCTGTCTTATGTGGGTTATCCCACACTTGGATCATGAGCCACAAATTCCACACACCTTGTGCCAACAGCAAAACAGAAATACCTACCACAAACGCAGCAACGTGCTCAGTAGACATGTATACAGCAGCGAAAAATGCTACAACAACAGAAAATAGTAATGCAAATAATCCGTAGCGCACAGTCAGGCTATGAATGCGTAACGTAAAGGATTTATAAATAAATTCAATTTGATCTTTCAGTCGCAACTTTGACACACCAATTTCGCGGTCACGAAAAGTAATTGGTACTTCCAATATCCGTGCTCCAACCAAAACAGCTCGTTGCAATAAGCTAACTTGAAAAGCGTAGCCTGCAACTGGAATTTCTTCTAAATGCACAGCTTGAAGCACCGAAGCACGAATGGCACGAAAACCACCGGTACAATCACGAATACCATAGAGCCCAATAACTACGCGAGCAACAAAGTTTCCTGCCCATGAATTGAGCTTGCGCATGAAAGGCCACTCGAGTGGGATAGACCCACCAGAAACGTATCGTGAACCAATCACAAAATCGGCACTGTCAGACAAAATTTCTCTGAGCATGCTTGGGATTGCCTCTGGGTCGTGGGACAAATCTGCGTCCATTTCAAATACTGAGTCCGCACCCAAGACCGTTAACGCATGATGCATTCCTCGGACGTAGGCTTTCCCCAAGCCTTCTTTTTTCCCCAGAATTAGTTGCAAGTTTGGATACTGCGCTTGCATTGCCCGAACCACATCTGCCGTACCGTCTGGAGAAGTATCGTCTACTACCAGAATTGAAATTATCGCCTCTCGTTCCAGTTTTTTTGCAACAGAAAAAATCATTGGCACAATCGTACCAATGTTCTCTTTTTCGTTATATGTAGGAATGACAATTACGGAATGGTGCATAGCGGGCCAAAATAGGTTATACTGTGAGTCCTTGACTAACTGGCCAATTCTTGGCTTAGTTATGTAATTAAATCATATTTTGAGAAAAAAGTCAATGGCTAAATCACACAAAATTTTATTGCTTTTCTGCTTATTTACGGTGGTTTTTCCATTTGTGTCCGGTAGCAACCGAGCAGACGGAGCAAGCGCACCCCGCCCAGAAAAAGTATATGGCGTTAACCGCAGCGGAGCAGAATTCGGCCCCCAGAAGCTCCCAGGGGTAGAAGGCAAAGACTATATATACCCAACCGATACAGAAATTCTTACCTCATTTTCCAGCAAAGGCTTAACCGTGGTCCGACTCCCCTTTCTCTGGGAACGCCTCCAAGCAAAAAAATTTGGCGAACTAAACCAGAGCGGCGTTACCGCGCTTGCGGCATTTTTAGACTCTGCTGCAACAGCAAACACCAAAGTAATTCTTGATCTGCACAATTACGGACGCTACTACCACACACCGTTACAAGAAGAAGATAACGCTGCCCTTGCCGACGTTTGGGTAAAGCTACTCACTGCGTTAAAGCAAAAACCAGCGTTGTGGGGAGCCGAACTCATGAACGAGCCACACGACTTACCGGGTGGTAGTACTGCATGGAAAAACATCATGCAAACCACCGTGACCGAAATTCGAAAAGTAGACACCAAAACTACTCTGCTTATCCCTGGATATAGCTGGCAAAGCGCCTATTTTTGGCAGGACAACAACCGCGATTTGCTCATTGCTGACCCTGCAGGAAAACTACTCTATGCAGCGCACATCTACTTTGACAAAGATTTCACCGGCACATATGCAAGCAAAGTCACCAGCGCAGCCACGTTGGGCACTGAGCGCATCCTCCCCTTCCTTCAATGGCTCAAAACACATAAAGTACGCGGTATACTTACCGAATACGGAGCCCCCAGCGCTGACCCACAAGCGCTCGCAATCATGCGAAACATGCTCGACACAGTCGACAACAACGACGAGCTCGTTGGAGCCATATACTGGTCAAGCGGCCCGTGGTGGGGCGATTACCCACTTTCTATAGAGCCAGAAGAAGGCAAGCAGAAACCCCAAATGGACATCGTCCTTAACTTCCCCAGCAGGGCTAATCCTGCAAAATTGCCGACAAGCATCAAAGTTGGGAGCATGGTGCAATTCAAAAATAATCCCACCATCTTTTTAATCGAACAAACTGGGCTGCGCCCATTTGCAGACTTCGTAACATACCAAGCTTACAAAGAGGAAAACCCAAAAGCAAAACTGTATCAAAGAACAGAAAAATCGAGCCTCTACACCATTCGCTGGCAACCAGTTAGCCAAGAATAGCCCAACAAAAAACCCGTACGAAATTCGTACGGGTTTCATATTTGCTATTCATCACACTAGCTTCCGCAGTGTGCGTCATAATCATGACTGACTGCACCATACCCTGGGTGAATTTGCACACCAGAGGTACTAAACAATCGAAAGATTGCAGCAGTACCTGCAGGGAAATGGTTTGTCGATACCGTAATACTACCACGGTATACACCATCTGCTTGCTTCGTCAGAGTAACTACCCGAGGCCCAGTGTAATTTCCTGGGTTCGCAGGAGTTTTTTCAAGGCGAAGTTCAGTAAAGCGAATCTCCGCTGGTACTGGAGAAACTGCAGAAATGGTATGCATGCGGCTCATACAAGTACTGACTACACCGTATCCACCAATAAAAGGTTGTATCTGTGGCGCAGTAACGGTAACCATAACAGCATCAGCTGTACATGGCCAGTTCTGACCAACACGGAACCCCATTCCGTAGATAGATGCAGTACCAGCAGCCACTGCGGTGATGGTAGTGCCATTTACGGTAACTACCTGAGGGTTTGTGGTGTGGAAGGAACCACCATACCAATTCGCTGGAGCAGAAACGGTCGTGGTCTGACCGACAGTCAAAGCCAGCTGCGTTATCTGTACTCGTGCTTGTGGGCACAGCGTTACCACTGGACCAGAAGGGTTTCCACATACTTCTAACTCGTACCAAGCTACCCAAGAAGGAGAGCTTTTAGTCAATACACGTACATATTGTGTTCGCGTGGCGACTGTATTAAATGATACTTCTTCCCAAGTCTTGTTGTACAAGTCTTTGTGCAAAGTAGTAGAAACAGTGGTTGGATTTGCCTTTTCACCAGTCAAAATGACATGGAAAGGTGCTGCAGGCTTTGGTTGGCTGCTCGCATCTGGATTTTGTGCAACATGCACTCGGAGACCTTGCACATCGTACACTGCCCCTAAGTTTAATTCGATCCACACTGGTGTTTCTTGTGTTGCAAACTGACCTGAATTCCACATGGTATTCACGTCGTTGTCTATTGCTTTTACTGCATCGGTTGGAGCAGAAAGCACAGCAGAAGCAACTGCAGAAACTGGGCGAATGATCGCACAAGGAGCAGCTGGTGTAGGCGTTGGTGTAACCACTGGCAAACGATCTGGAGCAGTAATAACCGCACCACCGGTCGTTGTGTCTGCAAAACGCGCTTGTCTATTTTTAATAGCAGTATAATTCGAATTCAGAGACGCACCAGCGAACTGGAACGCAGAAAGTGCAAACACGATACCTAAAAAGGCAGCGAACACTTTCTTATTTTGTAAAATTTTTGTCATAGAAGTTCCTTATGCGCACATGTGCGTTGTATTCCAACATGCATGTGCACGGATAATTACATAGTAATATGCGATAGCACTTCACGAGCAAGCGAAGCTTCCATAAAGAGCACTTCGGGCAACAATTGTTGCCGAGCAGGAACAGGGATAAGCCGGACTAATGCTTCAAGCTCTGCGTCGAACTCAAATACTCGAGCACCAACTTTTCTCAGTTCATCGCCCACTGCTCCGATATAGCCGTCTTCTTCGGGAGTAAAAGATTTAAACCCTGTAACACAACCTGTTTCATCTTTTTCTGGCTGCCTCGATTCGGCTGCGTTTCCCCGGAGACGAGTGAGTGTGTCTACCACAATCTGCTCACAGGAATGCTCGCCGAGTGTTCGCAGATGCATATCGCTACCTGCAAACTCAACAACCGCTACGAGTTCCCATTCGGGATTAAATATTCCTAAAATATGTTTCATTGTTTGTTATTGTACAGAAAATTTAGAAAGCTGATTTTGGGCACGTTCGGTAACATAGTACACAACCTGACCACGGATAATCGCCATGCCTTTGTGCCCTGCTTGGACATAAGAGAACGCTGGATAATCACCAAAGAATGTAGACTGCAAGCGAGAGATATCTGGGCTTAAAGCAAGCTGATACCCGAGCGCTGCTGGTGTGTCCAGCAAGAATGCAGACTGTTCAACACGAAGCAATACAGCACCACTAGCAGCATATACCACCGTAACACCTTCGCCGGTAGAAGCGGTTTCCCCTGCAGCAAGCGCTATGCGTACGCCATCTACTGCGGTGTACGTTGTAGCTTTTTTCGTACGAGTCGTACTCGTTCCTGCAACCTTTACTACTGGAGTTGGTGCTGGCACCACAGCAACTACACTGGGTACATCAGTCGCAATGCTTGAGACGAGTGGTGTAGGTGTTGGTACTTGTACGGATTCTATGACTGATGGTGTTGGTACGACTGCTTGCGCAACAACTTCTGGTGCTTTCGCTTCTTTTGCACCGTACTCAAACTTTGGCCACGCATCGTAGAGCACAACCGCACCCACACCTGCGCACAAAAGAACTAACAACAAAGGGATAAGCCCACTTTTAAAATGTTTGTGCTTTGGTTCTGGCTGGATAGGGCTTACTATTTCTTCTATCTCCCTATCGTTATCTGCAGGGTCTCGTGGTGTTAAATTTTTAGGTAACTCAAAATGTGGTTCAGACATATAGTTCAATATAATAGAGCTCCCTAGTAGCAGAATACTCTGCACAAGAGAATCTATATTGTACAACAATTTAAGACTTTTTGCAAGTCAATTTTAGGCATAAATAAAACCACTAAGTAAAAACTTAGTGGTTTTATATTTGTTTTCGCCTAAGCGAAGAACAAATTAAAGACGCTTCTTGGAGGCCTTTTTGGTTGCCTTCTTGACGGTCTTCTTTGTAGCCTTTTTGGCTTTTTTCTTTGCTGCCATTTTTTTGAGTCTCCGTGGAACACAAATTTAATTTAAAGATTGTGTTCCTTAATTTTTCTACCGCTCTGCAGAGAGGTTGTAACCTTTTAGCAGATCGCAAGTAGGATAGAATAAATTTCTTTCTGTGTTTCTTGTAGTGCGTGATACGCTTTGATGATTTTTATTTTTCATCAACCTACGTGTGTAGGAATATTTTCTATTTCTTTTTTTGTAAAAGAAAAACTGTACACATCAATTATAGCGAGTAACGAAATTCAATGTCAAGAAAAAATTGTTGATAACTTTTTAAAATAGAGGGTAGAGAATAGAGAGTAGAGAATAGTAAAGAGTAATTAGTAAGTAGAAAATAGTAAAAAGAGAATAGAGAGTAGAGAATTGAAAGAGAAATTCAAATACAAAATAATATATCCACAACAGATAATTACAAATACGTAATGCGTAATTCGTAATGCGTAATAAGTACAGAAGAAATAGAAGAATTAGTAATCAGTAAGTAGAAAGTAGTAAGTAGAAAATCAAAATACGTAATGCGTAATTCGTAATGCGTAATAAGTACAGAAGAAATAGAAGAATTAGTAATCAGTAAGTAGAAAGTAGTAAGTAGAAAATCAAAATACGTAATGCGTAATTCGTAATGCGTAATTCGTAATGCGTAATTCGTAATTCGTAATTCGTAATTCGAAAATAGTACTAAAAAAACTTTTTGCTATGCAAAAAGTTTTTTTACCCTCTACCCTCTACCCTCTATTCTCTATTCTCTATTCCTCCAACACTCCCTCACTCGTCACCGGACTGCGCCTTCTGTGTGAATGCTTTCGAGTAATTTGCAAGCGAGCTGCATTTCGTTCTATTAACGATGCAACAGCTGCATATTCCCTATCGGTTAACGATTCTTGCGCTAACCGTTCTTTCGCTCTTTGCAATGCATCTGCCGCGCGTTCTGCATCAATTTCTGAGACACGTTCACTGGCGTCTGCCAAAATAATAACCAAAGATCCAGCTTGCACTTCTGCAAAACCGCCCCCAACGTGGAATAGCTGCACCTGTCCATCTACCAGTACGCGCAACTCACCAGCGCGTAGTGTTGTTAACAACGGCGTATGGTGCGGTAAAATAGTAATCTCGCCGTCTTCTGTTTGGCAACTCACGCTCTCGGCAAAACCACTATACATAGTTCGCTCTGGACTCACCAAAACTAACTGTAATTGACTCATACAAAGATGGTTTGAATTTAAGAAACTTGGTCGATACTACCCTTCATGTAAAACGCTTGCTCTGGTAAATGGTCAAACTCACCAGCCAAGATACGACTAAAGCCAGAAACAGTATCTGCGAGTGATACATATTGCCCAGGAGTGCCAGTGAATACTTCCGCCACAAAAAATGGTTGACTTAAGAATCGTTGGATTTTTCGAGCACGCGACACAATTAACTTGTCTTCCTCAGGCAGTTCTTCCATGCCTAAGATAGCAATAATATCTTGTAAGTCACGATAGCGCTGCAAAGTCTTCTGAACCGCACGTGCAGTTTCGTAGTGCAGGTCCCCCACAATGTTTGGATCCAGAATAGTAGAAGTAGAATCTAACGGGTCAACCGCAGGGTAAATACCCAGTTCGGACAATGCACGCGAAAGTACTACTGTGGAGTCCAAATGAGCAAACGTTGTTGCTGGTGCTGGGTCCGTTAAGTCATCGGCTGGCACGTACACCGCTTGCACGGAAGTAATAGAGCCATTTTGAGTAGACGTAATACGTTCTTGCAGTTCACCCATTTCGCTGGCAAGTGTTGGCTGATACCCTACTGCAGATGGAATACGACCAAGTAGCGCAGACACCTCGCTCCCCGCTTGGGTAAATCGAAAAATATTATCTACAAACAACAAAATATCTGCTTTGGATGCGTCTCTGAAATATTCAGCCATTGCAAGCCCAGTCAAAGCTACCCGAGCACGAGCCCCTGGTGGTTCATTCATCTGCCCAAACACCATTGCCATTTTATCGATAACCCCAGACTCAGTCATTTCCGTAAATAAATCATTCCCTTCTCTTGTACGCTCACCAACGCCGGCAAACACAGAAAGCCCACCATGTGCTTTAGCAATGTTGTTAATAAGCTCTTGAATAACCACTGTTTTACCCACACCCGCACCACCAAAAAGTCCCACTTTCCCACCTTTTAAGATAGGGCAAATAAGATCAATCACTTTAATACCTGTTTCCAAAATTTCATTGCTCGTGGCCTGCTCCGTTAACGCTGGGCTTTGTCTGTGGATAGGATACTTTGTGTCCACACCCTCGAGTGGTTTGCCATCTATTGGTTCGCCCAATACATTAAACATGCGACCCAACGTCTGTTTCCCCACAGGAACTTCTATAACTTCTGCCACAAAAGAAACTTCCATACCACGCTTCAAACCATCGGTCGCAGAAAGCGCGATAGTACGGACTACTTTATTCTTCAGTTGCTGTTGCACTTCGAGAGTAATTACCCGCTCCCCTTCGGTCACCCGCAATGCAGCATAAATGTTTGGTACCGTATCCGGAAAGCGTACATCCACAACCGGCCCAATGACTTGTACGATTGTGCCTACCATAGTATCTCGTGTTGTTGTAGTAATTTTTTTTGCCATAAACTTAGTAATACAATTGCATACGCTTGCAAGCGAAAGTGCTTGCGGTAATGCTTATATGTTTAATGCTTCAATGTTTGATGACTCGTCACTCAAGTGCTATCTTCCCCGCCGTAATCTCACTTAACTCTGTTGTAATCTTATTCTGTCGCAACTGGTTATACGTCAGGGTTAAGTCTGCAATAATATCTCCAGCACTATCGGTTGCGTTCTTCATCATAAGCATCCGCGCACTGTGTTCTGCCGCATCATTTTCGAGCAGCGCTTGATACAACCTGCTTTCAAATACTTTCGGCAGTAACTGTGTAAGAACCCCTACAGGGTCTGGCTCAAACAGAAAATCTGAATTATTCTCGCTCCCCGTCTCATGCGCTTGCAGCTGCAATGGGAGGAGCTGTTCCGTTACTACTTTTTGCGCCAAGGTAGAAATAAATTTGTTATATACCACACACACCTGACTATATACCCCTTCTCGAAACCCTTTCTCAAGTAAGAGCGCCATTGGATAGACATCTGTATCCATACGCGGCGCATCTGCTTTCACAAAGTGCGCTGCGACAGATCTTCCTAACCGAACGGCCACATCCATAGCTTTCTGACCTACTATATAGTAATCTATGGCATCTGCCCCATGCAGCCGTTCAAGCTCACGAAGCGTATACCACAAGTTTGCGTTAAAACTACCGACCAACCCTCTATTGGTAGACACCACAACCACAGCCACACGTCGTGCACTTGGGCTTTGCTGTAAGAGCCCAGAGATGGCTGGGATAACTTCTTCTGCGTCATCTTGAGTAGCAGCGTCGTCAGTAGCTTCGTAGTGCAATACGCGCAAGAGTTTTTCTGCTTGGAGCGCATACGCGCGACTTGCAAGCGCTGCCACTTGGCTTTTCCGCATCTTACTCGCAGACACCATTTGCATAGCGCGCGTGACTTTACGCGTACTCTTTATGCTTTTTATTCGTCGTGTAAGTTCTTGTGTTCCTGGCATGTCTCTTTGACTTCTCCGTTAAACCTCTCGAGTAGTTTGAAAATTCTGCAATGCTGCAATAAGTTGTTGCTCTATGTCTTCAGAAAGCTCTTTTCGTGTAGCAATCGCTTTTAACACTTCTCTGCCTTGCGTACGCATGTACTCTATACAACCCTTCTCCCACGCTCGCACCTCTTCCACAGGGACTGCATCCATATAACCGTTGTTCACGGCGTACAACACAACTACCTGCTCTTCCAATGGTACTGGTGAGTATTGTGGCTGCTTCAAAATTTCTGTAACTCGCCTTCCCAGCTCAAGCGATTTACGTGTTGCTTCATCTAAATCTGAGCCGAACTGTGCAAAGCTTTCCAACTCACGGAACTGCGCCAGCGCGAGCTTTAACTTCCCAGCCACTTTTTTCATTGCTTTGGTTTGTGCGCTTGATCCAACACGAGACACCGAAATACCCACATTCAACGCTGGGCGCACACCTTTGTAAAACAAATCGCTTTCCAAGAAAATTTGTCCGTCAGTAATAGAAATAACGTTGGTAGGAATGTACGCAGAAACGTCACCCGCTTGCGTTTCGATTATTGGCAATGCAGTAATTGACCCACCGCCACGTGCATCACTCAATTTTGCAGCACGTTCAAGCAACCGGGAGTGGAGGTAAAACACATCGCCAGGGTATGCTTCTCGCCCTGGTGGTCTACGCAGAAGCAAACTAATCTCGCGATACGCCACCGCCTGCTTAGACAAATCGTCGTACACAATGAGTACATCTTTCCCCTGATCCATAAAATACTCTGCCATAGATGTAGCAGCGTAGGGAGCAATATACTGCAATGCCGCCGGTTCAGACGCAGATGCCGAAACCACAATGGTATACCGCATCGCCCCTCGCTCTTCCAATTCTGCAACAATCTTTGCCACTTTGCTTTCTTTTTGCCCAATCGCAACATAGACACAAATCATGTCTTGATTGTGCTGGTTTAAGATAGTATCAATAGCCAACGCGGTCTTCCCTGTCTGCCTGTCGCCAATTATCAATTCACGTTGCCCTCGGCCAATTGGGATAAGTGCGTCGATTGCTTTCACACCTGTTTGCACAGGGATTTTGACTGATTGTCTGTCTATAACCCCTGGTGCCAACTTTTCTACTGGGTAGGTCAGTTTACTTTTAATCTCACCCTTACCGTCTTTTGCTTCGCCAAGCGCGGATACAACTCGTCCAATAAGTAGTTCGGTTACGGGCACAGACAAAATCCTTCCGGTAGCGCGTACTGTATCACCTTGTCTGATTGCATGAAAATCGCCTAGCACAATAACACCAACTACACGCTCTTCTAAGTTCAGAGCAACACCATATACTTTCGATGGGTCACCATTGCTGTGTTCGCTCGGCAAAAACTCTACCATTTCCATGCTCGCTACTTTAAACAGACCAGATACGCGCGCAACACCATCACCCACTTCCAATACAGTGCCCACATGCTGCACTTCCGGCGCTGCAGAATAATCTTGTAGCCGTGCTTTGAGTGTATTTAAAATTGCATCTGCTTTTTGCATAGTATTACTCTTTAAAATTCACATTATTCAGACAACTGCTCTTGCATACGCGCAAGTTCACCCTTGATACTACCATCTACCAACGTGTCATCTACTCGAATGACCACTCCGCCAACCAAGGCATCATCAACCCCTTTGTGATCACGGAGCACAGCGCCCGCGGCAGTGTGCAGTGTATCGAACGTAGATTTATCTGCTGTTGTGACTCGGGCAAATGTCGCGCTACCTTCTGGCGCAGTACGCTCTGTTTCGAGCAAGGCTTCTATTGCGTGTACTATTTCAGGAATAAGCGACTCATTGCCATCTGCGCGTACTACCAGTAACAAGTTTTCGATAATTGCATCTACTGCTGCGTCACCAGAGTCATGACATGCAGCAACAAACGCGTGGGCATAGTGTTCTACAGTGGGCTTCATACGTTTGATTTAGTTTGTGCTGTGGTAACTGCTTGAACTGCATGTGCCACGAGTTTTGCGTCTGACTCATTTGTCAGTTTTTCGCGGAGGACCTTTTCTGTAGCAAGTACTACCAGACTAGCTAGTTTTTGCTCTGCTTCTACAAGCATGTGCTCTTGTTCACGCTCTAACAGTGCATGCCCAGAAGCTATAATCGCTTGCTGCTCTTCTTTTGCTTTGGTTAGTATCTCGGACTTCAACAGTTCTGCTTCTTGCTTGGCATTTCCAACAATCTCCGCTGCTTCAACACGAGCTAATTTCATCTGTTCTGCTTGCCATGAGGTGAATACTTCTTTTTGTTCCCTAATGAGGGCTGCGTCTTTGAGTGATTGCTCAATTTTTTGCGTCCGTTCAGCCAGATGTCCCGCAATAGGCTTAAACACCCAACGCCATAGCACAAAGAATATAATAGTGAAGTTAACCAGCTGCGCGACAAACAAAGTACCATTTACACCGAGCGCAGCAACACCGCTAACAGACTCTGTCGCTTCATGAGCGACCTCTGCAGCATGAGCAGTGTGTATAAAAAGTTCAATGAAAGAAAAGTCCATAAAATTACATCATCAGTTACTGAGAGCATGCACCAAGGGCCAACCCCTTAGTACACAACTCATGCACCGATAGAAATTTACAAAGTAAAGGTAACGACCAACGCATAAATAGCAATAGCTTCAGCAAAAGCCAAAGATAGCAACATCGGTACAAACACCTTGTCTGCTGCTTCTGGGTTTCGGCCAATTGCTTCCATCGCTTTCGATGCAGTCTTACCAATTGCGAGTGCAGGAATCATACCGCCAATGGCGATAGTAAATGCTTTTGCGATTGCGATAATTGCTTCTGACTCCATAACGTTCCTTTGCGTAAGAAAGTCCAACTGACGGGTATGATTGTATTATTAACGTCAAGACTTGCCTTACTGATTAATTAACAAGCAGGCTCTGGTTTAAAATATTTTAAACCAAGACCACCTCGCTAATGGTTACCCACGCACCCCTGTTTCTATCACAACAGGGCCTTCGTGAGCTTCTACATGTCCTCCATGCTCTGTCATTGCCATATTCAAATAGACTAGCGTTAACATAGAAAATACTGTCGCTTGCACTAAGCCGACAATAATTTCCAACACCATAAAAGGTAGTGGCACAAAAAAACTCACCAAAGACGCGATAACCGTCAGTAGTACCTCCCCTGCAAAAATGTTGCCGTACAAACGCAACGACAGAGAAACCATCTTCGCAACCTCTGAAAAAATTTCTATTATGCCCACAAAGAATTCCACCACAGCGACAAGTATGCCCACAGGACTTACATCACGGAAGGCTTTTACGAGCGGCGCAATTTTTAGAAATCTACCAGCATAGGAAGCAAACCCAATCGTTACTGCACCCAGCACATGCGAAGCTACCACAGCTAACACCGCCATGGCCAATGTCATATTTAAATCTGTATTTGCTGGTCTAAAGAGTGGTAAAAATTCTTTTGCACCTTCATGCGTCACCCAAAGTCCAATAGACCCCGTACCGGGGAGCAAACCCATCCAGTTCGCAGTCAATATAAACAAAAATAAGCTGCCAACAATTGGTAATAACCGAAGCGACCGAGCACGGTTATTGGTCACTCTATCCATATAGTCAAGTACGAGCTCGACAAGGCGTTCCATAAAATTAAGCGCGCCCAATGGAGCGCCCAGTGCAGATACATTTTTTATCCAAAAGAACCGGACACAAACTCCAAGCACAAAAAAGACTGCCAAAGCCAACCATGCATTCACCATGGTGTTGGTAACAGGCAATCCTGATACAGTAAATAATTGTTCTGCCGCGAGTGGCGGTAACGCTACAATCATAGCCCTGCCTTCCGCTTTAATGAGAGAATTTGTTTATATATGGCTACAGCCGATATTGCCAAGGCAAGTACTATTGCCAGTGGCACTATACTGGGATGACCAATTCGTTCGGCAAGCCACCTTCCCCCATAGACAGCAGCAAGTAATGGCACTAAAATTGCGAGTCCAAAATCAACCGCAGCTCCATACAACGACACCGCAACAAACATCTTACCAGTTGCCACTGGAGAAGCGTGGTCTGTTCCAGTAAAAGCTTTCAGACGAGCTTCTTCTTGCGCCAGTTGCTCCATGTCTACTGGATTTTGGGTCGTATCGCTGATTTTGGTCGTTTTTTCTATCATTTCAGCTTAAATATAGCACTTTGCACCTATGGGGTCAAAGTACCAGAAAGAGCAAAATTAAAACCGCTTTCGCGGTTGATGAAGCTAAAAACACCCAAAAGATGCTGCATGCCAATACCTTATGACAAAACACGCTTAATAAAATGGTTCATATTCTTGGACATATACCGAAGATACCTCAGCTCGCCATCGAGCAATACATCTGCTCGAGTAAAGTCGTTAAAATAGTGCCCTTTTTCTATCCACAAATTGAGTGTGTGTTTATAGTAAAGCAAGCGAATGCTACTCTCTACTTCTATTGCAGGTATTGGATATATTTCGTTATATGCAGCCAAATATTTTTTTGCTAAAGCAAAACGCGCTGAAGTAAACTGACCTGAAAAACAAATTAACAACATGGACCTTACCAACTCCAAACTCCTTGGCCTTGCATCTGTTTTTTCCAAATCAAACACATGTGTTACTTCCCCCTTACCGTTCAGAAATACATTTTGCGCATGATAGTCTCCATGCACAATGTGCGGCTTCCCTAAAGTAAACCCTTTGAAAGAGGTAGGCACAGACTGCACTATTCCCAATTTCAGCTTTACTACTTTCGCCGCCAACAAATCAAATTTAGTTTTCCTCTTTTTTGCTTTTAGCACGTCTAGGATCTTGTGTGCATACAAATAAAAGCCGTCTCGTGACTCATCGCTCATTATTCTATTCACATCCCATTCACTCAGTTGTGCTTTTGAAAACAACGGAAAACCCTTCCGACTAATTTGGTGCATCTTGGCAAGATTTCTTGCAATCGATGCAACCATCGCCATGGTCGGAACTCTATTATTATGGTCAAATGTTTTCCCTGAAATAAATGGGTAAAGACTATAGTGATACCCTTCGACACTAAAAAAACTGCTGCCCTTTTTAGTGAGGATTGGTAAAATAATTGGAATATCTGCGTTTGCAAAAAATTGCTCTGTCTTGGTTATAACTGGTAATCTATCACCGACAGACTGACGATACTTTTTAAGAAAATATGTACTTGTCTTGGTTTGTAAAACGTAGTTATCACTTAAAAAACCACCCTTGGCTTTACCTTTGTAAGACAGCGTTGGGAGGCTATACAGAGAATTAATCTTAGCTAAAAGTTGTTTATCCATTAGAAGGAATAATAAACACTATAAAATATGCTTTACATCCTAAATAATCACAGGTTTTCAATCTTCACAAAATCTACAGTGGCGTAAGCCAGCCGTAGCCTTGGCGATAAAATGCCCGCCTTCGCGTGAAGCTTCGGCGCGCAGCCTTCTTTTTCGTAAATACTATAACCGCAGTGCCAATCCTCACAAAATCTACAGTGGCGTAAGCCAGCCATAGCCTTGGCGAAGGCTGGAGCCGGCTATCGGACTCGAACCGATCACCTAGGGTTTACGATACCCTCGCTCTACCAGATGAGCTAAGCCGGCAAGTTGTTATTTGATAACGGTATAATATAGTTTAATTAAGCCGTCGTCCATTCGTTCTGAAGAATCAAACCGTAATTTTTGCACCATCTCAGAATCTGCAAATACAGGCATACCACTCCCTAAAAACAATGGGTGCACACTAATGATCACTTTATCTATCAAACCAGCGCGGAAAAAAGCGCCATTTGCGTGGCTCCCGCCTACTAACAAAGCTTTTACGACACCCTCAACCTCTATACTCTTAACTATATCTTGTGGCTCCCCACCTACAAACTTAACCAATACTTCAGACGACTCCCTAGGCAAAGAAGAGGTTAATACATAGTTACGAATACCTTGGATAGGGTAAATTTCACCTTGGAATTGCTCAAAGGTTTTTCTTCCTAAGATAATTGCACCTTGTTCTTTCGCAGCTGCCTCGAATGATGCAGCGTCAGCACTGGACACCCAGTCTGAATTCCCATCAGAAGTAGCTATAAAACCATCAGCGGTAGTTGCAATGTAAAGTGTGATTTCCATACTATAGTAGTCTTTAGACGACACCTTCGGAGTGAAAGATTTGCATAGTTCAGTCACAAATCTTTACTCAAACGCTTTTGCGGGATACGGGAATCGGTCGCCCACGGCTGTACTCATCTTCCATTCGACAAGCTCATGGTCGATTCGTACGACGCCTAACGCAACCCCGCCGCTCTGCACCGCTCCAAATGGTCGCGGCGCAGCCCCGACGTAACGTCGGGAGCGCTCTTTTCGATTCCCTACCGCCTTATCCAACACAAATACTCCGCTTTGGGAGTATTTGTGTTGGAGCGGGATACGGGAATCGAACCCGTGTCTAAACCTTGGGAAGGTCTCATACTACCATTGTACTAATCCCGCAAGAGTGACCACTTGAAGGTCACAGTTCGTATTTTACCAAGTTCTGACTACTTTGCACAATGCCTATTTACGGCCATAGTACCACGTTGTTTTTTGCTTGGAAACCTCAGAGGCAAGCCACACATCAAACTGCTGCGGTTCTACCACTACTTCACGAAGCTTCACCATGGTCTTTTGTCCGTTTAAAACAGTGTCGAGCAATTCTACAAAGTGCACACCATACCGAGTATACACAACAGTCAGTTTATTTTTCTCTAATTTTTCTACCGCCTCTGCGTACTCTGGCACAGCTTCGGACACATCAATATACCCCAAGTCTCCAGAAAAATATTTGGTTGCTAAATCAGCACTATAAGCAGTAGCGACAGTGTTAAAGTCTTGCCCTTTGGTAAAAGCTGTCTTCACTTGTTCTACTTGTTTTTGAAATGCCGGTTCCAATTCAGAGTGCTGGGCATACCACTGACGTAGTTTATAACCCAAAACAAAATCAGTTAGTACCGTTCGCGCAGCAACATCTGTACCCACAGCCTGAGAATACTTTACATATTCCGCGTCTTGGCCCAATGCTTGTGTTGCCAAAACTATATCACCAGAAGACACGCCAACTTTTCCATCTGCCACAGCTCGGAGTGAGAGTGACTCAGAAAGTGAATACCCTTCAGGGAGGGTCGTTTTTGTAGCAGCTGTAGACCAAGCCATGACTTCGTCTGCGCCTATGTACCTTCCACCCACTTTACCGAGTGGTATACCAGCCGCTGCGGCAAAGCGCTCCTTGGTTTCACTGGGCGAGCCCATATAAAACCAAGCAGTCGCGCACAACACAAACAACAAGGCAATCAACACCGCACCGCCCGCCACTAAGAGAAACTTACGAATATGCGTCTGTTCAATTTTCATAGAGTGCAAATACTAATGTACAAAGAAATACTCCCACCACTGCTTCCAAACAGGAATTTGCTTGGATTCTGCTACTTGCTCGGCTGTCTCTTTGGTTCCCGCAAGAAACACCACAGCAACTTCTCCATCTTTTTTCATATTTAACTGCTGCCTTGCTAAGCGTTCGGTAGCTGCTGCGCTTGCCAAGTACTGCAGCGAACTTTCCAACTGCGCATTTTTTTCACCAATTTCTTGCGACTCTGCTTTGAGTGCGTCTATTTGCTTTTGAATCTTTTTCTGTGCTTCCCACTTTTGATACTGGGACAAAGAAAGAATCGCCAGACTGCCTAAAAGTAACACAACCACAAACCGGCTCGACATGAAAGATATTTTTGGTTTTTGTGGAAGCATGAAACTAATTTACTATTTTTTGCTGTGGCGTGGAAAACTCCTGCATACCATGCACCCTACCCGAACGTTCCAATACTTGTTCGTGTAATCGCCACAAGAACTCTTTTACCTCTGCTGGTCTCGCCACCGAGCGCACTACAAGCGGTTCTACCCTACCGACCACTTGCACATCTATATCCCCAAAGCCAGCGAGCATTGACCATGGCCCAGTCGTGCGCAAGCTGACATTTAAAACTCGATCGAGCGCCGTTTCAGAAACTGTTCTGCGAAACAAGCTCTCGTGAGACATTTTTATAAACCGGCCAGTCGAAATTACATATACTTCTCTGTGCCACAAAAAAAACTTGTGCAAGAACCACACCACAACGAGCAGCGCCCAAACTGGATACACCGCAAACAAACCCCCAAGAGCAGCATGACGGGCAGCGTACCATAATGGGGCAACGAGCAATAGCAAAGCAAGAACTGCTGCAGGAACCAGCACTGCACTGCTTTGGCGAAACACCACTACAATCTCTTCGTTTGGCTTCAGGATTACATTTCGCATACAGTTTTATGTGCAGAACCAGCTACACAAAAAATTAAAAGCCTAAAAAGGACGGTCCAATTGCCATGGCAATCATAGCAAGCACCATCAGTGCAGCAAGTATGCTGAATAATCGTTGTACTTTTTTTCTATCTCGCAACATGGTGTGTATATTATACCATAAATAGCTAATATTCTGCAGGTAATCCTTCTGTACTCTTAGGTTGCCGGCACATCTCCAACTGCGTAATACGAACTCCATTGGGTGAAAGTTCTGGTGGAGTTACACTTGTCTTTCCACTCATATGGAACCCTTGGTGTTCGTAAAATTGGATACTGCGGATGTTGTAGTCAGCCACCAAGAGCACAATGGGTATATTCGCCCCGATATAGGCATATGCAGCACGGAGTAAAGCACCCCCAAACCCTTTTCCGTGATGCTCTGGCAACACATAGAGTGCTTGAATTTTACCAAAGGTCTCAGCTCGTCGTACAAAACAATACCCCACAACCACACCATCGCACTCTACGACAAATACACAGCGTTCTTCGGTAAACTGTGCAAGTATCTTCTCCCAACGCGCCACCGCTTCGGGGGTAGTAAACCCTAACTGCTCTATACCTTCTGCGGTCACCCCCAACTCCGCATTGGGATATGTAGCAACCCACGTCTGCTGTTGTATTGCCGCCAGCTGTGCAGCATCCGCCACAACGCCGACCCGCACCAATAAATCTTGCTCTTTCACTTGAGGAATTAGGAATTAAGAATTACGTATTGCGTATTATGAATTGCGAATTGCGAATTTCGTATTACGTATTGTCTAATTACTACTTACCATTTACTCTTTACTACTCTCCGTCTTACTAATTCTTCTACTTCTTCTCACTCTTCTATTTCTTCTCTCCTCCTACTTCTTCAAAATTGCCAAAAACGCCTCTTGTGGAATATCTACCTTACCAATCTTTTTCATCCGTTTCTTTCCTTTTTTCTGTTTGTTCAGGAGTTTCATTTTTCGGGTTACGTCACCACCATACAAATAGCCAGTAACATCTTTGCGTAGTGCGCTAATAGTCTCGCGAGCAATCACCTTGCCTCCAATAGCCGCCTGAATTGCTATTTCAAACTGCTGTCTTGGAATAAGCTCTTTTAATTTCATGACCAAATCACGTCCTTCAACTTCTGCAACCGAGCGATGCATCATAGTAGAAAGCGCTTCTACTTTTTCGTTTGCAACTAATACATCCACTTTTACCAATTCTCCATAGCGAAGTTCCAAAAAGTCGTAGTTCAGCGAAGCATAGCCGCTAGAAACACTTTTTAGTTTATCGTAAAAATCAATAATAATATTCCCCAAAGGCATTTCAAAGTGCATATCTACACGGTCTTGTCCCAAGTAGGTAATGTCGCCAGAAATCCCTCGTCGTTTCGTAACTATTTCTAATATCGGACCGATGTACTCTTGTGGTGTTAAGATATTTACTTTCATCCACGGTTCTTGTACTTCCCGCACGGTAGATGGGTCTGGAAACTGCGCTGCCGATTGCACCATTACTTCTTCTCCAGAAGTCTTAATCACTTTGTACGCAACGCTTGGCGCAGTTAAAATAAGGTCCAAATCGTATTCACGAGTTAAGCGCTCCTGCACAATATCCATGTGTAGCAACCCCAAAAAGCCGGTACGGAACCCAAACCCAATGCTTGGAATATGCTCTGGTTCAAATTCTAAAGACGCGTCACTCAAACGTAACTTGTCCATGGCATCCCGCAGACTTGGATAGTCGTCTCCAGAGACAGGAAAAATGGTTGCGTAGACCATTGGCTTTACGTGCTCGTACCCAGGGAGTGGTTGCGTAGTTGTTCTTTGCCCATGCAAAGTAATTGTGTCACCCACACGTGCTTTGGAAACATCTCGGAGCCCTGTCACGATATACCCCACTTCACCGCAACGAATAGCATCGGACTTTTCCATTTTCGGTTTAAAGTACCCAATCTCTAAACTCTCTGCTTCTGTTTTACTTCCTAACGTGTAAATTTTCTGCCGTGGCAACAAGACACCATCAAACACGCGAACAAAACAAATCACCCCGCGGTGAATGTCGTAAGCAGAATCAAAAATCAGGGCGCGCAAATCACCATCGGTGTTACCCGTTGGCGCTGGAACACGTTCGACAACTGCATCTAAAATAGAGAGCACGCCTTCGCCAGTCTTTCCTGAGGCGTACAAAATTTCGTCATCGGTAAACCCAAACGCAGCTTTTAGTTCGCTCGCAGTTTTCTCCCTATCACTATTCGGAAGGTCAATTTTGTTGACTACTGGAATGAGCTTTAAATTGTGTTCCATCGCCAAGTAGGCATTTGCCAAAGTTTGCGCTTCAATACCTTGCGTACTATCTACAACTAAAATTGCACCTTCGCAACACGCAAGGCTTCGTGATACTTCATATGCAAAGTCCACATGCCCAGGAGTATCGATTAAGTTGAGGATATAGTTCCGAGGGCTAAAGGTTATATGCTCTGCTTCACTGAGCGCTTGGCCCTTAGCGCTTGACCCTTCGTATTGATACTGCATTCTCGCTGGCTGCAGCTTGATGGTAATTCCACGCTCTCGCTCAAGGTCCATACTGTCCAACAACTGATCCTTCATTTCCCGTTTACTCACGGTGTTGGTCATTTCTAAAAGCCGATCCGCAAGGGTCGACTTTCCGTGGTCAATATGAGCAATAATGCAAAAATTCCGTATATTTGAGAGGTCTGACATAGCAGTATTCTACCACGCCAAAACCCTTATCCACAAGGCACACCGCGAGGCAAAACATGCAACCATACAAGCATAAAAACATGCAAACATATAAATCTCTAAGCACTATTCCCACATGCCACCAGTAACGCAAAAGTCCAAAAGTAGACGACCGTCTACTTTTGGACTATACCAAGAAGACCTATGACTGCATGAACTGCCGCGATGCATCGTGCGCAATTTCCAAACGAGTTGAAAATTAAGAAAACGTTATGCAAACTTGCTTCATATACTTATGCTCTTTTTAAAACTTTTCCCACGAGTGCTTTTGCATCGGGCAGGCCAGAAGTAGCGCCAATAACCAGGTACACCAAACCACCGCAGAAAGAAGCAATCGCTGTTTGCAGCACTAACCCCAACCACGTGTGGGTATTTACCACAAGGGATCCAGCATATAACCCACCATAGAGCGCAACAGCAAAACCTGCAGAAGCTACAATCACCTTTCCGATAAGTTGCAACGTATTACCCTCCTCTGCATGTACCGCTGCTTCCGTGCCAGCTGCTTCGAGCAACGAGTTGCGCACTAAGACATAGAGCACAGCAGCGTTCACAGAGACACCAATCACATATGCTGCAGCAACCCCATTTATGCCATGCGCCCCAGATAAGACATACCCAGCAACAATAGCAATCCACATAGAGAGTAAATTAACTAAGACCGGTGTCCACGTCTTATGCCGCGCCAACAATGCTCTGGAAAATAACGGGACGAGCGACTGTCCGATGAGTGAAAAAGCCAGCACACCAAGCACTTCGAATGTTGCTCTGGTGTCGTCCCAACCAAACTGACCAGCACCATACAATATTCGCACCGCTTGCGCACGGAGCAACAAGAGCGCAATTGCTACAGGAGTCATGTAAAACAATATGCGCACTATACTTTCGCGCAACAAACGCATAAACGCACTCGCGTCTGCGCTCGAGTAATGTTCGGCAAAATACGGAAACGAGGCCGTCGCCACCGCAAACGCAAACACCCCCACAGGCATCGCTTGGATATCAAAACCTAACGTAAATACAGAGATACTACCAGCTGCCAAGTGTGAACCAACTACGGACGCGACAATTAAAATGACTTGTGACAAATCAAGCGTAAACAGCCTTGGTAAGTACAACTTCCCCACCCCGCGCAACGTTCCCAATGTCCACGCGCTGGGATTAACCGAAAACCCCGCACGATAAAAATCTATTAACTGCGCTGTGCTGTGCACCACTGCGCCCAGCAATACTCCATACCCTAACCCAACTATCCCAAAGCGAGGATACAACCAAACCGCACCCACTATCAGCCCAGCGTTATACAACACCGGAGAAAACCCAGCCCAAAAAAATCGCTTGACCGAGTTGAGTGTGGCTGACATGACATTTGCCAATGCCAAAAAGATTTGTGCGACTAAAATAATCCGAGTCAGCAACACCACCTGCACTAACTGCACGTCCGTAAACCCTGGCACGACTAAACGCACGAGCCATGGCGCAGCGAGTGCAACGAGTGCGCACACAATAACCATTCCCAAAAAAGTATAATTGAGTAACACCGAAACGAGTTTACTCGCTTCTGCATCACTCTTCTTGAGTGCTTGTGAAATAACAGGCAAAGCAGCAATAGACAGTGTGCCCACTATAAGCACGCCCATCAAAAAATCTGGGATACGAAACCCCGCGTAGTACATGTCGAGCACCTCACCCGCACCAAATTCGCTCGCAAAAATACGCACTCGTATCAACCCTGAGATTCGAGAAAGTAACGTCAAAAGTGCTACCACCAAAGCAGCACCACCCACACCAGACACTGTAGGCAGCCACGAACCCCACCGCGAAACTTTTTTTGTATTCTGTTCTTGCATAGCGTCTCTTACTTACTCAATACTACACCAAAAAAACTATCTGTAGTAACTTGCCATTCTTTTTCTAATCCAAAGGAAGTGGATATACCATCTTGTGTCGACCACAACACCCGCCGCTGTGGGAACTCTAGCTTATATTGAAAAGAGTAGCCTACCGCACCAGACTGCTTTTGCACAGTCAAACTTTGACGATCAAGCGCAGAGAGCGTGTACGGCAACCGCCATGACAATTCCACCCGCGCTGTTTGCCCACCGGACAAAACTATCCAATTGCCAAAATAAGTCTTCCCTGCCTCAACTCCAATTATGGTACCATCGGCAGTCTGTTGCACCGCAGCTTTTTGCCAACTCTGTGCTTGTGGGTGCACTACGCCATCGCGTTCCTTTGGTTCATCTAACACAACCTCGCTAAAACCTTTACTCGAAAGCAGCGTGCTCCCCAATGGAACCAACACCCGAACAAAAGATTTGTTCTCCAACCCCTTTTTATCTGGCAATGGATTAGCCCGCCGAAGAGTCAACGTATTGACCACAGCACCACTTGCATCTATGGCACTGTGCAAAACCGCACTTTGTTCAAGCTCTAAATCTGTTTTTGTCCCACCTAAATTTGCAGAAACTATACTGAAGTAGTCTCGTGCCGTCTCTACTATTTCACCTGACCATGCCAGCGCTCGTACCTGTGCTTGTACTGTCGTATTTGGTGAATACAGTTGTACATCTTTTGCAGCAACCGAAGAGACCAGCACTTGCAAAACTGCCAGCGGCTCTTCTTGCACCACTGCAGACAGTCGCTCCAAAAAAATAGGGAGGAACTCTGACAACATTTTCTTTGGCTTATTTTCTGTTCGGTCATACGTAACCGAAGTCTCTACTTGTGTGACTTCTACAAAATTTTCTGCAGTCAGTGGAGTCGTATACCCCGGAACAACTACTGGCCCCGTCAGCTCAAGCGCACGCACAACAAGTGCTGGAGTAATTGCCATAACTAAATCGGGCGCACGTTGGGTCACCTCGGTGTACATTTCCGAAACCGCCCGCGCAGACTCGGGAAACGAAGCAAACCAATTCGCGTCACGAATATACCAACGAGGATTCACCGCTCGAATAGGAAGTGGTGGTTCATAGACTGTGCGCAGTTGACCGTCTATGTCATAAATACTACTCACCGTTTGATTCAGAATAACCCCATCTTGCACAGTAAAAGCACCATACGTCCCAATAAAGCCTCCGCTCGGGCGGAGCTCGTTGCTATTTTGGAGCAATACGAGCAGCTCTTTATTCCCCGTTGCCGCATACTCAAGTACCGAAAATGCATTCGCCACAGTCGCAAGCGAAGTCTTGAGCCCCAAGACTTGTTTTTGCACACTTGCAAGTCTGTCCGCATATTTATCTGGTACATGCGCTGGGTCTACTTCCCTAACAAGCGCAAGTGCAGCGTCAACTTGCTCCCTGAGCACACGAAACTGTGCGCCAGCATATGCAACGGTAACCTGAGGGTTACGCAATTCCAAACCAGTAGACCCAAAAGAAATTTGTTTTAAGGTAGATAAAAAATCACCAAACTGTTTTGCTGCCTGACTCCCCTGCTCACCAGCACGCAACAATCGCTGCGCATCTTTTCCTTGCGGTGTTACGTCGAGCAGAGCCCTGACCAACGCATTCGATTCGGCGAGCACCTGCTGCGCGCTCCCAAACTTCTGTACCGCTGTAGCGAAACGAGCTCCTGCTGCTGCATATTCTTCTTGCGATAACTTATCTGTCCCTTGTGCAAGTGACTCAAGTGCAGTTTCCGCTTGACCTACTACCACCCGCTGCAGACCCAACCCTTCGGCAAAGAGTGAAACTGCTTGCAATCCAAACACCCAGACCACCGCAAACAAAAACAGAAAAACAATATTAAACACCGTAGAGCGCGCAAGCAACTTTGTCCCACGACTTCCCACACTTGCGACTGTGCGTCCAACATCAGACACAAACCCAAGCCATACTCGTTCGAGTGCGAAACCAAAAAACTTCGGAATAGAAACTACCGCCACACCCACGGCATAGCACAGAGAAAAAAACATACGGAAGAGATTGCGCCAAAACCCGCGAGTATCAGCCCCCATACTCCGTCCACCAGGCAATCGCACCTCTGCAGTATGTTTTTTAAATAATCTCATATTACGAGCTTACCCTTACGTGGCGACTTATCTGCAGCAATATACCGCACGCAGCCATTGTCACAATAAGTGAACTACTCCCATAGCTAAAAAATGGAAGCGGGATTCCAGTGAGCGGCAACAAGCCAATGCTCGCCCCAATGTTAATAAACGCTTGAATCAGTATCATGGAAGTAAGCCCTGCGGCAAGTAATCTCCCAAACTGGTCTGGCGCTGCTGCAGCAACTCGGAAGCCACGCAATAAAAATGCAACAAATAATCCCAGCAAACCTAATACACGCACATACCCCAACTCTTCTGCAATAACCGGAAATATAGAGTCACCAAGGACTTCTGGTAAAAAATTATGCTTCTGTCGAGACTGTCCATATCCCAACCCCCACACACCACCAGAACCAACGGCAAGGAGTGATTGGTTCACTTGGTACCCAGCCCCCGAAGGATCATGTTGTGGGTTTAAAAAAGTAAACAACCGAGCAGCGCGGTACGGTTCTAACCAAATCAGGAGCAACAACACCAGCGTACCAGCCCCCACCACTGCCCCAAGCCATTTCCATGGCGTGCCTGCAGCAATCAGCATCAAAAACGCTGTGCCCAGCAACACCAACATTGTCCCAAAATCTGGTTGCCACAAAATAAGCACCGAAAGCAACCCAACCACCACGAGCATTGGAAACACCCCAGCCATGAACTGATGGAGTTGCTGGCGCTTATTTGCCATCCACGAAGCACCATAAATTACAATGGCAAGCTTTGCCAGTTCTGCCGGCTGCAAAAATAATGGACCAATATGAATCCACCGACTTGCACCACCCGCAGAAAAACCAACCCCTGGCACTTTTACCAATAGCAGCAGGATAACACTCCCCACCAGCGCAAGTGGGACGAGTCGTTGCCAAATACGATAATCCATTTTGCTGCAAATATAGAGTGCCACCAGCCCCACAAGCCCTCCTTGCAATAACTGGTTCTTTACAAAATGTGTCGTACTGCCAAAACGCTCTAACGACTCAACAGTAGATGCGGAGTAGAGCATGATCATGCCCACCACAAACAACAGCGCCACTACCAGTGCTAACGCTACATCTACCTTTCCCTTTTTGTTTATAAAAAAATCTGAAAATTTTCTTTTTTCCATGTGAACTAAGCTGTATGGTCTTGTCGCTTAAAATTTTGTGCGTGCAACCGGAACTGCTGTCCTCTATCTGCATAGCTTTGGAACATACCAAACGATGCACATGCGGGACTGAGCAACACAACATCGCCCGCAGATGCCACACTCGCTATCTGCGCAAATATCTCTCCCATGTTTTCTGCTCCACGAAAGACACGTTCCGTGGGTACAGTAGCTGCTTCCAATGCAGTAGCGATCTGATTGGTGGTTTGCCCAACTACTATGATTGCTTTTACATTCGGTTTCGCAGCAATTTCTGTGGCTAACCCCGTAAAATCTGCGCCCTTATCCGAACCGCCCAGTATAAGCACGATCGGCTCATGAAACGAACGCACTGCAGCAATCGCACTTTCGGGCACAGTGGCAATTGAGTCGTTATAAAAAGAGACATCGGCAAATGTTCCCACATATTCCAAACGATGCTCTAATCCTTTAAACTCTGTCAGTACCGAGTTGATGTGTGACTCAGGCAGCCCAACCACAGATCCGACAAGCGCTGCAGCCAATAAATTTTCTAAGTTGTGATCACCGCGCAATTGTCGCTTGGCCACTGCAAGATGCAGAGCACCTTGTGCAGTCTGCACAAACAATTCTTGACCTTGTGCATACGCGCCTTCAGGTAACGAGTGTGTTCGGGAAAAAGCGTATTTCTTCCCCGCGCCCAGAGCACCAATCGCTTTGGTCGCTGGGTAGTCATCGCAAAATAGTAACGTATCCGCAGGAGTTTGGAACTTTGCTATTGCTTCTTTTGCTGCGTGGTATTCAGTAAGATTTGCATGGTGGTCCAAATGGTCACTGGTAACCATTAAACACACACCAATGTGTGGACTCTGCTCCAAATCTTCCAACTGGAAACTAGACATTTCAAACACGACAACATCTCGTTCTGTAAGCGTAGGCAATAAAGCCAGCGGGTCTTCTTTGCCAATGTTGCCAGTCAGAAAAACCGAACCACTCTGTCCCACAATGTTTTGTGGTAGCCCCAACTCTACCGCTTGCCTGAGTAAAGCATAAATAAGACTAGTAGTTGTCCCCTTACCTTTTGTACCGGTAACCCCAATAATTTTTGCTGGAGTGTGCTTAAAAAAGAACTTTGTCTGACTGGTTATTTCACAACCACGAGCTTGCGCCTGTACAAGCCCAGCTGTTACCAACGGCACCCCCGGGCTCCGAAAGATGCAATCCAAAGAACCAAAGTCTGAGAAGTCATGTCCGAACACAAAAGTAAACCCAGCAGTTTGGTAACGCGCCACCAGCTCAGCAGAAAAATCTGCTGCTTGTTTTGCGTCAAAAATGTGCGCAGTCAAACCAGCAGTCAGCAAAAATTGTGCTACTGCCTGACCTTCTTTTCCAAAACCAACAATGCCAATATGTTTTCCAACCAGCGAATCTGTATACTGCATATGCATTACCCTTTCCGTAAGAAATTACCAGACCGGACTCCAGTCAAAGCTCCATCTTTTACCGCATGCGCTCCATTGACCCACACATGCACCACACCTGCAGGAGACTGAAATGGATCGGCCAATGTTGCTTTGTCGTACACGTGCAATGGATTCAAAAGCACTAAATCTGCTTTCGCACCAATAGCAATTACCCCACGATCCGCCAAACCCCACGTGCGGGCTGGCATACCAGTCAACTTTGCAATAGCAGCTTCCAGTGTGAGTAGCTTTGTAGTTTTCATGCGGCCCAAAAACTGTGCGCTGGTACCGTAGCAACGAGGGTGCACGAGTTTTTCTTGTCTACCGACAGAAGCGCGTTCTGCAAACCCACCACCGTCGGTTGCTACCATGGACAATGGGTGCGAAAGCAAGCTGTCCACATGCTCTTCGTGCAGACAATGGTCGAGTACCAATATTTCTGATCCACCATTTTTTAACACTTCCAATATTGCTTCTTCGCTCGACACACCCAACCCTTTTGCAATCTGACCAAATGTTTTCGAAACAACACGCATAGGATAGCTCGTCGAAGCCACAATCATATCTTGGTACCGGTGTTGCGTATCGTGTAAATGCGCCAACACTTTTCTGTATTGCGTAGGATCAGCCAACGCCCGAAGCATCTCTTCGCGCCCACCCAAAGTAGCCCACGATGGCAAGTAGGTATAAAGGGGTTTCCACGTTGTTGGGTACGGGTACACATCAAACGTAATGTCCAACCCGCGGTGCACTGCGTTCTCTATTTCGCTTAGCACTTCTTCTAACTGGTGCCAATTTTGTTTACCCCGAATTTTTAAATGCGAAATCTTGAGTCTCACTCCAGAGCGCTCTGCTATTTCCAACATTTCTCGTACTTCTCGTACAACACCCGACCCTTCGCTTTTTAAATGTATGGAAAATAATGCGTCGTGCGCCTGTGCAGAACGAGCAAGTTCAAAAAGTTCCAGTTCACTCACACTGGCTTCGTGGGTATACGACAACCCACTGGAAACACCGAAGGCGCCTTCGTCTAACGCTCGGTGAAGTGCTGTATTGAGCACTTCGCCTTCCTGCGGAGTCAACGTACGCTGCGAATCCAACAGTAACCCTCGGCGCAGCGTGCTGTACCCCACGAGACTCCCAATGTTAATCCCAAAATGAGACTTGGAAAAATGCTTAGCAAAATCTGCAAAGCTATCCCAGTTAAAGTTACTCCCCGACAAAGCATGCCACTTTTGAGACGAACGGAGTGCCGCAGGACTGAGCAACGGCGCAAGACTCGTCCCACACTGCCCCACCAGCGCACTAGTATAGCCTTGGAGCACTAAACTATCTAACCCTGGGGTGTCGAACAAATTCCAGAAGCTATCACTATGATTTTGTACATCTACAAACCCAGGAGTGAGCACCAGTCCTTCGGCTTCAATAACCTGCACCGCGCGAGCAGAAATATTTGGAGCGATCTGCACAATCTCGTCACCACTCACGGCAACATCAGCCACAAAACTTGCTTGGCCACTCCCGTCAACCACTGTCGCTTTTTTTATTAAAAGGTCATACATAACTATTTAACTTCAGACATACTAACATTTTGATTAGGTCGCACCAGTTCTATTACATACCCTAGCCATAACAAACCAGAAAAAACACAGACAGATGGAATAAACAATAAAATGCCAAAACCAGCAGTTGCTATATTAAACCAACCCACAAATGAAGCATACATAAGAAATGCTGCAAAAAGTAATACTCTATACCAGATTTTTTTTATTTTATTTTTTACTGGAGTAAAGAATGTGATTAATACATAGACTCCTTGTAACACAAAAAAAATAATTTGATACAATATAACACCAAGCTCTTGTTCGTGTAAATGTCCTATACCTACTGGCATACTAAGAAGCAACAAGCAAAAAAACATTGTAGCACTTAAAAGAAAGTAAGCCCATTTTAAAATTTTACCCACTATTCCTATCTCATTCATACGATTCTGTTTTTATAACCAACTTCAAAAAAACCAAACACTAACCCAGAAAATACATTATACTGCCCACCAGCGCACACACAGAAGCCAGAATCCACGCACGCATCGTCACTTTTGTTTCGGGCCAACCAAGCGCTTCAAAGTGATGGTGCACGGGCGCAGACAAAAACAGCTTTCGTTTAAATACCTTTTTCCAAAATAGTTGCAACACAGTCGTCACTGCTTCAATGACAAACACCAACCCAATAACAGGCAAAAGTAAAATGGAGTTAGTTAAAAATGCCACAATCGCGAGGAGCACCCCAAGTCCCATCGAGCCAGTATCGCCCATAAAGAACCGCGCGGGATACACGTTAAACCACAGAAAAGCAAGGAGACTTCCTGCCACAATCCCAATAAGCGCTGCTAAATTTTCCTGACCACGTACATAGGCAATAAGCCCAAACGCAAAAAATGCAATAAGCAAGGTGCCACCTGCTAATCCATCCAACCCATCAGTCTGATTTACTGCAAAACTAGTCGCAATAACTACAAATATAAAAAATGGAATAAACAGCCACCCGAGAGTGAGTGTTCCACCAAACGGGATATGGATAGCATCGAACCCGAGTTTAAAGTAAAACCACCACGCCCCTACCATGGCTACGAGTGCATACAAAAATACTTTAAAGCGAAACCGCATACCACGACCGTTGTGGCCCATCCGGTTAATGTCGAGCAAGTCATCTGCCATACCCACAACTGCTGCTCCAACAAATGCAGCCAGTGGGAGCAAGGTCTCTTTGCGACTTAAGATATTGAGATTATGGAACGCTTCCAGACCCAATACTCTGTCGAGCACCCAAAAGAGCACAACAAGGAGCGCAGTAATCCCCCACACCAGAAAACCACCCATGGTAGGCGTCCCTTTCTTGGCTGCATGCATCTGGGTAAAGAGTGGCGTGTCTTTGGAGTCACGGATGTTCTTGCCCAGTTTGTATTTATACAAAAAATGGGTGAGCAGTGGAGTGGAGACCAACGCTACCAAAAATGACAAGGACGTCAAAGAGAAAATCTTTGTAAGCACCAAATTGGTCATGGCAAAATGTGTACAGAAATAGTTAGGAGGAGCTTGCAAAACTGAAAACACCCGCAAAATTCCTGTATTAATTATACCACAAACCTCTTTTTCATAAGGCAGATAGGAAAGCTCGAATCCGCCAGCTGGCGGATTATAATTTGCTTTTAATAAAGTAATATTGTATAATACCAAAAGCAAATAAAAACCACCTTCCAGCACTGAAACGTACGAAGGTGGTTTTTCTTTTCCGAAAACCCAAAAAAACCCGCGGCACCGCCGCCACAACCGCCCATACACTGGGCAAACAAAGAGGGAACATGAAAAAGCAAGTTACATTGTTTTTTGCGATGCTATTTTTTGCATTTCAAAACACATTAGCGCAGAATGACTCAACGATAAAATTCGAAATTGATGACAAGACAAGCCTCGTTAAGACATCAATATCGGCTAAAAACTGCCACATGACATTTCAGGATGACGCAATCTATGTTTCGGGCTTGCTCGTAAAAGACAATATAGCAAGAAACATCACCATGACGATTGAAGGTGGTGCCGTTATCTGGTCAGAAAGCACTGGGGAAAAACCTAGAGTGGGTAAGAAACCATGGGGGCAAGAAATCACCACTAACGAATTTTCTCCTTTGCGACTCAAAGAGGCCTGCAGCAAAGTTTTAGAGCAGCTGCCAAGTCATCTTCATGCAAAAATCCAGAGCGCTATGGAGCTCCCTGATGCCACCACGGAAAGTGTGCTACTTAGCAAGGTAGCATTGTATGACGCGTTAACTTTAGCAGCCCTGCACAATCCTGACCCCGTTACCAAAGAGACACTGCTCTCGCTGGTCGAACATGGCAGCCCTGCATATAATGACTATCTTCGCATGGCACCAAGATACGCAAACGACGAAACACGCCTCAATGCAAAGTCGTGGCACCAAATTAACTCAACAAAATATATTGGCAACGGCCCAAAGACCGCAAAAGTTGTTGTGCGCGAAAGCGCATATTGGGAATCATACGATGGCAGAATTCGCTATGACAGAGTGGATGTGCTCCACACATACACTCTAAACTTAATCAATGGCGAATGGAAAATCGCCAAGGATGAGTTTTAAACAGCAAACTTGCTCCAAACCAACAGTGCCGTGCGAACCCTTGTTCACACGGCACTGTTTTGTTTTGTCTTAACTAATTCTTCTGCTTCTTCTTATTCTTCCTGCCTCTTCGGCGGGTCCCGATGCTGCGTCGGGACTATTCTCTATTCTCTATTCTCTATTCTCTATTCTCTATTCTCTACTTCACCTCAAACACCAACGTCACGGTCTGAACTACATCTTGGCTCCCCGGTTCCATGCTTGGGGCAACTGCAGCTTCAGCGCCACCACCACCGTACCCGAGCGCCATTTTATCTGCGTACATTGGCATTGGACTGTAAGAACCTTCGCCATCTTGCACGCTCACAACTTTACCCAACTTGATCCCTGCTGCACTCGCAAGTTCCTGCGCTTTTTGCTTTGCTTTTTCTATTGCTTGCTTACGTGCTTCTTGCTTTAGATTATCTGGATCGTCAATGGTGTATTGGCTGCCGTACACTTGGTTTGCACCATTATCTACTGCGCCAGCCAAAATCTTGCTGGCAGTCTCTGCGTTTTTATCTATCCCGCGTACTTTCACAGTCACCATTTGGTTTGAATCAAACCCAACAATGGTGCTCTGACCACCTTGGTAGTCGTACCGAGGGTTCAAACTAGACTGGCTTGTTGCAATATCTTCTTTGGCAACGCCCAAAGATTTTACAAAAGCTGTAATTTTGTTAATTTTCTCTGCGGCGACACTTTGTGCTTCTTTTGCGTCTTTCCCTTGCGTTACTACACCAAGCGAAATAACGGCAACGTCAGGCACTGCAGTTACTTTGCCAGTCCCAGAAACAGAAATTACATTATCTGGTTTTGCACCACTCACACTTCGTGACAAAGCGTATCCCCGCTCGCCAATCAAAAGCGCTACAAATACTATTAATAAAACTCCCAACACCGCACCAATGGTGCGCATGGTACCACTCATGTTTTGTTGAATATCCATAAAATCCTTGGTTATTAGTTTTTAGCCTATACCACCTACTATAAGTAGTATACAACACCCCGTTACCATGGTCACCTTCGTAACCAAATTCATTAGGGAACGTTTACGATACCTCACCACAGTCACTTGACTAAGTGAGTAAATTATGTCAAAATGCATTGCTTTGCACAAACCCAAAGCATCAAAATTCACCACAAAAATCAACAACATCTCGCCAAGGAGGCATTGTGAAAAAGAAATCCGCAGAAGAAATTGCAGCAGGCGCTGCAACCGATTTTTTGAAATCAGGACATTACGCCAACGCAATACGAATGGCTCGCCAAAGCCGGCAGAAAGGCTTTGGAGACAAAATTCTCACCGCAATGATTAATAATCAGTCCGACCTCTACCATTCAATCAGAGAGGCGTATGAGTTGGGTGTCACACTCGAGACAACCGAAAAAGCAATTTTCTACTGCGTCAAAAAAGGATATATCAAAACTGCAGCTAACATGTTAGGACATGTTGGGGTTAGCCGCAATTCAATCCAAGCAGTATTTAATGCGAGCGTTACAAGTAACCAAAAATACATTGCGCTACAAATTGCTCGCGAACAACCGCAATCGCTTACCATGGAGCAGTTCGATATCCTCATGACCCCCATCCATTTCGATGGAGTACTTTTGCCTCGAACGAGCACAAAAGCCAAGCGAGCGTTATTGCTAAAACTGCTTGCGCAAAACAGGCCAGTAAAAATGGTGGGTATTGTTGGACAATATGGTAAATATGCAAAGAATTTTTCAAATGAACTGCAGCAGCTGATTGTTCAACTCAATAAGATCAACAGGACAGACTTAGCAAGCAAAATTGAGAAGCTTCTCTAATATTCACACAATAAATAATGGTGTAGAACCTACACCAAACTACTCAAGCAGACCCTCGGCCTGCTTTTTTTATACCCGTTACCATGGTCACCTTCGTAACGGTTACGAAGGTGACCATGGTAACGGACCATTATTCTTCAAATAGTAAACTTTTGATGTCTTTGGCTTTTGCGTCAGTAAAGCTATTTACAAAAGAGGAATAATTAACTTTATTTTGTTTGCAATATTCAATCAAAAAAGTTTTATCGCAAATAACCCCTTTTCGTTGTTCAGCATAATCGAGGAAGCTGGAGTACGGATAGTTCGCTGGAGTCTCAGGGTTATTATGAATGTACGCACTAAGGTACAACGCATACACATCATTTTCTACTAATTTTGCCTTAAACGTGTCCTGAAATAAATTACCTAAACGTTCATACTTTTTATTAAAATATTTGGCGTAACTTGTACAAAGTTTATGTATAAAGTCACTAATTGGCAGGTTAGTATTCTGACGAATCATAAAATGAAAATGATTCGGCATTAAACAGTACGCTAAAATAGAAAAACTACCCTGTGGTAGTGGTTTTAAGCGCCAAGAGCCTCTTTGCCCTCGGTTTGGAATTGGCACAATGCTCAGTATTACTTTTATTCGTCTCAAAAAACTAAAGTAATCTTGGTCATCTAAAAACACCAACTCGCGGTTATCACCACGATTGTACACATGGTAGACATACCCTGCTCGAAATAGTTTGTAGTCCCGAGCGTTCATGCGCTTAGTATACACCCAAAACAACTCAACTATCCACAGGTCCGTTACGAAGGTGACCGTGGTAACGGTTACCATGGTCACCTTCGTAACCAAATGGGCAACAAAAAAAGCTGGTATAACAACATGTGTTATACCAGCCAAGAGAATGGATTATTAGTCCATAGTAATCATAATCCCCCCTAGAGGATTTTGCCATCTTTACTGGATAGCTTCAGACACTGGAGACTG
>CAZTCH010000001.1:0-72276 GCA_964612745.1 uncultured Candidatus Saccharibacteria bacterium | reverse complement strand
ACCAGAGGCCGCCGCGAGATTTCGCGATTACCTCGAGAGAGTTTAAGAGGTCTTCAAACGCGTCAGGAGCGTTACTGTGCCAAGCACGGCGATAAGCATCACTCACATGATTAAAGAAATCAAACATGTGAGTATCTTGCGTGGTGATGTAATTATTCTCACCATACAAGATAAACGCCGACCATGGCACAACACCACGGCCAAGGCAAAGCTCATCCGAGACTGGATTCGTTAGCTTCACGTTGAGCTCCAACAAGAGGCTCAAATAAGCAACACGGTCTGCTTGACCATTACATTGGCCGTAGCTATTGCAAAAGCTCAGTGCGTGCGTGACGGCAGAATCATTCGACCCAACCACACGCGCTTTGCCTTGCTCAAGCACAGTCACAAAGAACTTTGGACCACCGAACGAGTTTCGCAAAGCCCTCGGATTTGCCAAAAAGTAGCGAGCATCGCGCTGACGCCAATTTGCCTCACGCGCGAGTGGGGTCTGACCGCCAGTCACCCACTCGCATTCCATTGCGCTAATTTCGATGCCGACACCGCCGTCTTGTGCTGGTTCACCAGCCAAAACAGCACGGGCACCGAAATAGTCGATAGCAAGCGTAAGTCGTAAAGCTTGCGCTTGCGGGTTAAGGTCTTGATCTGTGACCGGTTGGCGGAACCGGACGTTAACCGCCTCGGTCCACCCTTCGGTGTTAAACCAAAGCAAATCGCCCGCACGAACATCAGCGCCGTTAACAGTCGCATGAAAGCGGCTGTCAACACCAAGCACTAGAAAACCTTGGCATTGACGCCGCACGTGCAATAGCCAGCCTACCGTGTTTTCAACGTCGGATTCGCCATCCAAACCGCGGATGACGAACCTGTTATCATTAACAGGGTTCGTGTCGTCGTTGCAGGCGCCAGCGCCGTGCAATTTGAACTCGAATCCAGTATGAAATGCTTCTTTTAGCGTTAGCCGCGAAAAAGGATTATCGCCGGCACGACGTTTAGTGCCATTAGCTTCGATCCAAGAAACACCGTGATCGCTTACAGTGACATCGCTGTCACCTTGACGACCATGGAAACCAATTGTTCCACCATGCCACGGCTGCGCAAATTGCGCGCCAAGGGTCTCGGTGCTCTGTGCAAAACTGATTGTTGTAAGCGCAACTAAAAGCGCAACTAAAATGGTTTTCGTGAGTTTCATAATTTCAGGGCCTCCACGTCCCTAAAAAGATTTGTTAAAGAACTGCGGACAGGTTCGGCTGGCCTGTCCAATTACACTCCTTTGAGCAAACGCTCAAGGAGGGGGCGAAAAGCCTGTGTGAGGCTGCAAGTACTACACTTTGTGAGGAGTGCTTCCTTGCGGCTGAGGGTTCGCTTTCCTTAAACCCTACTCTGGAGTCTCAATGTTTTCAGACCCGAGAGCAGAGTTTAAAACCGATATGCCTACCCCAATACTATATTATGCGATATTTTAGTAACTTATGTCAATAGCTACAATCAGATTTTCCTGCTTATTTAAGCAATATATATTAAAATATTCTACTACTTTTACCCCAAAACGAACAAAAAACCCTGCAAATTGCAGGGTTTTGTATTGTCTAAACACTTCACACGGAGTACTCTGTACTTGCGTTTAGCGTTTTGCCCACTGTGGAGCACGACGTGCACGGCGAAGACCAGGCTTCTTTCGTTCTTTTTCACGAGAGTCACGGGTCAAAAGTCCATTCTTCTTCAAAACTTTACGGACTTCTTCTCCCAAGGAGGCAAGGCTACGAGCAATACCATGGCGAATTGCGTGTGCTTGAGCCTTAATACCACCACCGTTCACAGTTACTACAAAGTAGTACTGTCCTGCCATACCAGTAAATTTGAAAGCTTGGAGCGCTTCGTCTCGCAAGAACTGGTTAGAAAAATATGTTGCGAAAGGCTTCTTGTTAACAGTGCTCTCCCCTTTTCCTTCGAACAAGCGGATGTTTGCTGTGGCTGTCTTTCGGCGACCAGTAGAAAACAGGTAGCGACCAGCAGGAACAGATGCAGTCTTTGCAACTGGCATTTCTGGTTCGATGGTTGCTTCTACCACGACTTCCGCAATAGGCAACTTCACCTCTTCTGCACTCACTTCGGCCTTTTTAGTTGTACGCTTACGTGGAGCAACAGCATCTGCAGATTTTGCAGTGGCCTTCTTTGTCGTTGCTTTCTTTGGCTTAATTTCTTCAGACATACGCTATGGGTCCTAAAGTGGAGGTTACTTCTTAATAACAGGATAATTATGTGCAGTTCCAGCTTGTACTTTCATACGAGCAAGCATGGCCTTGCGGAAACGAACTTCGTCCAACATGCTGCGAACTGCTTCGCGCAATACCCATTCTGGCTTGCGTTCGAGCGCAACCTTGAGGCTGGTTTTCTTTAACCCACCAAGGTATCCAGAGTGACGGTAGTAGGTCTTTTGTTCAATCTTCCGTCCAGTAAATTTTAGCTTGTCTACATTGGTCACGACCACAAAATCACCACAGTCCACATTTGGGGTAAAGGTGCGTTTGTGCTTGCCGCGAAGCAGCGTAGCAATTCTGGTAGCAACACGCCCAACAGTTTGGGAAGATGCGTCTACTTCATGCCACGTGCGTTCGATTTTCGTAATAACGGAAGATTTCTGTGCTTTCATAAAAATTATTTCACGAATCACGGATTTCACAGACCTTCACAGATTACTTGCAGATGGCATATGTTCATATGCTCAATCTGTGCAATCCGTGCTATCCGTGCATCCGAGGATAACTTATTCAACGAGCTCCACAACCACGCGGGACAAACCTGCCTTTGGGTCATTTAACTTAGTCAGTCGTACATACCCACCTGGGCGCTCTGTGTATTTGGGGCCAAGTACTTCGAAAGTTTTTGCTGCAGCGTTGCGAGTCAAATCAGCAATCAACTGACGTCTCACATGCAAGCTCTGTACTTTCGCTTTCGTAATAAGCTTTTCCAAATAAGGTCGTACGGCACGAGCATTTGCAAATGTAGTCTCGATGCGTTCATGCAACACCAAAGAAGAAGCAAGAGTCCTCAACAACTTTCTTCGGTGGTCCATTCCCTTTCCAAATTTTTTCTTCTTGTGGTGTCTCATAAATGTAGGGTTGTGGTCAGCGGCTCGTGTATTGCACGGTGCAGCTGCACACGGTAATTATTCTCTTCCTAACAGCATCATAATCTCTGTGATAGTCTTTTTGCCAAGACCAGGGATTGTGGCTATTTCTTCGCTTGGTAATGCTTTCAGCTGTTCTGCAGAAACAACACCGTACTTCAGAAGTGCATTCTTTGCTCGGTTAGAAAGGCTAAAGGAGTCTAAATCGCTTGGTTCAGCAGCAACATCTGCCGCGTCTTCTTCGACTGCTTCTTCTGCTTCTTCGGCAACTGGAGCAGCAGTGAGTACTGGGGCAACCCCACCAAACAACATGCTAAAGTGGTCAACCAAGATGTGCGCAGCAATGTCTACTGCTTCGCCACCAGTGAGCGTGCCATCTGTTTCAATGTTCATGGACAACTTTTCAAAGTTGGTCATTTGTCCAACGCGAACGTTGGTAACATCGAAGAATACAGCGCGTACAGGGGTAAAGATAGCATCAACTGCGAGTACACCGAGTTCGTGGCGTTCTGTTTCGCGAGCTTCTACAGGAACGTAACCTCGTCCTTGTTCGACGGTGAGCTCCATGTCGAGCTCAGCATTTTTGCCATCCAGAGTTGCAATGTGCAAATCGGTGTTGATGATTTCTACTTGGTCACCAGTCTGAATATCTGCAGCGGTTACCACGCGTTCACCTTTTACCTTAATGCTCACCTTGACTGGTTCAGCAGAGAAACACTTTAAGCGAAGCTGCTTCAGATTTAAAATAATCTGTACAACATCTTCTTTCACGTTTGGCACAGTAGAAAATTCATGATCTGCAAAACGAATTTTGACCGCTGTGACTGCAGCACCAGGCATGCTCGAAAGCAATACGCGACGCAACGTGTTACCTATAGTAACCCCGTACCCTGGATGCAAAGGTTCGAGAGTTACCGCATATCGATTGTTGCCAAGACTTTCGACTTTGGCTTGATTGGGAAGAGAGAGAGCTTCCATAATTTTTACAAATTCGATTATCGAATGTCGAAACCCGAAACAAATTCTTTTACCTCAACCTCAAATACTAATAGTGTTTGAATTTGGGAAATTCGAATATATACTGTTTCGAATTTCGGATTTCGTACTTCGAATTTAATTATTAAATGCGGCTATAGTGTTCGATGATAAGCTGCGTATTAATCGCCTTATCCATGTCTTCTGCGGTTGGCTGGCTCAGTACTTTTGCTTTCATGTCTGCGACTTGCATGTCGAGCCAGTCAGGACACTGCGCAGCTTTGAGTTTAGTGGCCGCTGCTTGCATGTACTTCGTCTTTGCCTTGGTTGCTCCAACGCTGACTATGTCCCCAACTCGTACCGAGTAGGAAGGAATAGTAACGCGCTTACCATTGACTTGGAAGAATCCGTGGGAAACCAATTGGCGAGCCTGAGCTCTGGTTTCCGCAAAACCGAGTCGGTAGACAACGTTATCGAGTCGTTGTTCAAGAATCTGCAACAAGTTTGCACCAGTAACACCAGGTCTGTTTTGTGCTTTCAAGAAGTAGCTATAGAACTGCTTTTCTTGTACACCGTAGGCAAACTTAGCTTTCTGCTTCTCTTTGAGTTGCAATCCGAATTCGGAAAGGCGTCCTCTTGGGTCGGTATGTTGCCCTGGGGGCTGACTGCGGCGGCGCAATACAGCCGCTTCTTTGTTGGTAAAGGCTTGTCCAAGTCGACGTGCCCGTTTACCACGTGGTCCTGTATATCTCATACTGTAAGTTAAAAGTTGATTAAAGTAATAGTGTTTCGAGCGTTAGACTAGATACGTCTGACTTTCTTTGGGCGAATGCCACCGTGTGCCACAGGGGTCATATCCTTAATGGACAGAACGGTCATTCCTGAGCCTTGCAAAGCACGTACCGCAGACTCACGACTTGTTCCCACACCTTTAATAAAGACATCAACTTCTACTAAACCTCTGTCTTTTACTCGAGTGAGCAAGTCTTCCATGGTGCGCTGTCCTGCGTAAGGAGTGGATTTCTTAGAACCCTTAAACCCTGTGCGACCGCTGCTACCCCATGCAAGCACGTTACCAGTTTGGTCAGTCACACTAATGATAGTGTTGTTGTATGTAGCAGTGATGTACATACGACCTTTGGTTACTTTTGCTTTACTCTTTTTCTTGCGACCACCTTTAATCTTGGAAGCAAGGTCGGTCTTTGCGTCGACCGCCGGAGTTTGTTCAGTTGTGGATACTATTTCTTCAGCCATAAAAATTAGTTTATAACGTTTATAAAGTGGAAAGCTCTTAAAGTAATGCGTCAAACTTTATGAACTTTATAAACCCCTTAACGATTAGGTCTTGTCAGAGGATTTCTTGCGACCGCTGCCAGCAGTGCGGCGGACGTTACCATGACGAGTACGGGAGTTAGTTTTGGTACGCTGCCCACGGACAGGAAGGCTGCGAATGTGGCGAATACCACGGTAAGACCCAACTTCTTTCAAGCGCTTGATGTTCAAGAGCACTTGTTGGCGCAACTGACCTTCGACTTTGATGTTCTTGTCGATGTAGTCGCGGATAAGCCCGAGCTCTGCTTCGGTCAAATCCTTGGTCCGTTTGTCTGCATCAATCTTTGTTGCAGTCAAAATTGCTTTGGTATTGCTTGGACCAACACCGTAGATGTATGGAAGTGCTGCTTCTATTCTTTTTTCGTTTGGAATGTTAATCCCTGCTATACGTGCCATAAAAATTGAAATTACAAATATTGGATAGTGAATTACGTCGGAGCTTCAAGTGTGTGCCTAAACCAGTAATTCAGGCGAGACCACTAGCCTTGTCGCTGTTTGTGCTTTGGAGTCTTGCAAATCACGTAGACTCGGCCAAAGCGCTTCACTATTTTGCAATCTTTACATCGCGGCTTAACGCTTGCTTTTACTTTCATAGTAGTTACACAAATACACGGATTATACGGATATCACAGACAAGTAGCGGCCAAAGGCTCAGTACCAATCTATGCAATCCGTGTTATCGGCGCATCCGTGGATGAATTATCTTAATCTTCTTATAATACGGCCTTTTTGGAGGTCGTATGGGGTCATTGCAATAATCACCCTATCACCCGGCAAAACTCGAATCATATTCACACGCATTTTGCCAGCCAAATGCCCCAAGACCATCTGTCCCGAGTCCAATTGGACACGAAAAATGGCATTGGGCAAGCTCTCTATAATCTTCCCCTCTAGTTCGATCACATCTTTATTTGTCTGGCGCTTCCCAAAATCGGGTGTTCTGCTGGAAATAGTCTTATTTATGCGGTTAAATGACAGATGTCTTATTTTATCATATGAGCTGCAGATGTGTCAATAAAATACTATACAAAACACACAAACTACTCTTCTGACAACGTAACCGAGATCCGCGATGCGAGTCTTGGGACGTTCTTAAACCAGCTGGGCCACAAAGAAAACGAGACTTTTTCTATATCTTGCGTTTCTATAAGGCTTTTTTCCGCATCTGCCACTTTTTTACCTTGGATTTTATCGGTTACCATTTTCGTGTCGAGCGTTTTAAACATGCGGGTTTCCAAATGTACCATCAAGCTCATCTCGCCCCCAGCCAAATCTAAGCGCTTTACTCGGAAATTCATAGTATCTTTATCCACAGCCTGCAACTTGCCCGTTTGGGGCAAGACTTGGGTCACCCTTCGGCGGACTAAGTCAGTCAGCCCAACAGGCTCAAAAGAAAGCCCACGCACCCGCACTGTCCCTTTTGCAACAAAACTGGTGGCTTCTGTCCCCGCTGGCTTGTCTGTACTAAAGTCACTTATTTCTGCACTATATGCACTTTCGGCCAAAAGACGCCCCTGCGTCTTGAGCTCTGCGGCCAATGCGTCAACTGCCGTATTCATGAGGTTTTCTTGAGCTTTGGTAATGTCCTGTTCTTCCACCACAGAAACAAACCTGGAACTGCCACCAACAAACGCTTCTTCCACGACAGCATAGAGTTGGTCTGGTTTATTCCCAAATACTTGGTTCGAGATCTCTAGCTTTGTACCCACGGCCAAATTTCCCGCGTCACCCGCTACTTCTGCAACGACTTCGGCCACTTGCCCTGCATTAGGGTTGGTTAAACCTGCTTTGGTTACTGCTTTTATGTAGTTTTGGTCTTTCCGAAACACAAAAGTTCTACCCGAAGCAGACAACTTGGTGGTTCCTGCACGCAAGTTAATAGGCGCTCCGGTCAAATTAAAAATCCGTACCGTACCCGCGGCGGCTGTACCTACTTCTTTTTTCCCTAAAGTATCTATCTTCTTTTCGACTGGAGCGGCCACGTCGGAAAACATTGCTGGCAGCGCAAGCGTAGCAACATCTGCAGTTTGTGTTTGCACCGCGAGTGTGAGCTCCATATCGCGCACCACAGATTCCGATGTAGGCACTACCGTTACGTCTGCACTGGGTAACACAAACACCAGAGCAAATACCCCAACCAAGGCAAGCACAATTGCCGCACCCAACACAGCAAGCACGGTCTTGCGCTTTGACTCTGCCCTACCCCGAATTAGCTCTGTTTCTACCCCTGACTTCCGTGGCACTTCAGAAAATATAGTGTCGCGAACTTGCACTTGTGGGATTGGCTTTGTCGGAGGAGTCACCTTCGCCACTACCGGCTTTGTTGCTGGTGGCGTTACTGGTGCTACTGGAGCTACTGGCTGTTGCTCTGGAACTGACTCTCCTGCACCAGCTACTGCTGCAGCTGGCCTACCCACAACTGCCATATCCGAAGCCGCGCTTCGAGGACGCCTGACTGGCACTTGCTCGAGCGTAAACCCCGCACTGGTGGCGGCTTGCTGCCCCCGTTCGTCCATGGTCATAATGCGCGCTTGCTTTTTCAAAATATCAAGCTGCTTTTTGAGCATTTTTAAGTTAAGCGGATCAGAAAAAATATACGACCTGCGCGGAAACACCAAAACAAACTCGCTCAGAGTTTCGGTTTGGATTCTACCCGTAATGGTTTTTATGTCATCTTCAATATTGAAATACAGCGTTTTGTACATGGACAGTGGTACTACTTATACAGATGTATTCATAATAGCAGCTACTTCGGGTGCGTCAAACAGCCCCGCTTACGCCAAACCGAGCAGAGACAGGCGTTTGGTGACGCTCAGTAGTTTGCTCGATTCTACTTGTGGCTGGGAAAATGGGTCCACACCCCGCAGGAGCGCACCATAGACTGCCACAAGTTGCCAAAAAGCAATTTGTCTACCCACATTTCTGGCATCTACCACTGCTGTACTCAGGTGCAACACAGGCATGTTCTTGAGCCGCGCGTCATCGAGCGTTCCTTGCCATTCAGCCTGCATCGCCTGCTTGAGCGAGAGTCCATTCATGTCTGCAAGATGTCTCCCGTGTACTGGAATACTGTGCAGGCTCGCAGGGTATCGCACAATACTCTCACTTGTTGCTTCGGTGGTCACAAAAAAGCCACACATGTTTTTTCGCCCACCAAAAAATCGTTGGTTTGTATGGTGCTGTGACTCAGGCGCTTCACTTGCTAAAAATGTTTGTCCCCGACCTTCTTTTCCATAACTTTCGTGGCACAGTTGTACAAATAGTTGCGCCAAACCATACAGCCCTCTGCTGTACACAGGAAGAAACACATCTACAAATCCTTTTTGCTCCAACTGCCACAAGATACTTGCAGCTTTCCATGCAAGATTGTCTTTCTGAAACTGCTTATACAACTCCGCCGCTCCTGCAAATACTGTAGCTACGTCTACCCCACACAAAACCGCTGGCAACAACCCTACTTCGGTCACTCCCGTAAACCGACCACCGATTGCAGGGTGCGCCACTACACGCGCCCCTAACTTTTCCGCCGCTTGCGCCAGAGGACTCCCCGCTTCGGTCAGACACACGAGTGGGTAGTCTGCAAATTGACTTAAAACTTCAAACAGCGTAATCGTTTCTCCGGACTTACTCACGGCAAGCACAAGTGTGTCCTGTGGAGTTGTCGCGCTGCGTACTGAGGCAATATAATCTGCGTCCACCGTATTCAAGAAAAACACTTCTACACCAGAGTGAGCGCAGAGCGATGTGTACATACCCAAAAAAGAAGTAATACTTCCCCCGTGGCCAATCACTACAATTTTTTTGTACTGTGCATATTCTTTCTGCAGTTCCTCTAACAGCGCAAAGTCTGGACGATAGGACAAAAACGCCGGTAACTCTTTTGGAAGCAGTTGCACCTGCAAACTTTCTGGCGCTGGCGTATTGTAATATTCTAAATTCATTTTTTGTTTTAAAAAGGGAATAAACGTGTTAATCCCACTTCGCTGCCCGAATTTTTTTCCCTAGCTCTGTCATGACACCTGACTGAAACCCTGTCTTTACAGAATAGTTTTCACCATCTATGGCATCCGATATCATACCTTCTAACTCACTCACTTGCTCAGAAGTCAGCGTTGTGAGGTCACGATCGGCATTATTAGAAATCGTGTCTGCCAAAAGGTCAAAATCCTCTTCCAAATTGGCAAACCGTGGTCGCTGGAGGAGCTCAGAACCTTCTCTTTTCAAAACTTGTATCAGTTGCATCTTTGCGCTTAAAACGGGGGTCTCACGCCTTTCAGCTTTAAACTGTTCAGGGTCTTCTTCATACCCTCCCATGCCCAGCCCTTCTCTGTTCATATTTTTCTTATTTTACTATTTGTAAATTTCTTTTGTCTCACACGCCATCCCCGGCGGACAATTAACGGGCACAGTCGCATCAGTCAAAGAACTTAGCTGTAACCAAATAATCACAGCAAGAGGAATTAAAGACAGTACTACATGCAACCTCAGCCAGCCTTTGAGTACACGCTTCTGTTCAATAAACTCTATTCTGCTTTCCACCCTCCAATGCTTATACGCAACTAATAGAGTTACCAAACTCACAAGCCAGAGCAGTAAATAGACAATAACCCAATACCCACCAATCACTACATAAATAATGTCGTCGCCTGGAGACATCAACTTCCCAAATATCCAAGCGACAGGAAGCCCAACGAAAACCAACAACAACCATGCCCCAAACAGGTATCGCAAATATTTACTATAGGTATTCATAATATCAATTGTGTTTTTTGAGTGCATCCAAAGCAATATCGTACTTATTCAATAACCGCTTTAATCCGGCGGACACCAGCACTGACTGCTTCTTCTTTTTGAATTTTAAATTTGCCAATAATCTGCGTGTGCTCTACATGCGGCCCACCACAGAACTCGAGCGAAATCACTTCTTCTGTCTTCGGGTCGTACACGGTATACAAAGACACGGTGTCTGCGTACTTTTCGCCGAACAACCCAATAGCCCCACGAGCTCGTGCTTCTTCCAGTGCTACCATTTCACGCTTTACTCCCAAGTCACGAGCAATCCATGAGTTTACCAAATCTTCTACTTGCTGCTTTTCTTCGTCTGTCATTTTTCTGCCAAAAGTAAAATCAAACCGAGTGCGCTCTTCGGTAATATTGCTCCCCTTCTGCCACACGTCTTCACCCAGCACAATACGGAGCGCTTTTTGTAGCAAGTGCGTTGCAGTGTGGTACCGAGTATAGATTTCGCCTGTACCGCCAAGTCCACCTTTAAAGTCACCAGCGCTCGCAGTACGAGACAAGTCTTGGTGCTTTTTGAACTCTGCCTTAAATTCTTCTTCGTCCACGGAGAGCCCTGCCTCTTTGGCCAAGTCTCGGGTTAGCTCCCAAGGAAAACCAAATGTTTGGTATAAGTTAAACGCATCCACAGCAGTAAAAACCTTAGATGGTTTATCACGCAAGCCGCCTGCATCTGTATCCAAATCAACTGAATGATCAATAGCAATCTTACGAAATTCTTTTATCCCTTTATCTAAAGTTGTCGCAAACTTATTTTTTTCTTCTGTTATAACTTTGGTAATCTGTGCTTCGTTGGTTGCCAGTTGTGGGTAGGAGTCGCTGTAAATCTCTATGACTTTTGCTACAGCTCCTGCAACCCAATCGGCTTGGCTTCCTAACATACGCACGGCCACCATTGCACGGCGCAGCAAACGACGCAGCACATAGCCACGGTCTTTGTTGGAAGGGACCACACCATCACTCACCAAAAACACACTACCCCGAATGTGATCTGCCACAATACGCATTTGTTTGGTCACTTCTGCAGACTCTGCGTACTGTCTACCAGTCACTGTCTGAATGTACTCCACCAAACTCCACAGCAAATCCACGCGGAACATGTCTGGGTTATCACCCACCGCGGCTGCCATACGTTCGAGCCCACCACCAAAATCTACATTTTGCTGCTTAAGCTTTTCAAAACCAGTCTCGGTTTTGATGTACTCCATGAACACGTTGTTGCCAATTTCCATAAATCGGCCACAGTCACAGTTTACGTGACATGGTTCGTCTTTCCACTCGGATTGTTCGTGCAAACCAAGTGCTGCACCAAAATCCCAGAACATTTCTGTATCTGGTCCACCAGGCTCACCCACGGGCATAGCAGAAGGCACACCAGAACGGCTCCACCAGTTCTTTTTTTCGTTATAGTAAAAAATGCGCCCACCTTGCATGCCACCCTGCTCAGGGAAATCTACAATGTTTGCGTCTACACCTTTTTGCGTAAACAACCCTTGCCACAATTCTGCTGCTTCGGTGTCGCGAGGAATTCCTAAGTCGTCATTACCCCGAAAACAAGTCACGTAAATCCGGCTTGGGTCTAGCCCCAGTTCGGAAGTCAAAAATTCGAACATCCACGGAATCTGCTCTTGTTTAAAAAAGTCACCCAAGGACCAGTTGCCCAACATTTCAAAAAACGTCGTGTGACGGTTGTCGCCCACTTCTTCTATATCTTGGCTGCGAAATGACTTTTGGGAGTCCGCAATCCGCGTACCCAACGGGTGAGGTTCGCCCAGCAAATACGGCACCATTGGCTGCATACCGCTTCCGGTAAACAACGTCGTAGCGTCGTTCTCTGGCACTAAAGATGCAGAAGGTATGACGACATGGCCCTTACCTTCAAAAAACCGCAAATATTTTGACCTGACTTCTGTTGCTTTCATAGTTAAAATATACCAAAAAAGAAAGACCCTGTCATGCGAGTGCTGCAAAGCACAGCGCATGCGGGTCAAAAAAGGTTAGCGATAGTCAGTTTGTGAGTGGCATGTCATACGGACCAATACTAGCATTGGTGTTTGTGATACCCTCAATCGAGCCAACGACGCGGCCTTCTTTACCGTCGAAGGCAATCTGGACTTCATCGTCATAGAATCTCTCTCTGTAAATTTTACTATCAGCAATGATGTACATCCCCCCTTCTGGGGTTTTGTATATTCTGCTTTTGCTCACGTAAAATGTGCCGGGCAATTTAGTTTGCACGAACCCCCGGACAGTAATGAGGTTCACCGATGCGTCAACGGTAGGAGTCACCGTTGGCTGTGTTGGCTCCGCAATAAATGGCGCGTTATTTGGGTTGGGGCTTTTACCAATGTTGTAAGCCGACCAAAATACCAACCCAATAAATCCCACAACTACCAAAAACAAGAATACTCTTTTCACGATTTTCCCCTCCTTACAGGGTGGTGAAGAACAAAACTAGAAAACTAGCCTTGCTCAGATTTTTGTGGTTTTGGCAGAACTTTCTGCCGTTTTTGCTTTTATGCATTTTACCACTTTTTAGCATAAAAGTCAATACAAAAGAAAATGCCAGCTTGTTACAGCTGGCAAGGTGGGCTTACTTACAACTTGGTGAGTGTTATGTTGTAAGTAATAACAGGGTATGGCTTGCGGTAATTTATGACCGCATCCAGACCCCAGATTAGGGCAACGATGAGTAAAATTCTGGCGTATAGCCATAGTCTCTTAAACATCGCTGTCTCTTCCTTTCATTTTTTCTAACCCAAACGGACGTGCGGTATGCACGTCCGTCTTTGGTAGTTGTAAGCGTATTATGCTTACTTTATACTATTTTGTCAACTCTTGTAACGCCCTCTCGAGCTGGGGATCTTTTTGCGCCCTTACATCTTCTTCTGTCAGTTTTACTTCTATGTCTGGAGTAAGTCCTTCCTTGCTAATGTTTTTCCCGTTCGGGGTAATCCATTTTGCAATTGTTACCTTGAGCGCACTCCCGCCAGAAAGCGCCAAAATCTCTTGCACACTCCCCTTACCATAAGACTTTTCACCAAGGAGCGTCGTAAGTTTGTAGTCATGCAAAGCACCAGCCAAAATTTCCGAAGCAGAAGCACTCCCGCCGTTAATCAGTGTTACGGTAGGCACACCAGTGAGCCGGCCGTACCCTTTTGATTTGTAGTCAACGTCCGCACCGCTACTGTGCGCTTCTTTTACCACCAATTTATCTTTAGCAATCCAGTAACTGGCAAGCTCTACTGCAGTGTCCAAGTACCCACCGGGATCACTACGCAAGTCGAGCACTAAACCAGACACGCCTTGGGAGCGAAGATCTTGCACAGCAGTGCTAAACAAGCTTTCGGTGTCGTCCCCAAAACGGGAAACAGATATATATCCAATTTTCTTTTGGTCGCGCGCAGCAGTCACTGTCTTTACTTCCCACTTTACCGATTTTATTACAATCTGGTCGCGCTTTATAGCTACATCAAACGTATCGCTTCTACCTTCTCGGTAAATGGTAAGCGTCACGGTAGTTCCTTTCTTGCCTCGAATGCGCCTGACTGTTTCTTCTACCGACCAGTCTTCTACCTGCACACCATCTACTTTCACAATAATATCTTTTGGCATGAGCCCTGCAGCTTTTGCTGGTGCGCCATCGAGCGGGGCAATAATCACGATGTCACCATTTTGCTTCCCTATCTCCGCGCCAATGCCATCAAAACTCCCCGCTAAGTCTGTCTGGAAACTCTTGAGCTCTTCTGGAGTAAAGAATTCGCTATAGGGGTCACCCAAAGACTGCACTGCACCTTTGACCGCACCATACAGTATTTTTTGGTCGTTGGTTGGTTTGTCGATGTGCGCAGACTTCAGCTTGGCAATCGTGTCCCACAGTAAGTTGTAGTCTACTGTTTGTGGTCTATCTTTTTGGTTAACTATTTTAAATGTGCTTGGTTCAAACACAAACCCTTGTTTGCCCTGCCAAAACCCAATACCGTACCCACCAGCAACTAATAGTGCAACGAGTACGCCACTGAGTACACGCACTACGAAGCGAGATTTTTCTGGTGTTGTTGTGTTTTGTTCTTCCATGTGTGTTTCTTAAAAATATTCAAACTGCTTTTCTACTTACTCACAATCGCTTCTTTGCGCAGCATGTTCTGTATCAGTTTAACATAGTAGCGACCCCAGATACCAACATAGACGAGCCAGTTAAAAGGCGCAGGATATTTCTGCTGCAAATGTTTACGGTAAAAAATCCACATGGCGTCATGGAACGCATAGAGCGCGCGCTTCGGTGCCTTGCGCGATGACTGCCCCTTGTAGTGAATGGTAGTAGTTTTCGGGTAATACCAGACTTTAAACCCTGCCTGCTTTGCCCGAAAACACATGTCCAAGTCTTCGCCGTACATATAGTAGTCAGTGTCAAACCCTTGGATTGCTTTCATGCACGCGGGAGAAATAAACATGAACGCCCCCACGCAGGAGTCTACTTCTGTTTCTTCGTCTACGCTTTTGTAAGTCAGGTTGTATGCTGCGAGTGTTTTACTGTTCGGAAATAGTTTAGACAAACCAGACAATCGGAAAAAAGACACCCATGGGTCAGGGAAACTGCGCCTGCATGCCCAATCTAACTCACCATTTCTTTTTACCAGCTTGCACGTACTAATCCCGACATCCGGTCGTGACTTCATAAAGTCCATCATTACCTGCAGCGTTTCAGGAGAAAGCTTTGTGTCACAGTTAAGTAACAGCGTATACTCGCCGCTTGCTAAGCTAATACCTAAATTATTCCCACCTACAAAACCGTTATTCACATTGGGCACCAACTGTGTAACCGCCGCTTTCGCTGGGTCAGAAAAAAATCGCGCCCGAACAGCATCCAAGCTATCATCCTGAGAGTCATTGTCTACAACAATTGCTTCGTAGCTAAAATTCACCTTAGAGGAATACACTGCGTCCAAAGCATCCAGCAAATGTTGCTTATCTTTATAATTTACAAAAATAATTGAGAGGTCCATAGTAATAGAAATTCGAAATAACAAATAACAAATCCAACACGCACTGCACGATGGGCACCATCTGCATCCGCCGACAGGCGGAGCATGCAGATGGTGCCCATCCACTCATTAAGAAAGCAAACCCTTATCATTCAGCAACCCCACCCAATTGGCACTACTTCGATGCATCTGTATCCATTTCCGTTTTCGCCACATAGCAGGAAGTTGTCGAATCATGGTTGGAAGTATTTTTAAGGTCGATGTTTCAAACACACAAATATACCCCAACATAAAAAATTCACGCACAAAGAACTTCAAATAAAACTGTGGGAAATTTTTGATAACTAAAAAAATGTGGTTCTTATAGTTATATTCTTTTATCCAAGTTGGTAGTTTTTTATGATGCTCTTTAAACGCAGCTACATCTTTGTACCCTTTTTTACTCGACCCAGCAGTGCGACCATGGTACCCCACCGCCGCTGGTACAAACCGACATTTAAAACCAGCGTTTTGTAAACGTAGCGACAAATCTACGTCCTCCCAATACATCTCAAAATCTACATCAAAATATTCAGCATGCCCGTCTACACGCTGGTATTTAATCTTCTCTAGCGCGCTCTTTCTATACATACATGCCGCGCCATCCACACCTACAATCTCTAGCTGGGAATCATACGCGCCAGTATCTTGTTCATTCTGCCCTCTGCTTTTTCCACGACCATTTTTGGAAACAACAATCCCCGTAGTATCTAGTACGTCACTCGCAACGTTCGAGTCAAAATCATATTGAAAAATCTTACCATTTGCAGCACCAACCACAGGGTCGGCAAATGCTTGTAAAATTTCTTCTACATACGTAGGCTGTAAAATTAAATCTTGGTTTACCAACTGAAAAAACTCGGCATCAACCGTCTCAAAAATTAAATTGTGTCCCCGCACAAATTTCAAGTTCTCGGAGGGTTCAATAATCCGCACGCTTGGGTAGTGTTGCTGTATATACTCTTTCCCTCCATCGGCGTTCCCGTTTATAACTGCAATGATTTCTACGTCTTTGTACGTCTGGTTCACCATAGAATCAAACGACTGCGGAATATATTTCATTCCGTTATACACCATTTGTACAATTGCAACTTTTGCCATAAAATCTTTTGTCTAATTTTACTCACATTTGTGAGTAAAATTTGACAGTTCTTTATTACTACATCTGCGGGCGTTTGAGTGTGCGCATAAGGGCGAACAACAAAAACGTATATAGAAGTATCTTATCATTCAACCATGTCAGGTCAAATACGCTATATGCCAAAAACCACAGAAACACACAAAAGGTGGTAACCAAAAAAATGTTGTTCAAATTCAACTCACTACTCGCCACAACTGCTTTCCCCATGTCCCATAGCAGAAAAATCCAAAACAACCCAAACAATACCAACCCAACTACTCCAAGTTCTGCCAGTAGTTGCAAGTACAAACTATGCGCAGTCACATACCGCTGTGGTAAGTTGTATGCATCGTTGTCTTGATTGGCAATAGCTTCAAAGTCTGCAGTAGTTGCGTCCGGTTCGAGCGTAGCCACAAAGTTGCCATAGCCCACCCCAAACGGATTGTGCAGTACTTGCGCACCCACACGCTTCCACATAGCAAGTCTCCCCGCGTTCGAAGTTTCGTTTGTGTTGGCAATACTCACCACCCGCTCCAAAGTCCCCGACCGCCAACCCCCACTGCGCACCCAAGATGTGACCCTATCGGTAATCGGAGAAAACTCAAACAATACCACCACCAAAAGCATGCACGCAAAAATGGGCGCTACCAACATTCGCAACTTACTTCGGTAGTACACCAACCCTGCAACAACTAACACAGGTAACATCCCCAGCCACACCCCGCGCGTACCCGAAAGTATTAGCGCAAACGACGCCAACACCACAGAAGCCCACAACACCCATTGCTTTTTAAGCTCACTAAAATGTAACGCATTTTCGACGGCCGTCAGTTTTTCGTTATGCCTGTTCAGGTACAACAGTGGTAAGACAAACGCCAAAAAGAGCACCGCAACCATAGCGAACGCATGACTGCTTGGCATTACGGAAAACATGCGCAAAATCTTTTCTTCACCTTGCACCGTCACCCACGAGTTGGAATACTGCAACACGCGCGCAAGCTCCGTGCCGTAGTACAAACTTGCTACCTGCAACGCCCAGAACTGCCAGAAGTAATACGCAACAGTAAACAGCGTTATGGCGTATTGCACAAACCCCATAAAAATTATTACCCCAGTAGACACAACCCCAGACACCAACACCGGCAAAGTCTGTTTTCTATCCCGTAACACCCACAAGACTATTGGGTAGAGCAGCGCTGCGTTCAGTAAAAATACTAACTGCTTTGCTCCTTCCACGGGAAATCGTGCCCAGAGAAGCGACACCAACCCAAACACAAACAGAGCAACCGCAGTCCACTCCCACGCCCTTACGCTACGCACAGTCTTATCCAACTTTTTCACAATTGTGAAAAAGTTGGATAAGGTTTTGTGTTCGGCTCTACCACTGCGATAGATGTAAAACAAAAACTCTCCCACAACACGCACAAACAAAAGCGCTACCAGTGGCCGCCACGTCGACAATGTGTTGGAATACTGCTGTGGTAACACCAAATAAAATGGCACAGACACCACAAAAACGCGCAAACCATACGTAGAAGGGAGTGACAACACTAAACCCGCAAGCACTACTGCTTGCACTAAAACAACCCATGCTGGCACCACACCAATCGCCAAGAGGTACACCAAAATAAGCTGTGCTAACACAAGTAAACCTAACCAGTTGTTTTTTTGCTTCAATACGTTCATACTATTTTCAAATTACAAAAACCTGCAACCACAAGGAGGTCTGCTCATGCAAAGTTTCTACGATACCACAGTGCTCGAAGTCGGCTATTCTGGTAAACGATGCTCTGTCGTACTGCGCCAAGGGTGCGTATTTTTGAAGGACGCAACCGAACGAACAGAAATATTTGTTTTGATTGGCACACTGAGCCTCGCAGATAATCGCGCCGTACTCCACAGCAATATTGGGATTTACGATTGCGCCATAGATGAAATCGAGGTTATTGCTCCTGAGAAGTCAGAGTAGCCAAAGACTCTTCGGCACACTTACGCCAGCTAAACTCTTGTAGCCGCTCTCGTCCTTTTTGGACAAGTAGAGCGGCTCTTTCTTTGTCTTGCAGAACTCGCGTAAGTGCACTGGCAATACTCGCCATATCGTGCGGGTCGCAGTACTCGGATGCATCCCCTGCCACTTCTGGCATGCTAGACACATTCGACGTGACCACCGGAACCCCCGCATCAAACGCTTCTAAAATCCACATACCAAACCCTTCGTAGAACGACGGCACACAAAACACACTCGCACGCTGGTAGAGCATCGCCCTGTCTGCATCTGTCACATGGTTGAGGTGCACCACAAAATCTTTATTCGCTTCTATTTCTGCAACAATTTCTTCCGACTTCCACCCAACGCGCCCTGCCACCACAAGCTTCAGATCTTCAGTTGAGTGCTGCAGTCTATATTCTTTGCACGCAGCAATCAGTCCGTGCAAATTCTTCCTCGGCTGGAGGGTAGAGAGAAACAGCACAAACTTCTCTGGCAACTGTAGTGAGGTTGTAGGTTGTAGGTTGTAGGTTGTAGCAGACTGAGCAGTATACCCGTGGTGTATGACCCGAATCCGCTTTTCGTCCGCTTGCCAAAACTTTACAAAATCACGTTTGGTGCTTTCGGACACGGTTATCACCCGCCACGCCAAACGACTCACCAGCACATCTTCAAACATATGGTAGTACCGCATGAACGAAGTATATGTTTCTGGGTACAACATGAACGCCAAGTCATGCACTGTTACTACCGTTTTACGTGGGTGCACCAACGGCATGCTACTTGCTGGCACAAACAGTACATCTGGGGCATGTCGCAACATTTCCCAAGAAAGCCGCAGTTGCGTCCAAAACAACGGAAACGGCATTACTTTATAACTAAAATTTTTGGGTAATTGCAAAATCCACTCTTGCGGCTGTGTCCGCAAATACAATACGTACTGATTTTCCTTGTCTATCTCTGCAAATTGTAAAATAAGTTGCTGGGCATAGTGTTCTACCCCCGTCTTCTGCCCACTATTCGCCCGCTCTGCTTCTATGCCAATAATCATATATACAGTATATCAAGAAAAAAGAGGCCGCGCTTGCAGCCTCGAGATGGAAATACCGTACGCAAACTCACCTGTAACGGTGGTGCCCCGGAAAATGATAGCACGTACAATCTCCGCACCACTCCTCCCCTTCCTTGTGAGGTTGATTACGCGGCCTAACTAACGGGCCATGGTGAATTGGTTTTGGGTGTGCCTCAGTAACAGAAATGACTTTATGTTCTGTAGTAAAATGTTCACTCACTTGTTGGTCAACGACGCCAACTAATTTGCCACCGATAAATTCCCACGTCCCAACACAAACACCACCCCTAAAATATGGATCACCTACATTTGGCATAGTACCCCCCTTCTGAGTTTTGCCTCAAGTGAAAACACTTGAGCTTACAGTGCCAGAATTTTAGATTTCTTGCAACCAATACATCGCCAATAACAAATCACTAGGCATAATAGTATAAAAAATGTACCTAAATGAGACGGCCGTCTAAATTAGGTACAAGAAAGTTATGAGATCGCTTTCAAAATCATGCCAGCAAACTCATAGGATTGCGTAACATAAAGAATACAGACAAATAGCCAAGAGAAGCCACCCAATAGATTGACAGTATCACAGACACAACAGATTTACGCGCGGCGCAAAAAGCGATTCACGAAAGCAATATCTTCGGAGGTAAAAAACTTTCCTGCAGCCAGCACCGCAACATACGTAGTCAAACCAAGCAGAGCAACACCAGCAACTTTTGCAACAAGTACTGCCATCTGAGCTGCAGAAGCTGCATCTGGCAACCCTAACGCCACCATGTCACGAAGCACAAAGACTAACACGCCCATGCAGAGTGTTGCTGCAAGTGGCTTTGCAAATGCTTGCACCAGTGAAAAATGAGTTATATGTTTCCAAATAAAGTAAAAATAAAATATACCTTGCAGCCCTTCGGACACCACCGTCATGATTGCCGCTCCCCGAATGCCAATCCACGGCAAGAGCACTACATTGCCCACAATATTTATGACCACATTTACCCCCGTGACCACCACTGCCCACTTCGTTAACTGCGACACTACCAAAGAGTTCGCAGTTACGTATATAAACAAAATAGCAATCGCCCACACCAAAATAGACAAAACTGGTGCCGCGGGCAAAAAACGCGCGTCACCGCTGGTTAAAATCAAAATAAGTGGCTTAGACAAAAGACTCCCCAGCATTGCCATGGGCAACGCCAAAGCCACCATAAACCGCATGTATTTTTCAAGAGTTCCCCGCACTTCCGAAAGCGCACCCTTTGCCATGAGCGCTGCCAATACTGGGTACAACGCATGCGACACTACCGCAGGGAAAAAGTTGGTCAAATCTACCACTTTGTACGCTGCTGTATACAACCCCGTCTCTGCGTATCCAAGCAACTTCGTAATGATTACAATGTCTATGCGATTGTACACGGTACTAAAGCTCACAAGGAGTGCAAACGGTAATGCTGCAACCAAAATCTTCTTGAGCAGCTTCCAGTCCACGTGCTGCAGTACTGCCCACAAGTGCATCTGTGGCACATACGCCTTTACAAAATGCCGGTACAAGAAAAAAGCTACTACACCGTACACCACTTGGTTCAACGCCAAAAACACAATGTAGTGCTGGAAATGAATAGCAGAAAAAATTATGACAGCATTAATTACCGAAGCAAGCAAATTTATTGCGGCTACTCGACGTAAATCCTGAAACGCAGAAAGCACCGAAAGGAATGGCGTCGTTAACCCATAGCAAAACAGCCCAACCCCCGCCACCATCACCGCTTGCTGCACCACGGGTTCGTACCCACGCCAAAACACAAACACCACCATGAGCGCATAAATAATACCCGCCAAAAATACTTCTGCAGCAAAGAACGTGTGAAATAGCTTCGATACTTCTTTTGGTTCTTCTGCAATTTTTTTGGTCACATACTGCGAAATCCCCAAATCAATCACCACCCCAAAAATTGTGACCAAAGAAAGCACAAACTGGTACTGCCCTGTACCAAACGGGCCTAAGTAACGAAATAACTGTGTGTACGCAAAAAAGAGCAAAACTAAACCCAGCACCCGAGACACCGAAAGCCACAAAATATTTTTAGATGGTGTTGCCATATGCATAATCATACCAGAAGCGCTCCGCAGCAGAAAGCCCACACTCAATTTTCAAGAACGCTCACGTGATATACTAAAAGCATGAAAAAACTCCTTCTTTCACTCGTTCTCGTCAGTTTTGCTCTCAGTCAAAATACCGTAGCAGCAGACACAGCCAGCAATACCCCCGACCTCAATTTAGTGCAAAAAATAGACGAAGCACGAAAATTGCTTGAGCCAGTCAAGCTCAATTACTCTATTTCGCCACAGTACAAAACAGTAACAAAAACGGTAAAGAAGAAAAAAACGACTACCAAAGTACTTTCTGGGTACAAGCTAGACGCAAAAGATCTTGCCTTGGCAATCCTTGACCCTGCCACAAATCAAATACGTATTACCGCAGCAATCCAGCGTGATACTTCGTTTGAGTTCCCAGACAAAAATTTCGCTATCACAAAAATACGATTCAACGGTGTTAATACACGATTCTCAGTGCAAACCCCAGCCAACGGCAAAGTAGTAGCGCTCAAGTACCTTATTTCGCCGGTAGAAACGGGTAGCAAAGCTGCAATTGAAAATGCGCTCTACGACGGTATCTACACACCGTATTCCCCAGAGCTCCTAGACGACGGGGTCAGCCAAGCTGGCAACACGTACCTCTCTAGTGTAATTACCGCAGCCACCACAGCGCTACAAAACAAAAACTCCGTCAGTGTCCCAGGAAAAAGCATCCCCGAAGCCATTAAACCAGAGTTGGTCCGCGCCCTCTTGTACGCCGAGCATATGGACACGACAGAGTTTTTAAACACTACCGACACAGAACAGCTCATTAAAAAAGTAAATATACTCTTGGGTAGTAACAAAGGTGAAACGTGGAAATACAGTGTCTCGAGCGCTGGCGCAGCAGGAATTAGCCAGTTTATTCCTTCTACATATGCGTCACTCGTCAAACGCCACCCTGACGCCCAGCTTATTCCAAATTTTGTTACTGGCATGCGCGACCACACCAACGCAGTCAAAGCTACGTTTATCTTGCTCGACGACTACATTAAAGCAGTGCAAGACAGAGCCCCCGAGTACTTCTTAAGTGGCCACGCTTTCGACTACGGTGTTGCCGCGTACAACGGTGGACCAGCCAGAGTTGCCAATGCCGCGCGTCAATTTGGCACCGCATGGTACGAAGACAACAGCGATAAACTCTCCCCACTCAACGGAAAAATCGCACTACAAAACACCGTTGTAAACAGCTTAAAAACTAAGCTTAAGAAAACAACTGGTAAAACCCAGAAAGCAGCTGTGCAAAAAACTCTAAGTGCAGAACAAGCAACTCTCAACTCACTCACCGCAGAGCGGGATAGCCTCGACAGAGCAATCCTACGCAACGAAACAGTGAACTACGTACTCAAAATTCATCGATTAGTTCAAGTGTTCAACAGCAACCCTTTGAATGTAGCGAGCAAGTAGGAAAGCAGGGCTAAGTGCTAAGTGCTAAGTGCTAAGTGCTAAGAAAAAGTATAGCTAAACAAAAATACAACCGCTAGCGGTTGTATTTTTTTCTGGCATTAGGGCTTTAAGACAGTTATTAGTTAAACTCGTATTTGTTTGGACTTTCACTTAATCTAGCTTGAAGATGCTATGGCTTTTCGTTAGATGGGCACCATCTGACATTATGCCCACAGATACGGTTTGAGGACGCATCGACATAAGTAAATATAAAGTTACATGTCAGATGGTGCCCATCTAACTCTACCGTTTTTCTGGCGTGAAGACATTACGACGTGACGACTTTCGACTTACTATCTTCCTACCCCCTAATTCCTATTTTCTATTTCTTCTTATTCTTCTAACTCTTCTATTTCTTCTCGCTTCCTAGCGGCTACTTACTAACTACGTCGCCTTTCGCATATGCATCCACCTCTGCTTGTGGCAGTACCGAAATCTTCTTCGGAGTAATTTTTCGTGCTTGGTAAGCAGGATAGGTCAGTGGGCGGAGCTGCCCTGTTAACACAATGTACACGGTAGCATCCCCGTCACCTTTCACAATAGTATTGTTTCGAGGAGGGACAGGTGTGCCGTCGGACCATGTGTTTGCTTCATCCGCGCTAAAGGTATAGTCAGATGTAATTTTTTGCTGCTTTGCGACAAATGCGGAAATAGTTCGCTTTGCCCCTTCACGGTAATAGTACAACTGCGCGCTCCCCGCAATAGTAAAGAATGTCTTATCTTTTGGTCTCGCAAAACCATCAGTCGGGAAACTTGCAACTTCATCAGCAGACAGTACTGCTACACCCTTCGGCGTCACACCCCTGTTCTTGAACACGGCTGCTGTAAACGGATGTTTTGACCCTTGGAACATTTCGTATACAGCTTGGCTATTGGCTGCTTTAAATATTGTTCCATCTTTCGGTGGAACAAATCCATTTTTTGGGTACAACTCTAGTTCTGCATCTGGCACAAGGGATACTTGTTTTGCAACGCCATATTGTGCAAACGTGAACGCGCTATACAGCTGGAGCTTGCCAGCGGCGACTAGATACACTTCCGGTTTTGTGCTGCCACGTACCACCGTACCGTCGGTTGGCGTGAGCATAGGACCTGCGGTAAACAACGCATCGTCTGCTGGTGTCATAACCAGCGCTGCAGCAGGGTTTAATTTCCGCTGGGTAATAACAAAGTCAGATGCTGGTCGTTTCACGTTATCCAAAAACACAAACTTTTGGTTTGACCCTGGCACTATAACCACCGTGTTATCAGCTGGACCGAGCAACCCGCTTAATGGATAACTCGCCACCTCTGTCGGAGACACGGTAATTACTTTGTTTAAGTCTAGGCCCCGAGCAGCTGCCACAAACGAAGGTAATGTCAGCCTGCTACCATTCTGGATAATATACGTGGTTGAGTCCCCAGACAGCTTCATAAGCGTCCCGTTTGGGTACTTAAACCAAGACGTAAAATATTTTTGGAAATTATAGTTACCGTTAAACACATGGGGCGTATACCGATACAACGCTGCTGTTGCTCGATTTTGCAACATCACTGTTTGCCGCTCCATGACGCCATCAAAACCACCAAGTGTATTTTGTAGCTCTATGACTTCACCCACGCGAGTAGTCTTGCCATTTATGTTCGGCCCACGTCCTTCTGGCACGTTGAACCACGCCATAAGGCTGCGTGCTGCACCTAAGTAGCGGTTATTGGCTGCATCAAAATTACCAAACAACTGGAAATAAAAACCTGAGAAAAGTGGCCCACACCCCGTGGAATCAGGACACCCAAATCCCATAGAAAAATCTAAGGCGCGTTGCAATCTCTCTGGTGGATCATTTTGCCTTGCAGTAATTAACCCTTGCTCTTTTTGCAATGTTACCAAAAGCACTTGTGGGTTAATTCCACTTTGTTTGGCAGCGTCCCAAATAAGTTCTGCCGCAGAACGCAAACGCGGCAAACTTGGCTGTGGATCGTTCAGTCCGCTTTTCACGGTAACTGATTGTGGCTCTTTTAGTTTTACCAAAAACTCAGGCGATGTATTCGCCAACACACTATTTTTACTCTCTAAAAATTTCTGGACACCTGCTGCCCCACCAAATGTCTCGGTGTCAGAAAACACACTGTCTGCAATAAGCGTATTGGGGTCAAAGCTCGGGTCAAATGCCTGTGCCGAAATCTGCTGGGCTGGCGCAAACAGCGACAACACCACCGCGAGCACTACTACTGTTACCCCTCGTTTCGTTTGAATAAGTTTCTTCATAGAACAAAAATCTCCCTGTATACATAGTATACAAGGAGATTGGCAAAAGTAGGCCATACGAAACCACATTAGCCATGGTTAAGCAGAAAAATATTACAAGTACGGCTCCCCTTTCGGAAACCCACGGACATCGAGCTCACTAAAGTACGACAAAGGGAAAATACTCAATCCACGCGATCTATAAAAGGAAGCTGTAATTGGGTGAAGCGAACCACCAACAACCCAATACACTGTACGTCCAGTCCGACTGCGAACCAGTGTCCCATCCGGTGGTGCGAGTAACTTACCGGTTAACAACGAATCCACTTCCGCTTCCGGCACGGTAGACACTCGGTCGAACCGAAACCCATGCGCCACAAACACAGAATACAAAATTGGCATTTTCAGACCATTCGATACCATATAGACAGTAGGCTCGTTGGCTTTCTTAAGTAACGCTCCGTCTGCTGGTGGAGCAAATTGCCCTTCGGGAAATGCTTGCACCAAAGACAAGTTCACTTTTCGCGGCACAACACCTTTATACTTTTGCTGATGCACAAACGCGCTCAGAGGCAACCGCTTTCCACCACTTATCACATAGAGCACACCAGTCTCGTTCACTCGTACCACGTCTCCTTCTACCAAAGCTTCGGGTACAATTGGACCAGCAAAACTTGCGACCACATTAATCCTGCCCGAACCAAGTTTACCAGCACATGATCCGTTGCACTGGGTAGTATTTTTCATATCTATCGGATCGGTGGACGCAATAATGCGATCACGAATTTGTCTGTTGGTAGCGTCGGGGTACACCGCACGCAAAAGCGCTGCATGCCCACTCACAAAAGGTGTTGCAAGCGAAGTCCCTGAAGCATATGCATACGAGCTTGGTGAGATAATCCCTGTAATTGGGTCGCGACCGATTGTCGAAAGAATCCGTTTCCCCGGTGCCGCAACATCCACACAAGACTTGCCATAGTTAGCAAACCCAGGCTTTGTGTCATCCACGTCTACCGCAGTAACCCCAATAACCATGTTTTCACCGTTATCATCACAAATGGGGAATACAGGCTCTACATCTAAATCTTTCCCTACTGCTGCTGCGTCGTTACCGGCAGCGGCAACTAAAACAACATTCCGTTTAAAAGCGTAGGTGACTGCGTCCGCCAAGTCAGTATCTTGCCCAAAGCCTACACCCCCAAGGCTTAAGTTAATAATATCTGCGCCTTGATCAGTCGCCCAACGGATTGCTTTTGCAATTTGTTCTGAGCTTCCATCCCCAGTGGCGTCGAGCGCTTTTACAGGCAACAGAGTCAGCTTCCAGTTTGTCCCTGCAATGCCCAACCCGTTATTGGGAGTCGCAGCAAGCACACCAGCAATCAGTGTCCCATGGCCGTTGTCATCCGAATCACTCCCTACTTCGATTGGTCGGTTTTTCACAAAGTCATAACCGCTCAGAAACGACACCTCACGCAAATCTTCGTGGGTTTGGTCTACACCAGTATCTATGAGTGCTACTTTTACGAGCTTGCTCCCTGTGGTCTTGTTCCACGCATCAATAAATCGCGTTTTGGACAGCGCCCACTGCTTATCTACGTTTTGTGGATTACTCGTAAACCCCGGATCAGTCGCATCGAGCGCAACAGAAAAACCAGCAGCAGTAGCAGGCTGTGCTGTAATCAACGCCGAAACAAGTACAAAAATACCACTAATTATTTTCTTATACATACTGAATAAATATCAAAAAACAAGCACCAAAATACAAACAATTTTCAAATAATTAAATCCCAAAAACCAAGACCAACTAAAATTGAAAATTGGAGTTTGAGATTTGTTTGTATTTTGGGATTTCGAGTTTGGGATTTCGGATTTTCGTCTGCGCCTATCTGTACTTCCCCGTCCACAAATTCCAGCGGACTTCCAAGATTTCAAGCAGCATGTGAACCATGCCAGAGAAACGCACGGTGCTCGCACCGTCGTTGACCCACACCACTGGAGCTTCGTGAATAGTCAGCTTCATCTTTCGAGCAATAGCCAAAATTTCTACGTCAAATGCCCAACGGTCAATAGTTTGTTTCGGAAATACTTTTTCTGCAGCTGCAGCGGTAAACGCTTTAAACCCACACTGCGAATCGGTCACCCCAAGTGGCACAATTGTGTGGACAATAAACCGAAACACACCGCCGAGGAAATCTCGCAACAAACCTTGGTGGACTGCTATATTTGCACCGGCAATACGACGTGAACCAACAACAATATCACTCCCCTGTTCGAAGAATGGCAAAAACTCTGCAATATGCACTACCTTTGTGGAGTTATCCGCGTCCATAAACAACCGGATATCGCCAGTTGCTTCCAACATCCCTTGGCGCACGACATACCCTTTCCCATGATTTTCTGGGTTGTTAATCACACGAAGTTTCGGTACAGACGCTTGTAGTTCAGTCACCACTGCCGCAGTGTTGTCTTTCGCACCATCGATGACGACTAAAATTTCATAGTCATATCCTTGCGCAGACAAAAAGGCGTCTGTCTCTTTTATTGTTGGAGTAATACGAGCCGCTTCGCTATACGAAGGGATTACCACAGAAAGCTTTTGCATAAAAAATATCAATAATATACCTACATGGTAGCATATTCCCTAAGAAAAAAGCTACACCGTGGGAGCGACCCATTCAGATGCAATAAGTTCGTGAATACTCTTTGGGGTACAAGCAAATTCATATGTTTTCATAAACTCGCTTGCATCCACTACAATCCTTTCAACATCTTGTTCATTTCGTGGCCCAAGTTCCATTGGAATCATTCGACTTGTCGACTCTGCTGCCGCTTGAATAAGTTCGCGAATACTTACTCCCTTGCCACTCCCAAACGCGTACACTTGCATGCCTGCGTGAAATGGCGCATGCACCACTGCGGCTACAGCTTTTGCAACATCTCCCACAAACACATAGTCACGAACATATGTACCATCGTTAGTATTCCAGTCACCCCCAGGAATTACTACAGACGAACCAACCCCGCGGGCAACCCGCAACACCTGAGCTAAAAATCCATGTCGGTGAAAAGTTCCGTACACACCACTTTCGGGCATGGCCCCTGCAACAGTACCAAGACGCATCACAACTGTTCGCAACCCTAAAAAATTACTTGCATAGCGAAGCACAGACTCTGCGAGCAATGCTGTCTCGGTACGTGGTTGTAGTGTGGCGTGTGTGTTGCTCACTACCGGTTGTAACTGGCCAAGCAAGGTAAGAAGCGCATCGGATGTAAAAACTAAATCTGTAATACTGTTTTCAGCCATGATGGTAGTAAGCGTGTAGAGTGCCTGCGTAGAATTCCGCAGCAGCTCCTGAGCTACCACTGCATTCTCCGCATCGCCATGAACGCTTGCAACATGCACCACTGCGCTCACTGTATATTCTGCAAATACATCTCGCAAGAGCGCCGCATCACCAAAGTCTCCCACAATAAACACCACACCTGCAGGCACCTGCTCACGCGCTCCCGAAGAAAGATTGTCTAACACAACCACACGCACCCCAGCAGCCAATAGTTCTCGCACAAGTACACTTCCAATATACCCCGCACCACCCACTACTAAAATAGTTTTTGCAGGCGTCACCCGTGATTCAGTCACTACTCCGTCTTGCGGCTCTAACTCTGGCACAAGCCCAGTTCTCCCAGAGAGCAATTCAGAATACGCTGCGACACTCAACACTACTGCTTGGGGTGCTTCGCCTACGCGAAGCACCAAGCCTCCACCTTGCCGTTCCGCCTCAGAAATCAGCGTTTGTAATTGGTCTTGATCCATATATAAAAAAATAAAACAAACCACGCGTATGCTTTTTGGTTTGTTTGTTTAAAAAGTTTTGTTATACAGCACGACTCACTCTGTCGCCGCACCTACCATTACTATACCATGGGGCAAATTTCGGACCAGACGGTTTATCCACACACAGGTAGAGAGGACAGAGGGTAGAGAATAGAGAGTAGAGAGTAGAGAGTAGACAGAGCTTTTTAGCTTTCAAGCTTTCTAGCTGTTAGCTTTTCAAAATACGAAATCCAAAATCTGAAATACGTAATACGCAATGCATAATCCGTAATTCCAAATCTAAAATAGAAGCACCAGACAAAAGGGTAACCTTTGCGCAGCGCAAGGGTTACCCTTTTGACTTGACTAGTGACTAATTACTTTTCTACCTTTTCGGTCGTACCGTCTTACTCTGTCCGCCGGTCTCTACACTCGCCTCTTTCACATATCGTCGCACCATTGTTGCTACAGGAAACTGTTCTGCATCTGGTCCTGCCACACTAAACGCAGCCTCTAGTAGCTCGTGTGCAACAAACGACTTCATCTCTGCTATGTTTTGCCCAGAAATTTGTGTAGCGTTGTGCACAGGAAGTTCTACACCAGAACCCAAAACAATATTTTTCGGCACCACTTTTCCTTCTACTTTTTCGTACTTCAAAGTAACACGCCCTGTCTGGGTTTCTGTCCCTGCGTGCATAGTAAATGACAACTCGGCCCGCCCTTCTACCGGTGCAAGTTTTTCTCTAGTTTTAGCTTCTGCTTTTCTTCTACCCCAACGAAGCATCGAGTCCAAAGCCTGCCCTGCCGCCTGCGCTATCCTACCATTCCCTAGCGAAGGAACGTTGACAGGTGCTTGCGCTATTTGCCTATCTGCTTCGTTTGCCAGACCCGTACCAAGACGCGACTGACTCTCTTTCGTTACCAATTCACCAACAGTAAGAATACATGGTGAGAGATCTTGTTTAAGCTCACGCCGTAGTCGGAAGAGCTCCATCTGCAATAGTGTCTGTAACTCAGCAGTCAGTGCCCCATCTGCCTCTCTCGACACCCCACGGACTTCTGCTGGAAAATGCACTGGTCTAAATTTTCGCTCTGGTCCTTGCTGTATTTCACGAGACTGGGCAGTATGTGTTTCTTGCTCGTCTGGTCGCTGTCGTACCCTACCCCTCTCTTGCGCCACCGCGCCCTCTACCTTACTCCCACCGAAAAACAATGTTTTAGCAGCAAGCCCAGCAATCGCAGCTTCGCCAGACAGTTTTAAAAACTCTCGACGTGTAGATTTCTGACTTTCTGGTGTGTTATTCCTAGCTTCAAAATGTTGTGCTCGTTCTCCCATGGAATACGTTTCTAAATGTATATACATAAGTATACCGCACAATAAAAAAAGACAGCGTTTGTACACAAGTGTACGCACGCTGTCTTCAAGAATGAAAAGTTTATTACTGAGACTGCCTCTTACAATCCCGCCAGTTACTGCACGGCCCCGCTTGAGCAGGGGCTGGAGCAGTCATCGGCTTTTTGTTTGTTTGCGGCACTTGTGTCGGCTTTGGCACAGCCTGCTTGTAGTCCCGCCATGTCCGAGCTGGGCTTGGCATGGGAGACGCAATGGGTGATGGGTTAGCCTGAGGAGACCCAACTGATTGAGGTGCCTGTTTGAGACAGTCACTCCAGACAGCACATGGGCTTGCAGGGGTCGATGGAGAAGAAGCTGGCGAACCAGCCACCACTACACCATTCCAATTTGAAACTGGAAACGACCCAGCAAATAGCGCCTGCACGAAAGGGTCTTTCATTGCAGATGCCTCTGCCAAGAATGGCCCAACGACTTTACCCGCAGTGCCCGCACCGGTAATCTGATTCGTTTTTTGTCCAGTGGGGTTGTCATACCCCACATACACAACAAACAGGAGACCACCTGGAGTAAAGCCCACCAACCAGCCGTCTCGTGACGAACCAGTTTTGAGAGCTATTAACCCAGAGAAGATGCCCTTGCCAGTACCGTGATCGGCACACGCAACCATCATTGCTGTGACAGCAGCCGCAACAGTAGAGTTAATACGTTCAACAGATTCAACATCCATTGTGTAATAAACTTGACCATTGAGCCCTGACACAGATTTGATGTAGCGCGGTGTTACCTGCTTGCCCCCGTTCGCAAAAACAGACAGGGCACTCATCAACTGCGGTATGGTTGTTTCGTACACGCCTAATGCAATTGCTGGAGTTGGCATAAGGTTACCCTTACCGTCAGCAACCAGCTCTAGACCAAGGTCGCGAGCAAAATTGACCACGCGGTCATACCCTACTCTTTCTGCAACTTCTATCGCAATGACGTTTTTTGATTTCGCCAGCGCTTCTGCTGCAGTTATGGGTGCGTTTGTGTACTCGTCTTTGTAATTTCCAGGTGAGTACTCGCGTGTTCCATTTTCATATTGAAATGAACGAGGCTCGTCCATAAATATTGAATCTGGAGCAATTTTGCCCTCTGCAAGTGCAAGGGCGTAGACAAAAAGCTTGAACACCGAACCGGGCTGTCGTGTCGCTTCTGTAAAACGGTTGAAGAAATCTCCACCGCCATACACACTGAGCACTTCACCCGTTCGCCAATCCATCACCCCACCAGCTGCTTTCAAATTGTTCGGCAACTGGGAAAGCCCCAAACGGAATGACCGGACCCAAAGGTCTTGCATGCCGTCGTGGAGTGTTGTTTCAATTCGCAACAGTTCATCCGGCGGCAGGACAACGCCGTTCGCCATTAGCTCTGCGCGTATCTCTTGCCACTCACTAAGGGAAGTCTTCACGGCTTGTGTGAACTCACCGTACTTACTTCCTGCTTTTTTGGGATTTGTTACAATTGGTTTAGCAGCTAACTCTTTTCGTTCAACTGCAGTAATCAGCCTTTGATCTTCCCACATGCTTAAAACGATATTTCTTCGTTTTTGGCTTGTGGTAGGATTTAGAACTGGGTTATACGCTGTGTTGGCATTGAGCACGCCTACGAGTGTGGCCACTTCATCCAAAGAAAGTTCTTCAACTTTCTTTTGGTAGTAGCCACTGGCAGCTTGCTCTACTCCATACAACGGAACGCCGTTGACTGAGCCAAAATTCGCTCTGCAAATAAACGCTGCCAACAAATCGTCTTGGGTATAGCGACTAGAAAGCTGGTAACTAAATGCCAGCTCCCACAGCTTACGCTCCAATGTGCGCCCATGTCCTACTTCTGGAAACACGGTACGAGAAAACATTTGCAAAATAGTACTCCCACCCGCAATGTTCTCTTTCGGTTTTTGACGTAGTATTATGGTTTTCACCAAAACACCAATATTAATTTTTATCGCCCGCAACGTCCCTAAGGGATCGATGGGAATATATTTCCGCCACCACGCATAGTAGCGACGGTCTTCCACGGCTTGCACGCCTTTTACAAAGCGTGGGTCAAGCTGAGCGAGTGGATATAGCTTGGGTTTTTGCTCACCAAGCGTAGCGAGCAATTTTCCGTCACGGTCAAAGACGCCAACAACACTGTTCATTTCGAACAAGTCGTTAATGTCTTTGTTCCGCAAAATTTCTCCTGCTGCATTGTACTTAGGCACAAAGCTAAACAGGAACCAAACGAGCAGCACGCCCGCGAGCAAGAAACACCCTGCGACAATACGCAGAAAAAATGCTCTTACAAACGCCAATACAGTCAAAATAAAACTTTTCAATTTCATACACCCTCCAAGGTGGTTGTAAAAGAACTATTGTAGCCCGAAAATGTCCTCGGCTTCAGGACCCACCTCTGGGTATAACGACGAATAAAAAATATAACTGCGAAAAATGAGGTGAGCAGCAAAAAAGCGTAAAAATACCCTTTTTTGCTGCTCAATACATTAGATTTTATTAAGTAATATTATAATATATATTTGAGTATAAGTCAATATTATTACATAATAAAAAGGATGAACGTGCCGAAGCTCGTTCATCCTTAGTTTGTATCGAAACTACTTTTTTGGCACGCTCGGGCGCACCCTGCACGGCTGCGGCGACTTTTTCAACAGCTCTTCCATAGTTGGAAAAAGCTGTGGATTTTTGTGCCACAACAGATTCAGCACTTCGAGCGTAGCAAAGTCCAATCTTTGCGTAACAGGCAACCCGTTTGTTGCCTGAAACTCGCCAATAGCTTTTTTGCTGTTAGGACCCGAAATATTCGGGATCCATGTGCTTTGCCATTGGGTGTAAAACCAATGGTCACCGCTCCCAGCGCAGAAAAAGCCGTTTACTCGACTTGCAGCTTCGGTTCGCGTACTGAAGTCCGTTGTAGAACTGAAACCGGGAAAGCCGACAACTGTAACAGGAGCTGCAGTTGTTGGCGGTTGAGGAGTCGGTACTACTTGCACCGGCGGCTCAACTTTTGCTTGCGCAGGCGGTGGCACAGGACCACTCACCGGCAAGCACAAAGGCGCTGTGCCATTTTGCCACACCAGCCTATAACCATCGGGACAAGTCGGCTTTGCGGCTTGTGCTGGTTCTTGTGTTGCTGGTTTAACTGCTGCTGTTTGCGGAGGCTCTGGTGCACAGCGCCACTCACCTGAGTTATCTCTCACTTGCGTTTTGCAAGGTGGAGGTGTTTTAGCCTCAACTGAATCTTTGCAGACCCAGTCGTTTTTTTCATCGCTCCACTCCCGACGTTTGCAGTTTCCACTTGCATCGAATGAGTCGCTTGAAGGGCTGTCACCCCTTAAGAATTGGTCTAAAGGTTGGCTTTTGTGAGCAGGATCATCATCCCGCCTTAAAAGTCGTAGAAGTTCGAGTCGTGTTAGGCCATTTTGAGGGGCCTCTGAGGTGTAACCAAGGTAAATTTGTTTTTCTAGCGGCTTTATGTGATCTTCTCGATCGCCTTGAGCCACTAAAAAATGTTCTGTTCTACCTTTGGTTTTGTATACTTCTTTAATCACAAAGTAGTCAGTAGGGTCTTTCAGGGGCTTGAACTTTGCTCCGTCACCACGAAGTAACTCCGAAGTGACAGCATAGGTTCGGTATTTTGGGGCCATACCCGCCTCGTGATTATCAATTTGTTCTTGAAGAACATCTTGACCTGCCCGTTCTACTTCATTTTTAGTTCTGCTAGCGATAGGATTGTTTCCCGGAATGACTTGAACTAAAATACTGAACACGCTTTGACCAATGCGAGCAGCTGCACGCTTACCAGCAGTGCTCAGAGTTGAAGATTGCATTTCGCTGACATCAGAACGTACGCGCACGTTGTAAGTAAGCGGAATCCGCTCACCACCCCATGATGGGTTAATCTTTCGCTCATCAGTGACTACGATAAAATTTTTACCATAGACACTAACAAAATGGGGCGTAAGCTCTGAAATCACTAACCTAACTTGAGTTTCCGTTAAATCAGGCGCGTTAAGGACGATTATTTTCGCTTTACGTAAGTCTGGAGCACCAACGAAAACCGTGGACATGTCGATACACTGACCATTTTGTGCCCTACGGCGGCAGTCGTCAGTCTGTTGCGCAAACGTTGTTGATGCAAACGCTAAAATTGCGATCGTCAAAATAAATAGTTTCGTTTTCATTTTCTATCCTCCTGAGATAGGGTACGCATTTTATACGCACCAATGTGAATGTACTGCGCCGAAGCGCGAAGATTTGGGGTGATTGAACTGTTCAACCCCCCGCTTAGACTGACACCGCATGGTGTCAGAAGAAGTGGAGCGCTCCGCGGTGGAGCTCCCCCAAATCGCGCTTGTCATGGGCGCGTTTGGAAGTGACTAGTATTTCCACAATCTACCGGACTAGACACCCCCACTACCCGCTCACAACAGTCATGTCGTAACGTTATAAGGTCGTAACGTCTTCACCCCAGAAATACATACGAGAGAACAAACTGGAAAGTCAAAACACAAAACCGCAACTGTAATCTGAAAGCGTTCGACTTTACGACGTGAAGACCTTCGACTGATTCTATTTCTCTACTCTATCCAACTTGCCGTACGCTACCATACGTTTCTCGGTAGTGTTCAGTGGCCAGCAAGTGGACAACGCGACGAGCGAGTCTGCAGTATTTGCGAACTGTGCTTGGTCGTCTGCTGCGTACACTGCTTTGCGCTGGACAATATAGTGCAACCGAATATCTTTACCATCATTCCCGACCACGGTTATCTTAAATGTTGCACCATCGGCAAGGCTGTTCATCTGTGCAAACACTTGGTTAAAGTCTGCCTTAATCCATGCATAGTTACTGGAGTGTCCAGAAATGTAACTGGTACCAGTATCACCAGGAAGTGGTGTACATGGGTAATGCACCACACCGCTCTTTAAATCGTTGTCGAAGTTTGCTGCGTTCTTTGTCCAAATAATTGGCACGTTCACACCCATAGAAGGTACTTCGAGTCGACCAGCAATTTCGGTGTTAATGCCCATAGCATTTTCTGCACAGACACCGTTTGGCGTAGAAGTCGCTGCTTGTGCAACCCGTGGGGTTACTGCAGAAGGAGCACTTGTACTGGTTTCGCCACGCACACGAGCAAGGATTGCGTCGGAGTTAAAGTATTTTGCTACCACGTCACGTTGCCAATCTGCCAAAGGTTCACCAGTGTTCGGCTCTATGCCATTTAACACAGACTCGGCATCGGTCACACCGAGACGGCGAATATCATTCGTCTTCGGGTTCAGCTTGAGTAAATAGTTTTCAAAGTTCGTTAACTTGTTCGGTGCAATAAAGTCTGGGGCAACAATAGCCGCATCGCTCACATCAAAGTAGTACTGCAAGATCCATGTGTTAAACTCTACCTTTTGCTCTTTTTGCGCAGTGGCCATGTCGGTAGCTTTCTGCTCTGCAACTGTTGGAGTCTTTGTTTGGACTTTACGGAAAATTTCAGGACGGTTGGAAGGGTCAGCAAACCAGAAGTAGTACACCCCAAACAAAATCACGAATACTAAGAGGTAGGGCACTAAAGACAAAACCACTTTTCCAACACGGAGCAATGCTGGTTGCAAAGCACTTCCAGCTACTACCACTGCTGCTGTCGCAGAGGCTTGTTCCATCATTTTTGCTGGTGCTTCACCAGTTATTGCCGCTACATCTTGGGCAATTATTTCTTCTGGAGTCTGTACGGGCATCTGTATAACAGACGCCTCAACAGGCACAACTTCCGGAAAAGTCGTGTTCTGCACGGGCTCAGCTTTTGCTGGTTCACTCACTAAACCAAGCATTCGAGCCATTTCTTCGCTTGCTGCTGGGTAAAATTTGTTATCTGCCATACAAAATATAAATAAATAATAGCCACATCACTGTGGCTATTACCATATCATAAATGTACCTTTTTGTCAATAGCAGGTTTTCCACCCAATGGACTACCTCGAACGTGTGTTTATTGGGCTTTTTGGGGAATTGGAGTTACAGAAACCTCGATTTCCTTGTTTTGCCGCATAACCGTAAGCAAGATTGGGGCATTTACCGGAACCGCTTGCAAAATCATATCTGGAGGAGTTGCACCTAGGACGCTTTGTTGCCCAATTTTAGTAATAACGTCCCCTTCTACCAACCCTGCCCGAGCTGCAGGACTTCCCGCTACGACCGCCACCGCTTCCCGCTTTGTGACCACCAAACCTTTCTCTGGTGTCAGAGTGTAGAAAAAGCCAAAATACGGCCGGACTAGTTTTCCTTGGTTTGCCAAAACGTTTGCCACAAACTCCTGCGCCACACTTGCTGGCACGAGTGACTGACCATCGTACACGCCGGTAACCTGTCCAGAAAAATCAAACGCAATTTGCCCAGGCATAAGCCCTGCTACTGTTTGGAGGAGTAGTGAGCGAGACGGAGCTTCGCTGGCAACTACCGCGCCACTAAACTTTTCTTGCGCAGAAATATAGCTAGTCAAAAAATAGATAGCACCATCTGCTTGTGCACCCAGCAACACTACTCGCTCGCCCGTTGCCGCTGCTTTGAATTCGCGAAACGCAGAAACATTCAAACCTTTTGCATCTGTCCGAAGCAAGACTAAGTTAGACACGGTATCGAGTGTCACTGCAGAGACTGGTAAACGCTTGCCCGAGTTTTGCACCACTGCCAAGTCTGCAGGCTTTACTCCCGCAACAACTGCTTTTGTGGTCAACCACAAACCATCGGACACCGAAGCTAGTGCAGCACCGCGCAACACCGTCCCCGTTCCAGACCCAGTTACCACCGCAGCAACCTTCTCTTGGTTTTTGTTAATTGCGGCAATAATGTCGTTTGCTTCGTTTACCCGTACTTCTTCTCGAGTGTTTATGACCAACGGAGCACTTGGTTCAAGTAAGTGATACTTCTTCACAACGCTCAACGTAGACAGGCGAGCAAGTAACACATCGCCAAACAAGACGGAGCAGAAAAAAACTACTACGCCTACACTGACTATCCAGAGCAAAGTCCGAAAGAAACCAAATTTCATAAGATATAAAGTTGAAAATAGAGAGCACGAACCAGTCGTACTTTTCTATATTATGCCACAACTTGCCATGGTGTGACCAGCAACACCAAACCAGCAAGAACAAGCGCTACAAACAAGTAAAACTTCGCGCGTTGCGCAGTCAAAACGTTGAACTGCCAGTAGTACGCGCACAACCACACCACATAAAACGCAAGGAACGCCAGAAACCCAATCACGGTGTAGTGAAATGGTAGCAGTAACAATGCTGCATACGTTTCGGTTGCAAACAGCGCCACCAACAAGGACGCAGACAAACGCACTGCTGGTTGCTGCGGCACCAATACAAACGTCCCCCGAGTCAAGAGCACCAAAGCTGCAAATACCAATGTGGTCAGAAGCAAACTCCCTGCTTTAAAGTAATACTCCCCTGCAGCTGCCGTGAGCAATATCCCAAAGCTCACTAAAATTGTGTGGGAAATCAGTACCGTCTCTCCGGTATATGTCACCATAGTGTGCCCCAAGTACAACAGTGGCACACTCAACACCATGTACCAAGAAAACAAAGAAGAGAAAGGTACTAAAAAGAACACCGCCAACCATGCACAGTAAAACAGCGCACTTCGGACTAACATCCACCGGCGTACTTCTGGAGTTTGCGCCAAAGAAAACCACGTAACCAACTCAACCAAAAGCACTACCGCAAGTACAAAAGGGATAATGTAGCGGAACACAGGAGTTGGAAGCGACAGCGCATATACCCCCACCGGCAATACCAAAGCCGCGAAGATGCTAATCCCCCGAAGCCATTTTTTATGAACGAGTGTAGGTTCTGCCATAACGTCTTACATAGAAATAAATTGCACTGCCCACGACAACTAAGAGCGCGCTAGCCACCGCATTCAACCGCACCTGAGGCGAAAGAAATGTACTGTCTGTGCGCAAGTGTTCGAGGAAAAATCTAACAGTATTATACAGAATAATATACAAACTGAACACGGCCCCCATGCGCAGCGGTGTCCGACCCGAAGGTCGCGCGTACCACCATAGGAACGCAAAAATAAGCGCGTTTGCCCCTGCTTCGTACAAAAACAGAGGATGGAAAAACTGTGTCGCTGCAAATTCTACAGGCCGAAACACTTCTGGTACAAACATCTTCCACGGCAGTGCCGTTGGGTAGCCGAATGCTTCGTAGTTAAACAAATTCCCAAACCGACCAACTATTTGCCCGAGCAGTACTGCCGGCGCCAACACATCCAACCAACCCCATACTTCTGCAGTAGCTGATTGCTTGCGGAAAAAATACAGGTACCCCAGCAGCGCTGCAAACCCTCCGAGGAGGGCACCAAAAATAGACAATCCCCCATGCCACACCATAAATACTTCTACAGGGTTCTGCGTATAGTAACCAAAGCTAGAAAATACATGGTACAACCGCGCACCAGCAAACCCACCCAAAGCCAGCCATACTGCAGCCGCGTCTACCCATTCAGACGCTAAACCAAAACGAGGTGCTCGATACACAGCAAAATACCATGCACTCGCAAGTGCCAGTGCCATCGTAATGCCATAGTAGTGCAGCGTCACAAATCCCACACTAATTGTTTGGGGCAATGCCCACGCCCCAGAAAAAACTTGTTTTAAAAAAAATCCCCCTGCCACCACTGCCAACGCAGCACAAATAAGAGTTACCTTTCGCATATAACCAGTATACACCGTTACGAAGGTGACCATGGTAACGGTTACGAAGGTCACCTTCGTAACGGGGACTACCAACATGACAAACGGCGCAGATGAGCTTATACTACACCTCGTCCGCTCAAACAAACACTACTCAAGATCAAAGGAGGTCTTCTACTGTGCCAACATATCTGATACAAGCATCAAATAGTAAACCACAACAATCTGGCTCTGACATTGTGAATTGGAATAAAACGTTAGACATTGAAATTTGCGTCAACCAAGGGAAAGCCGTTCAAGTAACAGCAAAACAAGCGCTTCGGTTTATTTATGAGTCTTTGGGAGCAAAGCAAGTACTGAGACAACGCGGCTCAGCAAAAGTCCTCGCTACTAAAATAGCTGAGCAAAATAAACAGGGACTGAAACAGGCTATAGCACTTGCTATCTCGGAATACGGCAATACTGGATTATTTATTTTTGACACCGTACTGCGTCAATCCTTGTTCAAGATATCAACAAAGAAAACCTAGCTCTTGGAGGCAAGCAATGTACAATGTTTTCCTTGGTCACCGAAAAGGTAAGCAGCAGTCGGCGGAAAAGTTTCGCCACGCTGATGCCCTAAAAGACTACTTAACCCACACCCTTGTCGTGTGGCAAAGCAATGACAAAGCACAGATAATCCAATTAGCGTTGCTATTTTTGCAAAATAACGAACTCTGTGCGAATCTAAAAACTTCTGTAGGAACGACTGAAAACATACCTACAAAAGGTATTGATGCCGAAACGACGAAAACCATTTTACATGCGTATCTAAGATCCATATCTGTAAGTGAGTTGTGTATCACCGATACAGGTCAGCACCCCATACTTACGATTGAAATAGTACGTTAAAACAAGCTTCCTTGGTGAAGCACCTCGCCCCGTGCGTTCGGTTCTACGAACGTTACGGGGCATTCTTTTGTATTAAAATAGTCCGAGTACAAAACTTTTCCATGTTTCATGCCGTACTCGTACACTTGCTTGGTTACTTTTACGTCATCCAAACAATAACTTTTTAGTTCGTTTAACTTACCTTCTCGCCAGTACACAATCGCTTGCAAACCGGTCCCCGACTTCCCCGTGCCGAGCGTTGCTTGGGCAACTGACTCGAGCTTCACACGGTGACCAATAGATTTTTCTATTTCTTGCAACACGTCTAAATACGGAATATCGAAAATATTAAAATTCAAGTACGGCTGCAACACTTCGAAGTCAAAGTCTTTAATGTTATACCCAATAATCTGATCCGCAGTTTGCAAGAGCGGTGCCAGTTTGGAAAGCTCGTGTTCTTCGTAGCACACGTATGTGTCTGTTTCGTAAAAATACACTCCGCACACCGAAATCTTGAGCAAGTGGTTTTTTCCTCTCCCACCCACATCTGCAAACGAATTTTGAGTTTCTAAATCTAGGACAATCTTTTTTAACATATCTCTCTTTAAATAAACGAAAAACAAAAAGTATCTTGTATTAATCCGCCGAAGCCTTGGCGAAGGCTGGATGAGTCTCCAAGTCTAGTACGATCTTTTTTAACATATCTCTCTATAGAAAATTCTAAAAAATAGTATACCACACCGTCACACGTAAGTTGACACATGTGGGCAAAATATCGTACAATGCATTGCCGAAAAACAGTTCGGCAATTTCGAAAAGAATCTCAGGAGGATTTTTTATGTACATCTTCACACTTCAATGCAAATGTGCCATTTTCAAGTTCGATCATAGAGTAGGCAATCGATTGCCGAATATTGTACCAATCCCAGCTCACGCAGATTGCGTCTACAGCGAAGGAGCCTTGAGGCTCAGCTGGAGCACAAGAGCAACGAAGGGGACAAACAAGGTCCCCCAAATCACAGGTTTCGAAAAGCCCCAAAAGTAAACGCCCCCCTGACGGAGATCCCAGCCCCACGCTGCGCTTCTCCGTCTTCTTTTTTTATTCAACCGAAAAAGTTAGATGGGCATCTTCTAACAAATGGTAGTTATATGCTCGGCAGGAACATTATCAGCATTACACAACTAAAGACTCGTACGTTAGAAGATGCCCGTCTAACGCCCCTCCTCCTACCCCTCCCCTCCTATTGCCTCCCCAAGCCCAATGTTCTATAATTACTTTACAAGCACAGACGCTGCAAACACAGCCGAGCTGAAGGCAGAACATTAGTTCTGAGTACTCAGTACTTAGTGCAAAGCTTCCTAAGCACTAAGAACTAAGCACTTCGCACTGATTAGTAGACCCTTCCGGGAACGCCCGTTATCGCTGAAAGCCCTGTCATCGACTCCGAGGTCGCTCAGACTCGAGGAGAGCATGTCGAAGGGCGACAATGAAGTCCTTGGCATACTGCCGAGCAAAGTAAGGTGGCACCACGTCATATTTGAACGTCCTTACAACGTAATCATTTTTTTAAATGGTTATTTTGTAAGAACGTTTTTGTTTTTATTAAGTCAAAACTCAAAAGTGCAAAGTCAACACTTCAAATCAAAACTCAAAACTAAAAGCACACTAGTCAGTTAAAAGTTTTTAGTTGCAGTTTTGACTTTTGCGTTTTAATTTTTAAGTTTCAATAACACTATGCCTCGAACATTATCTCTCGAAACTCTCCAGCACGTTGGAGAAACAGTCACCGTTTCTGGTTGGGCTTCTTCTACCCGTGACCACGGCGGCCTTATATTCATCGACCTTCGCGATCACACCGGTGTTGTGCAGCTTACCGTGCACCCAGAAACCGCAGACGCATTTGCCACCGCAAGCAAAGTACGCGACGAATTTGTGTTGCGTGCCACCGCTACCGTAACTCAAAGAGACGCAGCACTCGTCAACCCGAACATTGCGACTGGCACGGTGGAGTTAGTCGTTTCAGAATTACAAATCCTGAACACCAGCAAACCACTACCATTCCCTGTATTTAGCGACGTCAACGTAAACGAAGACCTGCGGTTGCAATATCGCTTTTTGGATTTGCGTCGTGCAAAAATGCAGCAAATGCTCAAGAGCCGTGCGCAGTACAACATGCACATCCGCAACTACATGACCAACCACGACTTTGTAGAAGTCACCACTCCAATTTTGACCTCTAGCTCCCCCGAAGGTGCTCGTGACTACTTGGTCCCAAGCCGTATTCACCCAGGAAAGTTCTATGCGCTCCCGCAAGCACCACAACAATTCAAACAGTTACTGATGGTTGGTGGACTGCCTCGCTACTACCAAATCGCTCCTTGTTTTCGTGACGAAGACCCTCGCGCCGACCGCCACCCTGGAGAGTTTTATCAACTCGACCTCGAAATGAGCTTCGCCGAAACTGGCGAAACCATTTGGAACGAAATTGAGCCGCTCATTATTTCCCTAGTAGAAGACTTTGCCGGCAAAAAAGTATTACACAAACCTGTCCCTCGTATTCCCTATGCAGAAGCAATGGAGAAGTACGGCAGCGACAAACCAGATTTACGCTTTGACATGGAAATGGTAGAGCTAACCGAAGAGCTACGCGAAACCCAGTTTAGTGTCTTTGCGAACGCCATTAAAAATGGTGGATGTGTAAAAGCCATTCGTTGTGTAGGTGGAGCAAAACTTTCCCGCAGCCAAATAGACACCTTAACCGAACTCGTGCGCAAAGAAGGCGCTGGTGGTTTGGCATACATTGTCCTCGAAAATGGAGAAAAGAAATCACCAATCCTCAAGTTCCTAAACGAAACAGAAATAGCGGCAATTATCTCTCGCACAGAAGCTGTAGATGGTGACATTATTTTCTTTGGTACAGACGAACGAAGCGTTGTAAACAAAGTATTGGGCAAACTTCGTAGCCAGCTTGGCGAAGACTTTGGGCTCAAAGATCCAAACGTCGTTGCACTCGCGTGGATTACCAATTTCCCAATGTACGAATGGAGCGACTCCGAACAAAAAGTGGATTTCTCCCACAACCCATTCTCCATGCCACAAGGCGGGCTCGAAGCACTCGCTTCACAAGACCCACTCCAAATTAAAGCAGACCAGTACGATATGGTCGCCAACGGGTACGAAATTTGCAGTGGCGCTATTCGCAACTACAACCCAGAAGTCATGTACAAAGCATTTGAAATTGTGGGCATAGACAAAGCCACAGTAGACGAACGTTTCGGCGGCATGATTCGTGCGTTTGAGTTTGGTGCACCACCACACGGTGGTTGCGCCTTTGGACTCGACCGTTTGTTCATGGTACTACGCGACGAACCAAACATTCGCGAAGTTATTGCGTTCCCAAAGAATGGCTCCGCAGAAGACCTCATGATGTCTGCCCCAAGTACCGTAGACGCCAAACAACTCGCAGACCTACACATTAAAATAGACATAAGAGAAAAGAAGGCATAACCCCTCCGTTGATGGGCACCATCTGTCGCCAGCCGGCGGACAGATGGTGCCCATCGTATTGTTTTAGATTAATTAAACTCACCTAGCCTCTCTTATAATTAAGAGAGGGACATGACCCGGCCCGCAAACCCAAAGACCTCATGTCTTTATCCCCCTCTTTTCCAAAGAGGGGTTAGGGGAGTTCCATTCACACAAACACCGTGAAAACCACCCTCTACAACAACCCGAGCCTCAAACCACTCAGAAGACAACTTCGGCACAACCAAACACCTGCGGAAAAAATAGTGTGGAACACGGTTCGTAACCGCAACATACAAAACCTGAAATTCTTTCGGCAGTACAGCGTAGGAAATTACATTCTCGATTTCTACTGCCCAGAAATACTACTTGCCATAGAGCTAGATGGTGGACAACACAACACCCCCACAGGAATTTCGAACGATGAAGAACGAAGCCACTACCTCGCAAACATAGGCGTACATGTGTTACGATTTTGGAATAATGATGTCTTAGAAAATAATGACGGTGTGCACCAAAAACTGGTAAATACCATTAACTCGTTACGCCCACAGTAAACTCCCCTAGCCCCTCTTTGGAAAAGAGGGGGAACAAAACACTATGCAAAACAATATCGTGAACAACAATCCTGCCAACCAAGCCCCAACTTATTCTCCGTACAAAAATGTAAATGGACTCTTCAAAATATTTTTTTCCTTCTCAATCATAGTTACACTTTGCTTCTTACTCTTGAGTTTTTTATTGTCGCCAAACCTCTCATCCGACTGCGTGCATTGTGGTGCACCGCGAGATATTGTATTCTTCACAACACTCATACTCTCTGGAGCTTTGCATATAGGATTGACTGTAATTTACCTCTGGTTACTGTGCATGGTGTACTTACAGACAAAATTTAACCTTTCTCGAATACGAGTATTCATAGTTATCCTTTTGCAAGCTTTAGCAGCTGCATTTGTGTGGTTTTATTTTTCTTTACAACACTACTAATTCAAAAGTCAGCCAAACTCCCCTAGCCCCTCTTTGGAAAAGCGGAAAAAATCGAACTCTTTACTTCTAAAAAATGACACCAGAACAAATACTCTTTGCCATATTCGGCGCAATTATTGTTGGATTTTTGGTAGCCGACCTTGGGTACTTTAACCGCCAAGCGCACAAAATTTCGCTGAAGTCCGCTGCCTACCAGTCACTATTTTGGATTTGTATAGCGCTGGGTTTTTCTGGGCTCGTATTTCGCATGCTCGGCGCAGAAGCAGGCACACAGTTTTTGTCTGCCTACGTAACCGAAAAAATGCTCTCGGTAGACAACCTGTTCGTTATCCTGCTTTTGTTTAGCTATTTTAAACTAGAAGAGAAATACCACCACCGTGTGTTGTTTTGGGGTATCTTGGGGGCTATTGTATTCCGCGGTGCGTTTATTTTAACGGGTAGCTACATTGTGAGTCAGTTCCACTGGGTGCTGTATATCTTTGGTGCAATTTTAGTGTACACAGGGTTTAAGCTCCTGCAAGACAAACAAGAAGAACACGCCGACTTTGGTAATAGCAAAGTCTACAAACTCGCGCACAAAGCACTACGCTTTACCACCAACCACCACGGCGGGCACTTTTTTGTGCGCGAAAATGGCAAACTCTACGCCACACTCCTGCTCATGATTGTAATTTTGGTAGAAACCACAGACATAATTTTTGCCATCGACTCTATCCCCGCAGCATTTTCTATTTCCCAAGACCCGTTCTTGGTGTTCACTTCTAACATTTTTGCGGTCATGGGGCTGCGTGCACTATTCTTTTTAATAGAAGGTGTGGTACACAAATTCCACCACCTCCAAAAAGGATTGTCGTTCATTCTAGTTTTTATTGGTGCAAAAATGCTGGCAGTCATGTTTGGCATACACCTTTCGTCTATCGTGTCTTTTGCGATCATCATGGCAGCACTCGCCGCTTCCTTGCTCCTCTCTGTGCTGTTCCCAAAAAAGCTGTAGCTTACAAATAGCACCCACCAAAGAAATCCGTATTTAGAATCAGTGCGTACCCTATACGTACATAACAAACACTAACAAAATCTGTAGCCATGATTTTACTCTACCTTGCTGGACTTATACTTTGCTTTTACCTTCTTGCTAAAATTTGTGACCAGTACTTCGTACAAAGTTTAGACATTATCGCAAAAAAACTAAAGCTTTCAGAAGATGTCGCAGGGGCTACATTCATGGCAATTGGTACCTCTGCCCCTGAATTTTTTACGGCACTGCTTGCACTGTTCAAAATTGGTGCAGAAGATATTGGCGCGGGCACTATTGTCGGCTCTGCCATTTTCAATATCCTTGTCATAATAGGTGGCTCAGCAGTAGTCGCACGTGCATACGTTCGTTGGCAACCAGTACTGAGAGACATGACATTTTACGTGCTCTCCATACTGGTTATGCTTTTTACCTTTCGAGATGGGCACATTACCCTTACCGAAACAGCGTTCTACTTAGCGATATACGCACTATACATAGTCGTTCTCGCTTCGTGGAGCAAGTGGCACAAACCAGCACCAGTCACCACACAACTCAAAGCGATAGAAGAAGCAGTAGAACGAGCAACGGAAGTCCAAAAACCAAGAACTGTTTTCAGTGCAGCCCTGAAGCACGTCGACACCATACTAGAGAAAACCTTCCCCAATCTAGACAAGCATCCAGAAAAATACCCACTGACTTTTACCATTTCTATTGGTTGGATTATTGCGCTCAGTTGGGCTCTGGTTGAATTAGGCGTAGCATTGGCTGGTGACTTAGGCATACCACAAGCGATTGTGGCGCTAACCATTCTCGCTGGCGGTACATCGGTACCAGATTTACTTGCCTCTCTTATAGTGGCAAAACAAGGTCGTGGAGATATGGCGGTAAGCAATGCTGTCGGTAGCAATATTTTCGATGTGCTTATTTGTTTGGGGCTGCCTTGGTTTGGGTACATTCTGTTTACAGGAAAATCCGTCCCTATTGCCACAGAAAGCCTTATGTCATCAGTATTCTTACTCTTCGGTACGGTTATTGCAGTGCTCTTTGTATTTCTTATTAAACGCTTCCACATCTCGCGCAGCTCAGGGTATGCGCTTATAGGGCTGTATCTCGCGTATCTTGCCTTCACCGCTTATGGCGCCCTGTATCCAGCGAAATTACAAATAAGCAACTGGTTCTAATTTTATGCAAAAACCCTTCCCACCTCTCACCAAAACTCTCCTCGCCATGCTGGGCCCTAGCGTCGTGTTTGTAGCACTGTCCATTAACGGTGGGGAAATGCTCCTGTGGCCAAGCCTTGTTGCCAACTTTGGACTGGCTATTTTGTGGCCGGTATCCATTATTTTAGTCTTTCAATATTTTGTAAACATAGAGATAGAGCGCTACACGCTGGTAACCGGTAAACACATTGCTTCCGCCCTTACCGAGAACAAAGCGTGGCTGGCACTTGTCTTTGGCGTTACTGCACTTGCTGCACAGGTGTGGCCCGCGTGGATGACTACTGCCGGTAACATTATTGCAGTGGTGGCTGGTGTACCGGCACAACAAGAGCGCACAGTTGGACTGGTACTCGCTGTTGCACTCCTCCTTTTGTCCTTACTCCTTTTTCGCCGACCGGACGTTTACAAAGCACTAGAAAAAATTTCGCGCGTTGGACTTACACTATCCCTGCTCATTATCCTCCTTGTAGTGGTAATCAAGTTTGACCTCGCTTTGTTTTGGGAAGGTCTCAAAGGACTGGTTAATTTTGGCTACTTACCCCAAGGACTCCCTCGCTTCGACTTTGTCGCAGCACTGGCATATGGTGGTGTTGCCGGTATTTTGAACTTAGTACAAAGTGAGTGGATAAAAGACAAAGGATACGGCAACAGCGCAGAGCTTTCCGTCTCTCTGACAAAATCTTTGGATGCTTCAAGCAACACTACTCAAATTGAACTAGAGAGCGCAGAATCTGTTTCCAATTTCAAGCGCTGGTTTACTGCAATCAACAAAGAACACAGCTTACTCTTTTTGGGGGCGAACGTTATTACTATTTTCCTACTGGCATACTTGGGGCGACTCTTGCTCCCCCTCGGTACCGCGCAAGGCTTTGGGGTGTTGCGTGCAGAAATCCTCACACTTAACGACACGTTCCCCCACCTTGGCACTTTGTTTGGTGTGGGCAGCATGTTGTTATTTATAATGGCGAACTTGGTTATCTTAGATGCGACTGGCAGACTCTTTGCCCGCATTATTGCCCCAGTCGCTAAGCGCTACAACCTACCTAAGCTGGCCAACCACCAAATAATTAGCGCGGTCACCGCACTGGTTGGTGTGGCTATCTTGCTTCTGTCTTTGGTGGTGCCACAGTTCAAGCAACCGTTCTTCTTGCTCGTGACTTCTGCCTGCCTTGGAGCATTTACTATGTGGCTCTACCCGCCACTGGTGTTGCGGCTGAACCACACCCTTCCTGCAGCAACCCGTCCAAGTTTCCTGCGTAGCACCATGGTAGCGCTGTGTAGCCTTGGCTATGGCGTGGTCACACTCTGGGCTGCCAGTCTGTTTGTCCCTGCATGGATTTTAGTACCCGTTACCATACTCGTTGTTGGGTTCCACATCTCGATATATGTGCAAATAGTTAAGAATGCCAGTTCACCAAAGAACTCCACAAGCCAAACCAGTGCAAGGTAAGGTATACTACCTATACAGCACTTGCTTATATACTTTTCCACATGTCACACGTTATTACATTAGAAAAACAACAGTTCGAAGGACCACTGGACTTGCTGTTGTCGTTAATAGAAAACCAGAAGCTCAATATTACCGAAGTCTCTTTGGCGCAAGTCACCGAGCAGTTTTTGCAGTATGTTCGACAATTAGAAGAACTAGACCCAACCTCGTTGTCTGACTACTTAGCAATTGCTGCAAAGTTACTCGTCATAAAGTCCAAAGCAATTTTGCCGACGTTAGAAGTAGACATAGAGGAAGATGACGCCGGAGTCCCGCTGGAAACCCAGCTCTTACTCTACAAACAGTTCCGCGAAGTAGCGCGCCACCTTAAAGTGCTCGACGCACTGCAGCAACAAAGCTTTACTCGGACTCTAGTATTTTCGCAGCGCATCAGTTTTTTTCCAGACCAAAGCGTCACGACAAGCGAACTGCAAAATGCAGTCATGAAAGTACTGACTAACTTAAAAGAGCTAGATGCATTGCCTAAGGCACGCATTAAAGAAGCAATCTCTATTCAAGAAAAGATTACGCACTTGCAAGGACTGCTTGCCAAACAAATAGAGACGAAGCTCTCCAGTATTATTTCCCAAGCGAAAAATAAATCGGAAGTTATTGTGACATTCTTGGCCCTGCTGGAACTGATTAAGCAACGCATATTCAGCGTCGAACAAGACGCACTCTTTACAGACATTACCATCCGCCGCGTCGAAGAGAGCAGCGAATCAACACACAACGAATCAACGAATTAAGACAGGGCTACGAATACCCACGAATAATTCGTAGATCAGCCAGCATCCGTAGATTTGTAGGTATTCGTAGATTAGTACGCATCTGCATTTATCCGTAGGCATCCGTAGATTTGTAGGTATTCGTAGATTAGTACGCATCTGCATTTATCCGTAGGCATCCGTAGATTTGTAGGTATTCGTAGATTCGTAGCTACTTGCTATACTAAATACAGTCATAGTGTTCACCCATGAACAGAATTATCTTTGCTGCATTACTCATAATAGTGGGCTATATCTACGGTACTACCTTGTACGAGCCGTGGTATTTTACGTTGCAACGGTTGCTTTCGTACGTGGGTGTGTTCAAAATCCCGGAAGGCATGCCCGAGAACACGCGACTCATGGGCAACCAAGCACAGATTGTGGTTATTTCGCTGGTATTAATTGGTCTCGGTATTTGGCTGTTCCAAGCGCGGTAAGTTTTTAACTCTATTTCACTCCTATGGAAGAACTCAAAGCACAACTCGAAAGCATTTTGTTTGTTGCAAACAAACCAGCAACTCCAGCGCTCCTTGCAAAACTCTGTGAAAAGGAAGAAGCAGAAGTCCTTGCTGCATTGCAAAGTTTGCAAGAAGCGCGCAAAGCTTCGGGCATCATAGTCATGGAAGCCAATGGCCAGTGGCAACTCGGTACCAACCCACAAAATGTAAACTTAGTTAAAAACTACTTAACCGCAGACCTGCGCGAAAAGTTGACCGATGCGACCGTAGAAGTATTGGGTATTATTGCGTACCGCCAGCCAATTTCCAAAGCAGAAATAGAAGCTATCCGTGGAGTAAACTGTCAGTATTCCATTCGTCAGTTGCTCATGCGCGGACTTATAGAAAAAGTGGTTAACCCTGCAGACAGCAGAAGTGCCCACTACCAGCTAACGACAGAGTTTTTGCAACACATGGGTTTGCAATCTGTGTCAGACCTGCCAGAGTTCGAAAAACTTACTGCAAGCATTAAACTTCCAGAAACACCACAAGCAAAAGCAGAAGTCACAGAAGCAGAGGCTGCACCAGTACAAACTACAAGCTATACCGACCCTGTAGCCAACTTCCCTACTACTCCACAAAATGTAAGCGCCCCTACAGCTCCTCCGGTGTTCAGTGAACCAGAAACACCAGCTGTAGTACAACCTGAGCCACCAGCACAAACATGGCAAGAGCCAGCACCCCAACACACGGCATACGCGCAAGCCCAGCCTGCATATGCTCCGTACACACCCCCAACACCTGCTCCAGCACCTACAGCAACAACCCCAACCACCACAGAAGAAGATGAGTTTATTGACGACGACGATGAAGATGACGAGGAAGAGTAAAGAGCAGTATATAGTGGACAGTCGTTCGAGGCCCTGAGAAGTCCTCAGACCCTCGAAGGGTGAATAGAAAAAACAAAACAACATGTACCATTACATGTTGTTTTTCGTTTCTGTTGGCGGGCACGAAGCTCGCCAGTGCGGAATGGATCTAAGATCCAAAATATTTGGCGCACTAAGCGGCACCAAACCGCACATGTATCTGTCCTCCTGTGGACAACGCTAGGGACGGGACTCGAACCCGCAATCCTTCCGCTATAAAAGCGAACGCTCTGCCGTTGAGCTACCCTAGCAACTGAGCTGATGGGATTCGAACCCACAACCTCTGGATTTTTAATCGCTATACACATAATTTCTTCAATTGATGTGTCTTAGCCTACCTATTCAGTAGCAGCGCTCTACCATTGAGCTACAACTCATGGCCCCTGTAGGATTCGAACCTACAACCTCTGAACGTGGAGCTCAGCACTCTACCATTAAGTTAAGGGACCGATGTTTGAAGCATGATACCGTCTTTATCCCATCAAGTCAATACAAAAAAACCGCTGCCCCGCAACGGTTTTTCCTCTGTCCACTATCCACCCTTCGAGGGCCTGAGGACCCCTCAGGGCCTCAAACGACTGCGCACTGTTCTCTGTCCACTATCCACTGTCCACTTTTACTGTGCTATTCCCCTTTACGTGCTGCCTCAATTGCAGCAACGTCAATCTTTTTCATGGGCATCATTGCTTCAAATGCGCGCTTTGCTTCTTCGCCACCTGCAGTCATTGCGTCCACGAGCACACGTGGGGTAATTTGCCACGACACACCCCAGCGGTCTTTGCACCATCCGCACTGACTTTCCTGCCCACCATTTTCTACAATTGCGTTCCAGTACTTGTCTGTTTCTTCTTGTGTTTCGGTAATTACCTGAAAAGAAAATGCTTCACTCTGTGTAAATGCCGGTCCGCCGTTCAAACCCATACAAGGTATGCCCATGACCGTAAAATTAACGGTAAGCACGTCCCCTGCTTTACCATCGGGAAAATCACTTGGCGCTTTGTGCACACCTGTCACTACCGTATCCGGAAACGTTACCGCGTAAAAGTTTGCTGCCGCTTCTGCATCACGGTCGTACCACAAACACACTGTATTTTTTGAAGTCATAGTTTTTCGTTAGGTTTTAGATTTAGTGATTTTAGCAGGAAAAAGCAGCGCTACCAACTCGCCTCAATATAATTACCACCCAACAATGAACACAGCGTGTCGTAGCTACACATAATGTACATCGTCAGCAGTATGAACGATCTACACAAGGTTTTTTATTATTTGAGTTAAAACTTCATCGACAGATTTAGTAGCGTCAATCAGTATAGAACCACGCTCCTTAGAATACTGTACAGTTTTTTGATTCTCCCTGAGTTGGAAATCCAGCTCCTCAGGCTTCTTACCGTAGTCGTTAGTAGTTCTGTGTAGCAATCTGTCTCTCAAAGTTTCATCATCAAGATGTAGCGTAAAGACTTTAGTGAATCGATTCAGAAAATCTGGTTTATTCATCGCCCCACCACAAACAAAAATATCAGCTTCACCCGCTTCTTTGACCATATTCTCAAACTTTTCTTTGCTCCAATACCAATTTTCGGATGAGTGGTCATCTGTAGGCAATCCTGTCGCGGGATCAATAAATCCTGCTAATACCTCGTCAGCCTCCACTGCTCTATACCCGCGCTTATTTAACTCTTCACAAATTGTTGTTTTTCCGGCACCGGACACACCGTCAATAAGATACATGTGCATAGAGCAATTATAACAAAATACACGGGGTGGGGTAAGTAAGTTGGTGGCAAGATGGGCACCATCTACAGCAGCACATGGTGCCCATCGTCGATTACAGGAGCCCTTCGACAAGCTCAGGGCAAACTAAAACACCGAACAATTGTTCGGTGTTGTTTTAGTTTGGTAGCGCCACACTCCTTCGCCAAAGCTACGGCGAACATGCGGGGAATCAGTCACCCACGGCTATGCTCTGCTTCCTTCGGGCGCATCGCATGACGCCTAACGCGACCCCGCCGCTCTGCACTGCTCCAACTAGTCGCAGCGCAGTCCCGCTGGTGGCGGGACCGCTCTTTTCGATTCCCCGTGTCTTTTCTCTACCAATAAAAATACACCAGCATGCTGGTGTATTTTTATTGGTAGCGCCACGGGGAATCGAACCCCGATTTGGTGGATGAGAACCACCTATCCTAACCATTAGATGATGGCGCCAGAATTAGTTGCGAGTGACTAGTTGCTAGTTGCGAGAAAGACAAGAGAGTCTTCACGCCAGAAAAACTAAAAAGCTCTTTCTAACCTCTACTCTCTATTCTCTGCTCTTGCCCAATTCCTGCTTATACTAACAAAATAAGGCAAAAAAATCAATGCACTGGCACAATGCGGTATAATACTACTATGAAAACATTCCACATCTATTTCCTACTTCTTCTTTCGGTCACCCTGCTTGCTGCAGGCTGTACCAAGCACGAACTTCCCCGCGAAGTCCCCAGCTCTCCCCGTGCCAGCTACGAACCACTCCCCAAGTAGAACAGGCAACCACTCGCTCTATTACAAGAAATGTAATAGAGCTTTTTGTAATTGCTATATTTAGCCGTATTCCTTACAATACCCCCAACACGAAACCCAAAGGAGGGCTAATACAGTGGAAATAAACTGGGACTTACATCCCATACAATCAATTCTCAAGTTAGGCCGCCTTGGCCTTATACCACGTGGAAGCATATTGCTTTTGGCAAAATACTTCTACGTACCGCAAACGAGTACAAATGACACTCGTGTCATTGTACCAATCAAATTTGAGGACTTAACTCCCCACTTGGTTCAGTACCACATTGAAACACTCAAACTCGGTCAAGAACTTGCAATACAATCGCAGGTATTTGATAAACATGGAAACCAGCGTGGTCACATGCTTTTCACAGACTGTCAGGAATCTCACGACACTGATAGTAACTTTGCAAAATGGTTACCCGCTCGGTGGGATATCAAAAGTGTAGATGTATACCGCAGTGGACGGTCACATCACTTATACTTTCCCGCAATACTTCCAGAAAGTGAATGGAGGCGCTTTCTTGGGAACATGCTTTTATGGAACCCACGCCCAGGGCTCCCACAGTTCATAGATGAACGCTGGGTAGGACATGCGCTAGAACACAGCTACACAGCTATGCGCTGGAGTGCAAACTCAAACCAACACAAACACGCGCCAGTTTATACTTCCACGCAGCCGCTAACAACAACCGCCCCGAACCCATAAAGTTCGCTGGCGGTTTTCCTTTTTTACCCTAAACAAGGCCCTACTCCCCTTGCCGCTTTTGGTGCAGCAACATGTCTAACGCACGCTCCATGGAACCTGCCAAAGTGACCTCCCCTGCATTCACAAAATATATTTCGTCTGCGTTTTTTATAGTGTTCAGCCGGTGTGCAATAATCACCTTGGTAGTCGCAGCTGGTAAGTGATTCAGAATATCTTCCAACAACTGTTCGGTTACCGTGTCTACGTTTGCTGTTGCTTCGTCTAGCACCAGTATCTCAGGATTGCGTAAAACGGCGCGCATGAATGCAATGAGCTGCTTTTGCCCCAAACTCACCGCTTCTCCACTTGCAGTAAGAGGCGTGTCTAACCCTTGGTCAAATCGCTGCAACAATGTTTCTACGCCAGCGGTATGCAATACTGCCTCTAATTGTGCATTGTCGTACTGCGCAAACTGCTCGTTTCCATATAGTATATTTTCCCGTACGGTCCCCGTAAACAAAATTGGCTCTTGTAAAATAAATCCGATTTTTTGAGTACGCTCTTCTGGTGTGTAACTACGCATATCCCTCCCATGCATAAACACCGCGCCAGCAGTTGGGTCGTACAAACGTGCCAATAACGAAGCCGTAGTTGTTTTACCACCACCAGTAGGCCCAATAAGTGCATAGGTTTTGCCCGCTTGTAGTTGCAAGTTTACCCCTCGCAATACTTCTCGCCCATTTGGGTAGTGAAAAGCAACATCCCGAAACTCAAGAAGTACTGCCGCCTGCGCACTCTCTACGTTTTCCTGCACCGCAAGATTATTTTCTAGTTGCAATATTTCATGCACGCGATCCCAACTAGCCAGTACTGCTTGGAAACTCGTCCACAGTGCAGCAAGTTGCCTGAGTGGATTGTAAAACTGGTTCGCATAGGAAATAAAACTCACCAGCAAACCCAACGTAAAATTACCAGACAAAATCAAAGAAATACCATACGCCAACACAATCAATTGCCCTACATTGGAAGCCAACCCGTAAACTGGCGTAAACGTGTTATTTGCTATCCCTGCCTTTACCGCAGCGTGGTAGTTCTCTGCATTTACCTCTTGGAACCGCTTTTTAAAATAATCCCTGCGGTTAAACGCAATAATCACTTTAAAATTATTTAAACTTTCCTGAATTTCCGAACTCAGGCTCCCCAACGACTGCGCGCTAGACAAGTTACTTCGTTTAATCCAACCAGACAGCACTTGCGTTAACACAACCAACACCACCGCTGGAGCAAGTGTTGCAGCCCCCAAACGGACATTTAAGCTCAGCATGAATACTGCTGCACCCGCCATCAAAAATAAGTTCGCAATAAATTGCACCAATCCTTGGGAAAAAAACTGGTTAATTTTGTCTGTGTCGTTGTTTATTCGCGAAATCAAATCCCCTGCTTTATTTTGGTTAAAAAATGCTACAGGGAGTTCTTGAATTTTATTAAAAATCTGATTGCGCAACCGGAACAATACTCGCTGCCCCACCCCACCCATGAGCCGTGTTTGCAAATAGCTGGTGAGTAACCCAAAGACATAGAGTACCAATATTATTCCAGAAAAAACGAGTACTCCGTGGTAGTCACGTGTAAAAAAGTAGGTGTCTATAGTGTGGGCAATTAATCGTGGCGCCACCAAGTTGAACGCAGAGTTAACCAGTACAGCCAACAACGCAAACAAAACAATCGTTTTTTCTTGCGCAATCAGTGGCCACAGTTTTTTGAGCACTTGCAAAAATGGCGTCTTCTGCTCTTGGTTTGCAGTTTGTAAATTATAGTTCATGAGTATTGGTGCTTTGCTGCGAATTATATATTTGGACGTACTCTGGTGACGTCGCCAGTAGCTCTGCATGAGTACCTGTAGCGAGTACCTCCCCTTCCATAAGTACGACTATTTGGTCGTACTGCTCAACCGAAGCAATTTTTTGCGTTACAGAGACCAGCGTTACGCCAGGGTAGTTTTGGGCAATGTTCGCAAGGATCTTTTGTTCTGTTGCCAAATCCACTCGAGCAGTGAAGTCGTCCAGCAGAATAATCTTCGGGTTTACCGCCAGTGCCCGAGCCAGCATAATGCGCTGCTTTTGCCCACCCGACAAACTATTGCCCCGCTCAGACACTACGGTTTGTAAGCCTTCCGGCAATGAAGCAATGAAGTCAGTCAGCTCTGCAGTTTCAATGGCTTTGTGCATTGCCTCTTCTGAGACTGCGGTGTTAAACGCAATATTTTCTTGTAGACTAATGTTAAAAATAGCACTATCTTGAAACACCAATCCAATTTGTTTATACAAACCTTCACGTTGATATTCCTGAATGGAGCGTCCGTCATATAATACCTCGCCAGCAGTAGGCGCCACCAAACCAATTAACACATGCAGTAACTGTGTCTTCCCTGCAGCAGTCGGACCAATAATCGCCACCCGACTCCCTGCTGCAACAGCAAACGACACATGACGCAACACCTCTTTCTGCCCAAACGACAGATTCACCTCACGCACATCAATTCTCCCCGCGAGTGCTGCAACAACCGTTCCGGTGTCCGCCACTTCCGCAGACGATAACACTTCGACAATGCGTCCGTACGATGCTTGCGCTTGCGCAATAAGCGTACTCATAAACCCAATAAGTAAAATGGGAAATATTAAAATAACTAAGTAGCTATTGAATGAAGCGAAATCACCAATAGAAAGCGACCCACCAATCACAAACTTCCCACCCAAAACCAAAATAACCAATGTTGCCAAATTAGCCGTAAACGTAATAATTGGGATCATCGCAGAAAACAGCTTTAAAATCCCCATCCCAATATCTCGCGCTTTGCTATTTGCATCACTAAATTTTTCATACTCGCGCGACTGAGAGTGCAAAACACGAATGAGCGCCGCACCAATAATGCTTTCGTTAATCACTTTGTTCAGCCAATCAATCACTTGGCGAGACTCCAAAAACAACGAACGAACCTTGCCTAGAATAACAAAAAATGTACCGGCAATAATAGGGATAATAAGCAATACCGCTAACCCTAGCTTCCAATTAATCACGACCAACAGCACACTCGCCCCAATGATCAAAAATAACGAAGAGACAACATTCACAATCGCTTGTGCCACAAATGTCTTAATCGCGTCTATATCAGAAGTAAGGTTCGTCAAAAGCTTTGCGGGACTCATTGCCTGCACTTGCGCGTAACTTTGTGTCGCTATTTTGTCCGAAACTTGCATGCGCATATCTCGCGCGACTCGTTCTGACGCATACGTCTGCACAAATGTTTGCAAATACGTAAAGAGGAAAATAAGCCCAGAGGCCACACCAAACTGCCATAGCACCAGCCGCAAAGAGTCGCCACGCACAAAACCATCTATGCCATGAGACATAATGCGTGGTAGCCACAACGTAAACCCGTTGGATAGTAACGACAACACAATAAGGGATACGAGTAACCAAGTATAGGATTTAAGCACGCCAAAGAGCTGTGGCTGTGGGGGTTTTGGAGGAGTTTCTGCGTTCATAAAATCGGAAGAAAAATTAGGCTTCAAAGCATCGCATTCTGTAAGTATAGCACTAATACTACGCAATTTTTTTCAAGAGATGCGTGGCAATATCCAGCTTTTTTGCATCTACATCTGGGAGCATATCTTCTACTTTAAACTCCGTCCATGTCAGGACATCTTGCAGAAGTTGCTTCCCTGCTTTGGTAAGCACCACAAAACTCACGCGTGCATCCAGCTCTGCCGATTCGCGTGCTACGACACCAATTTTCTCGAGTGGCAACAGCAAACGTGTTACCCCAGACGCAGTCAAACCAACTGCATCTGCTAAATCGGTCCGCCGTGCTTTACCCTCTGGCGAAACCGCAATCGCATGTAGCACCGCCAAGTCCGCGAGGCTCAACCCTTGTCCACTTAATCTGCGAGAAGCAGCTGCTTCTGCTTTGGCAAGCAAAAACATAAAAGCAATTTTTTCATTCAGTTTTTTCATAGTGATCACAAATTATTTTTTTAAACTGTGACATGTCGCACACACGCACAAATGTAGCACTGCTATAGAGCACCTCAGCGCTTCCAACATGCACCCAGCTTCTACCGTCCCCGCACATGTATATACTTGACTACTCAAGTATATAGCAACTACTTTCCCCCGTCAACCAAAAGCCACCACTTTTCACGGCCGTGAAAAGTGGTGTCCTCTAGATTGGCTTACCTGAAACAAAATTCGTAGAATTACACCTCAGATCTACCATTCTAAAAAGCCAATAAACCTGAAGTAGATCCAGCGCTAGGGCTACCCCTCCGCACGCAGGAGACTACTGGTATACTTATTCTATATGTGGACATACCTTTTAGTTGGCATTCTGAGTTACTTTTTTCTTATTTTTCTTGTGTTACGCCTCACTGCTCCTTTCATGGGCTTTCGGGCGTGGGGTAAACCAACCCATGTTCCGGCGAATATTACACAAGTAGTACAGTCACTCGAACAAAATCATCCCACCCAAAAAGAGTATCTTCTCGCTGCATACACACTAGTCGCAGAACGCTACTGGGCCGGAAGAATGCAAACAGTTTGGTACGCCCCACTCGCCTTTCGTACGAACTTAGAAGAAATTTGGAATGCGCCGGGCTATGCACACTGCAACACCCAAAACTACTTACTGTTTACCTTACTCACTACCAGCTCTTTGTTTCGACCAGAAGATATTCAAATGAAAACGGTGTTTTTTAATTTCTTTATTCACCAACACCTACGAGTCAAAATTGGTGCTGAATGGATATCCGCCGACCCAGCAGGAGCCACCATTCGCAAACTCCCCCTTGGCGCGCATATTCAGTGGTTCGGCTAACTGACAAATCATCGCTAGTCACACAATACGTATGAACTACATCCCCCATATTATTACCCTATTTTTTTCTGCTGCTGTTATTTGGTTTTTTGCCGGTATGCTCGTGGAGTCTGCCAGCAAAGTAGCTCGCAGATTTCACCAAACTGGTTTTACGGTAGCTTTTTTCTTACTCGGTTTTCTTACCTCTATTAGCGAGTTTTCTGTCATGGTCAATGCGAGCATAGAGGGTAACCCACAAGTGTCCGCCGGAAATCTCATTGGCGCTTCGTTTGTGCTCATACTACTCGTCATTCCCGCTCTCGCTGTTGTGGGCAAAGGTGTCACTCTGAAAAATACCCTTTCCAGAAAAAATTTAGGGCTCGCACTCGTAGTGGCAGCGCTCCCTGTGCTCCTTGTACTCGATGGCAACCTTAACCGTCAAGAAGGTTTGCTCTGCTTACTGTTATATGTTTCGCTGTTGTACCAAATCCGAAAACAAGGTAATGTTGCCGCCCCTAAAGTACTCCAAGCCCTAGAGTCCAGCCTTGTCGAAAAGAGTCACGCCGGCATGTGGGATATTGGGAAAATAGTAATTGGCGCAGCTGCAATTTTTGCTGCGGGGCATTTACTAGTACAGGAAGCCGTCTTTTTTTCCAACGCACTCAGCGTTCCGAGCTCTATCATTGGCCTACTACTTCTCTCGCTCGGAACGAATGTTCCAGAACTGGTTATAGCTATTCGTTCTATATTAAAAAAGCGAAAAGATATCGCCCTTGGGGATTATCTTGGTTCCGCTGTTGCCAATACCGTATTTTTTGCGTTCCTGCCATTTGTAAATGGTAACTTCAACCTCGAAGCACGCGAATTTCAAGCCACTGCGGCACTCACTGTGGCAGGATTTATCGCATTTTTTATTGCAGCAAAATCCAAAACGGACATTAGCAGAAAAGAGGGCTACCTACTCTTGTCCGTATACACACTCTTTGTTATTGCACAGGCAATTTATTTTGTGTACTTCGCCACCACGTAAGCCACCAGCCATCTTTTCATGGACACAACCACGTTATTACAAAGCCAAGAGTTTTCTTCTGGTGTCTGGGGCGTCTACAAGCCCGCAGGACAAACCCCGTTACAAACATTGGATGAACTCAGACTACAACAACCAACACTCGCTAATACTTTGCTCACGTACGCAGGGAGGCTTGATCCTATGGCAGAAGGGTTACTGCTTGTGCTGGCAGGAGACATGGTTCACAAAAAACCAGAGTTCTTAGGGTTAGATAAAATCTACACTGTTACCGCCCTTCTCGGCATTGCCACTGATTCCTACGACCTTCTTGGTATGCCTGTTTTCAATTCTGGTCATTCAATGTCAATTCTGGACAATTCTGGTCAATTACTTGCTCAAGCAACTCCTGTTCTGCAATCACTTGTCGGCACTACCACCCTCCCCCTTCCCCCGTTCAGTTCTCCTCCTCACCAAGGTAAACCACTGTTTTGGTGGGCACGAAAACAACCAACTGTGCACATTGCGCCATTGCGCACTACTCACATAACAAACATCTCCACACCGCACTTCAACACCATAGAGCCGAGCGAACTTTCTACACGCCTGCACACCTATATTCCCCGCGTACACGGAGATTTTAGACAAGCAGATATACTCGGGACGTGGGACGCCCTTTTGCAATCACCGCAAAAGCCATTCACCACCATAACGTTTACAGTACATTGCCAAAGTGGTACGTACATTCGCTCACTCGTTCATGAATTAGGGGCAAAGCTGGGCACTGGTGCGTGCATCTACCAGCTCGTTCGCACTCACGTTGGCAACTACCAACTCTAAACTAAAAGAAAAGGGTATCCCTTTCGCATCGGAAAGGGTTACCCTTTTTCACATAACTCAACAATTTCTTTAAATAACCAAAGTAGCCAACGCTGCAATACCAGAAACCGCCATAAGCGCTACCGTAAGCCAGCCCACCGCAGTACGCCACCGTGCATTTTTGTAGTCTCCCATTACTCGCTTACTACTACTCAACCGCACAATAAGCGCTAAAATTGGGGCTGCTATAACTCCATTTAACACTGCGGAATATATAAGTGCTTTTACAGGATCAATGCCTGTCATATTCATAAGTACGCCGAGCACCATAGCAATTATAATCACCCCATAAAAAGCTTTTGCTTGGTCCAATGTTCGGTAGAGTCCCTGTCGCCAACCAAAACTTTCTGCCAAAGCGTACGAACTCGCCCCAGCCAACACAGGGATTGCTAACATACCTGTTCCAATTATACCCAGTGCAAAAAACCAATACGCTGCGTTCCCTGCAATAGGTTTGAGCGCTGCTGCTGCATCTGCTGCTGTTTCTATATTGGTCACACCAGACGCAAACAGAGTCGCTGCACACGCAGCAATAATAAAGAACATGACCAAGTTAGAAATAAACATACCGGACCACACATCCGTCCGCATACGAGAAATTTCTTTTGGTGTCACCGAACGTTGTCTCGCTGCAATAGTTTTCTCGCCCTTCAAAATTTCTTCTTCTACTTCTTGGGAGGTTTGCCAAAAAAACAAATACGGAGAGATAGTCGTGCCCAAAATAGCACATAGTAACAGTATTTGCTCTCGAGAAAATTCTATGGAAGGAACAATGGTAGCAGTGAGGAGTGCGTGCCAATCCAGCCGCACACTCAGAGCCGATAACATATACGAAAAGAGTACAAGTGCTAAGTACTTCAAATATCGCGCATACCGCGCGTACGTGGTAAATATTTGCAACAGCACAGAAATAAGTGCAAACCCAATCAGAAACACATAGAAGTTCACTTCTGGTGCAAGTAACTGCGCTGCTTGTGCCATGGCACCCAAGTCTGCCCCAATGTTAAAAGTATTCGCTACGAACAAAAAAGTCGCAGCAGCGTAGAGAACTTTTTTTGAGTAGAAAATCCGTATGTTGGCTGCTAAGCCTCGACCGGTAACAAGCCCAATGCGCGCGCACATTTCTTGCACCACGCCCATGAGCGGAAATGTAAACAGAGCGAGCCACGAAAGCTGGAAGCCATACCGCGCTCCTGCTTGTGAATATGTCGCTATCCCCGAAGGGTCATCATCCGAAGCTCCTGTGGTCAAACCAGGGCCAAGCGTATGCCAATAATCCTCTGCTGCTTTGAGTGGTTTTTTACTCAGTAGCTCAGATTCTAATTTCTTTAAATCTTCAACACCTCGCTCTACCAGAGAAGCCGGCACTTCGGCTGCTTTTTGTAATGTATTCTTTTTCATACAGACTAAATTTTCACTACTTCTAGTATACAGTATTCCTCACGCACCCAACCGAGAGCTGGTATACTACTATACATATGCATATTCGCTCATTTATACCCCGCTTCGCTCTCACAATCATACTACTCGTAATCCTCGCCTGTACTGTACCACTCCCTACACGAAAGAAAATCCCGACCCCAGCATATTCCGTAACAGATCTGCGCCTCCCCACTTCGTTTTTATGGGGAGCAAGCACCTCTGCCCACCAAGTAGAAGGTTCCACCTCCAATGACTGGACACAGTGGGAACAAGCACATGCTGAGCAGCTCGCTGCTGGGGCTGAGGACAAATTTAGCAACACCCCCCGTTGGGGCTTGTTTTCAGCAACGGCGAGCGAAAGCAGTAACTACATTTCTGGAACAGCAGCGGACCAGTTACATCGTTACCCGGAAGACATTGCAATTATGAAAAAGCTCGGGCTAACCGCCTATCGTTTTTCAGTCGAGTGGTCACGGATTGAACCTGCAGATGGAGTATTTGACACCGCTGCACTAAACCACTATCAGACTTTTGTTTCAGAACTCAAAGCAGCGGGCATTGAACCGTTTGTCACACTATGGCACCGAACTCAGCCCACTTGGATTGCAGATCAAGGCGAATGGACAAACGAAAAAACAGTGGGCGATTTTACGCGATTTGCTACAAAAGTCGCAGAGACATTTGGCTCGCAAGTGACCTACTACATGACGTTTAATGAACCAGAACTACACATTGGTGGAGGATATGTCCAAGGAATCATCCCACCAGAACAACGCAGTATCCGCTTAGGTAATCAGGCCTTTGCGCGCATGATGGAAGCACACAAACAAGCCTACACTGCTATTCACTCTAAAAATACAGCCGCGCAAGTCGGGAGCACGCATGCTATGCAACTAGGACGTGCAGCACCAGCAACCGCACTAAATACTCTTGCACAACAGTATCTTGATGGTTTTGCCAATTGGAAATTTCTTGATGCAACCAAGGACTATTCGGACTTTATTGGCATTCAGTATTACGGACCAATGCAATACGCAGTCTCACTCAACCGAAAAAATGGTGTGTCGATACGAAACTTTCCAGACCCTAATGCCCCAATACAGAGCGACATGGGCTGGGAAGTCTACCCACATGGCATATACGAGCTAATCATGCAGACAACGCAACGTTACAATAAACCGATCTATATTACAGAAAATGGGATTGCAGATGCGCAAGATACTTTACGAGCAGCATATATTTCTGACCACATCTTTTGGGTACAACAAGCTCTACAAACTGGTGCAGATGTCCGTGGGTATTTTACCTGGTCACTTCTGGACAACTTCGAATGGGATAAAGGTTTCTGGCCAAGGTTTGGACTTGTTGCTGTAGATTACGCAAACAACCAAGCTCGCACCATCAGACCCAGCGCTTTTACGTACAAACAAATCATCTCCCAATCGGTTCCAGAGACTCAAAACTAGTCGTTTTAGGGCCAAACAAACACCAAACGCTTCGTGATACAATATCTATATGGATATACAATCACAACAAAAACCATGGCCATTGGGCTATTTACTCTTGGCATGGGTAGGCAGTATTATAGGCATGCTTGGCAGTCTGTATTTTAGTGAAATCGCCAACTACCCACCCTGCGTGCTCTGCTGGTACCAGCGCATTTGCATGTACCCCCTCGTCGCCATTCTCGCAGTAGGCATTGCCACGAAAGACCGATCTGTGTTTCGCTACGCACTACCATTCTCCCTTGTGGGACTCGGAATTGCCCTGTACCACAACCTGCTATACTACGAAATTTTACCCGAAGCAGCAGCTCCTTGTGTCGCAGGTGTTTCCTGTACTACAAAGTTCATTGAATGGGGTGGATTCGTGACCATACCATTGCTCGCAGCACTTGGTTTCCTCGGAATTACAGTACTCCTACTACTCTTCCGCCGTACGGTGCAAAAACCAGAATAAAGAAAGCAGTCGAACGTCTTCAGGTCTTAACGTCGAACGGACGGATAGAGGGTAGAGAATAGAGAGTAGAATAGAAAAACCACTTTTGTGGATTTTGCATTGCTACTCCCTACCCCCTAATTCCTAAAAGCTAACAGCTAGAAAGCTTGGAAGCTAAAAAGCTCTCCCCACTTTCTATTCTCCCCGCACTTTGCGGGGTCCCGATGCAGTATCGGGGCTATTTCTTCTAACTCTTCTATTTTTACTAATTCTTCTCTCTACACTTATGACTAAAGAAGCAAAACTTGTCGGTATGATTCTCGCAATTGTTCTTGTTGTCCTCGGTGTGGGCATTGTGCTCATGCTCCGCTCACCACAGAACTACACCAACCCAACTGCAACAACCGATCCGAAAACAAAGGAAGAAGCGATTAATCGAGAAACGCCGAATGTCCGTGGCAAGCTCGATAGCGCCGTAACTTTTGTTGAATTTGCAGATGTGCAATGCCCTGCCTGTGCAGCAATAAACCCAAGTGTAAACGAACTATTCAAAGAATACGGAGATAGAGTTAAATTTGTATTCAGACATTACCCACTCCCACAACACAAAAACGCAAAAGTTGCTGCCGATGCAGTAGAAGCAGCAGGCGCACAAGGAAAGTTCTGGGAAATGTTAGACCTCTTGTACGCCAAGCAACCAGAATGGGAAACTCTCGGCGATCCAAAACCAGTCTTCCGCACCATGGCAAAAGCAGTTGGACTAGATGAAGAAAAATTTGACAAAGCCCTTGTCGGCCAATCCAGCAGAGGTCGGATTAACCAAGATGAAACAGACGGTAGCGCACTTGGCAACCCAGGCACACCTACGTTCTACGTAAACGGTGAACAAATTTACAACGGCGGTCTTGCCGCTGCAAAGCAAAAAATAGAAGAAGCATTGGCTAAATAACTATATTCATGGACTATAACAAAGCTGCGCTCGAGCTCCATAAGACCAACCACGGCAAAATTAGCACTTCGGTCAAAGTCCCTCTAAAAACTAAGGAAGATTTAGCGACTGCCTATACCCCTGGCGTCGCTGCAGTGTGCGAAGTTATCCGGCAAGACCCCGCAGAAGCCCGTGAGTACACACTCAAACGCAATACTATTGCGGTTATTACAGATGGATCAGCAGTACTCGGTTTAGGCAATATTGGCGCGCTCGCCGGACTGCCAGTCATGGAAGGCAAATGCGCATTATTCAAAGAGTTCGCAGACATAGATGCATTCCCCCTCTGTTTAGACACACAAGATACAGAGAGAATTATTGCGACCATCAAAAATATTGCACCAGTATTTGGTGGAATAAACCTAGAAGACATAGCAGCTCCGAGATGCTTTGAAATAGAGCGGCGGTTAAAAGCAGAGCTAGCCATCCCTGTTATGCACGACGACCAACACGGCACAGCAGTTGTAGTATTAGCCGCACTTATCAACAGCCTACAGCTTCGTGGGTTAGACAAACACACCGCACAAATAGTTATTAACGGTGCAGGCGCTGCAGGGTCCGCCATTGCAGAGCTCTTGTGTCTCTACGGTTTTACCCAACTGCTTGTGGTAGACAGTCATGGCATTATCACCACTTCCCGCACCGACCTTACCGAAGAAAAACTCCACCTCGCACAAAAAACAAACCCCAAGCAACTTTCTGGTGGTCTGGAAACAGCTATTGCTAGTGCCCATGTCTTTATTGGAGTTAGCAAAGCAGGACTCTTGACCCCAGACATGGTACGCAAAATGGCAGAACGACCAATCATTTTCGCACTCGCCAATCCCGCTCCAGAAATACTACCACAGGAAGCGCTCGAGGCAGGAGCGTTTATTGTAGCAACAGGCAGAAGTGATTTCCCAAACCAAATCAACAACGTTCTCGCATTCCCTGGTATCTTTCGTGGTGCACTCGACAATGCCGTCACCCAAATTACCGACACCATGCTCACCCAAGCAGCAGAAGCACTTGCGAAATTAGTTGAACAACCAACACCAGAAGAAATACTCCCCTCTCCATTTAATCCTAATGTCGTGAGTACTATTGCAAACGCGATACGGTAATTATGACAACCCCCACTACTAACAGCTACCAACTAGATACGGAATGGGACAAGAGCCTCGCAACTCACTGGGCCAAAATCCAAGACACCAACGTAGTTGTCGTTTCTCCAGAAAAACAAAAGCTTACTACTTTTGGAGTTCTTTTAGAGGTACCGCCTGTCGTTCAAGCAGAAATCTATACGTGGCTTTCTTCCCATATCCCAAAAGAATATGCAGAATACATAATTTGGCAACCCGCCAAAGGGTACCACATATCCCTTGAGTGGACAGAAAAAGACGCTCTTACACCAGAACAAACACAGATACTACTCGCGGAACTAGAAGAGCAACTCACACAATATAAAGCACTTACCGGAACCATCTCACTAGCGCACCCCAGTTCTGTGAATCTTTTCGCTCCATCCCTTGTGCAAAATGATGCGCTAGAACAAATTCGCGACTGCATTCGAACAGTATTCCAAAAACACAACCTTCGCATTGGTATCCCTCAGGAAGTATACGGTGCTTGGATTTCACTCATTCGTTTTTGCAAACCATTACCTGCAGAGTTAATCATGAGACTCCAGCAATTACCTAAAACAACAATACCGAATGTAACATTTAACAAAATCCTATTTACTCATAACGATCAGATGTTTACCCCAGAAGCATCTACAGTGCTGGATTCTATAACCTTACAATAGACAAAGTGTGAAAAAAAGCAGCACCCATAAGGGTGCTGCTTTCGTTGGCACAAGTTTACTTCTTGTCTTCGTCTGGCTTAACTTGTCCACCAGCTGGCATTGGAGTGTGTCCGCCGTTTGCTGGATGTGTTGGCTTGTGTGTATCGTCTGCTTTGATTGGATCAGTCATATAAGTGTGCTTTCTGTGCTATGCATCCGTTAGGTAGACAGCAATTATTACGAGAACCGAAGTACAGTAGTACGCACATGTCCATCTGAAGCGAAATGACACGTATTCATCTTTATCCCCTCAATTTCAGGTCCACAGACCTGTACATGTAAGCAGTCATATTCACTGATTACCAGATGGGCTCTTAAGCTCTTGTGCGTGAAGGGCTTGTCTCCCGTACCTGTACTATACTCTTAATATCTTGTTCTGTATTGGTAGATGCAAGCGAAAATGTACTTTTTGTCGTATTCACCGACCCTTAAGCCACATATAATTTATTAAAGAAAAATAAATAAAGACTCGCAAAACTAAATCCTCAGCCTTGCCTCACGCATAAGCTCTCTGCGCATATCCAGCAATGCCTCCAGCTTAAATTTAATCTTCTCTTCTTCTGTAAGAGAAAGATCTCTGCGCAAATCAGCTAATCTAGAAATAGCACCAGAAAACTGATTGGTTTGCAATAAAAAGTGTTGCATAAGCACATCTGCATGTGGATTGTATTCTGCCGCAGTCTCGGCAACGACTGTATCAAACCCAAAAGAAATAGTTGGTGTATACATGTGCATATGTGTATTGGTATTTAAAAATTAGATCTAAAATTGGTAACGAGCGCATTACCTGTACTGTGCATTCAACACTCCACGAAACTCATCGTTTACTATAAGTGGAACACCACGAAGCGCTTGTACTCGTTGCATCAGCTCCTTTACCGCACAGCGGTGTGGTACTACATGGCCACTGTTGCAGTGCGCGCACAATCGCTGCAACTGGCGAACAATGTTTTCTTTGGTCAATTCAAGTTCAGACATATGATTGTGTTAGTTAAAAATTTAGCTATCGGTCGACTACAGCGCCTCCAAAATAATGATGGGTAAACACTCGCTTGTTTTTATAGAGAACTTCTTCGGTACCTGAAAACTTTGCCATTGTGCCTGTAAAACCAGAGCGGTACACCCAATCACCTTTACTAAACTCTTTTGGACCGCGTGGCTGAAACACGCTTCGCTTCTCCCCCGCAGAGAGCGCCTGTTTCAAGAATTTAAAAGTCTTGGTAGCAAACTCATGATTTTCTTTGTACTCCGCTTCCATGCCACCACCATAATGCTGAGTCCAAACTGGCTTGTCTTTGTACCACACCACCTCTCTACCAAAAGATTTAAAATACCCCACAAAGCTATCTCGATATCTCCAATCACCCTGCTGAAACTCTTGTTCGTTAAAGCCAGTTGACTTTTGTTTTACACTCACCGCTCCTCCAGCATAGGTTGCTAAAGCTGCTGAGCCAAAGAAGTTATTTAGTTCTGCTACTGCGTATTGCATATAATCTCCTTATTTGAGTGCAACAAAGAAGCCTCTGCACACTCAGAGAATACTAATTAAATTTGTTACTAAATTACTAAGCGAAATCTTTCTTTAACTGCAGCAAGCAAGCTGGTTTACTCGAGGTTTCTGATTACTCCCACTACTTTACCTTGGATAGTCCACTCGACTATATACTCGCGATACAGCAAGCTGTCCGCTCGACGCTCTCACAAGCAAAGCCCGTGTTCGCTTCCTAAAGGGTGGCTCCTGTGTCTATTTTAGATTCTGTATCGCCCCCGCAAGTTCCTGCACAATTATTCTAAATTCCGTATCACACCCACCACCTTGCCTTGGATAGTCCACTCGACTACTTTGGGGCTAGCGTCGCCCCCCTCCATACAGCAGAGCTGCTATGGAGCCTCCCCTTCACTCGAGAGAGTAAACTGGATTACTCGAGGTTCCTGATTACTCCCACCACTTTACCTTGGATGGTCCACTCGTCTTTAGGATATATGTTGGCGAAGTCGGGGTTTTCAGCTTTTAGGTAGGCTCTGTTTTTTACGTATATCAACCGCTTCACGGTAGCTTCGTCATGGAGTAGTGCTACCACAATGTCATTATTCTTTGCTTCTTTTACTGGCCGCACGATAACCAAATCTCCTTCGTATATTCCAGCGTTTATCATGCTTTCACCACGTACCTTAAGCAGAAATACATCGCGCCTTCCTTTGACTAATGTCTGAGGTAGATTTACCCATTCCTCAATCTGTTCTTCTGCAAGTGTTGGACCACCAGCTTGAATGCGACCCAAGAGCGGTACACGAATTAATCCTTTTTCTAGAGTGTCGCCCAATGCATCGAGAACTGTTATACCTCTGGCTCGCCCATCTGTTTTAATGTGCCCCGACTCTGCAAGTGCATTCAAGAGCTTCGCAACAGCGTTCTTTGAGCTCACTTTCAGGAAAGTAGCCATTTCGGAAATTGACGGTGGCAAATTATGCTCCCGTATCTGCTTAACGATGAACTGCAAGAGTTCTTTTTGTCTTTCGGTGATTTCTTTTGGCATATGTTTCAAAGTATGAATGTTGCGTAAAGTGATTTCAACGCCTTCGCCCCTCTTCTTACTTACAAAAGAGGAAGAGAGGCGATGGAACGTTCGTACACATACAGCATAAACGAACGTTCACTGTGTGTCAACACAAACAAAAACCCCAAAACAAGAAAGTATTTTGGGGTTATCCACAGCCGTGCTATTTATTTGTTTTCTTCTTTTTATCTGCGACCAGCTCTTCTACTACAAGATATGGATAGTCAAAAATATCTTTAATAAACCTATCAAACGTATTCCTGCGAACAGTAAACTCTTCTGCGCTCATGACACAGTAATTCACCTCTTGCCCCATCATGTGCTCACAAGCTTGAATAAACGCTTCCAACTTAGCTGGCTTTATATCTCCTACAAGCAATAAGTCCACTTCCAAATCTGGTTTACCAACAAAGAGGCCACTTAAAAATGCTGCGTCAACGCCTAGCTTACGGATTGCCACAAAGAGTTCATCTTCGTACTGCTTTGCCCTACCCAATAACATCTCCCTCACCTCTGGGAAAAACTTATGCTTCGGGTTGAGTCTATAGTACCGAATAGAACCACGACTACACGTGCTAAGCTGTCCCCCCTCTACCAATCGAGCCAAGCTGTCTACCAGCTTATTCGGGCGCATAGTGAGACGAACTCCGAGCTCGCGTGCGGAAAAAGTACGAGGGGGAGCAAAAAGCAAAAAGCTTAGGATATCAGCCTCTGGTGTGTCGTCCAGCAACGCCTGTGGAAAATGCGGAAGCATGCTTGCAGTTACTCTTAAGGGAATTAGTTGTCTTTAGTATAGCATTTTGCACTCCAACGGTACATATTGCAAAATGTAAATGATATATCGCAATTTTATGTTACAATATTCGTATGCAAACTATACATGCAAAAATAATACTACTCTACAAAAATGGCCACAGCGCTCAATCAATAGCCAACGAAACACAAGTAAAGTTACATACAATTTATAGAGTTTTAAAAAAGCATTCGATCACAAGAAGAACTGCAAATGAAACCAATACTTTAAGATTTATCCAAACACCAAAGTCGTACCAGATTATAAAAAAGTTATCTACTAGTCAGCAGAAGCTAAAAACAGCGGCCCTTATGCTTTACTGGGGAGAAGGCGCCAAAACTGGAAACACTGTAGACTTCACAAACAGCTCAACTTTAGCGCATAAAGTATTTTTGCAATATCTGCGGGATATTTGCCAAGTCAAAGAAAATAAGCTAAGATTCTACCTGTACTGTTTTGAAGATGTTAAACCTTCTATCTTAATAAAGTACTGGGCAGAACACCTAAATATCGCACCGACACAATTCACCGAACCTTACATACAGAAACGAAAGACACCGATAAAGCATGCACGAATCCCCCATGGAGTCCTGCATATAAGGTACAGTGACAAGAGGCTCCTCAAAGAGATTTTGCTCGACTGCGAAGCATTACTTAGCGCACTCTGCGCCAATCAAAACACGTGGGTCGATACCGAAGCGGTCAAACGGGGCTGACTGTGAAAAATTGCAGCCTTAGGTAGAAATACTTAAGTGAACTTTTCGGGATAACGGTGAAGCCTAAATTTACTAAGGTAAATATGGTAATACCGTGGGAACCCCGCTAACAGCGGGGGCGCCGTAGAGACTAGATACCGAAACACCTATAGCTTTTTATAAGCCACGGTGAAGATATAGTCCGATCCTTAGAGGAAACTTTAAGAAAATTGAAATCAGCTGGCTTATGCCTTCGCAGGTTCGAATCCTGCTCGGCCCACCATACAAAAAGAGTCTGCGCTATGCAGGCTCTTTTTGTATGGTCAGATATGTAAAAAGAAATCACTAGAATCCAAATACGTAGCGCAACAAAGAGAGCAACACCGAACCGAGTTGTTTCAAAATAGGCACAGATGCAGGCAGCAACACCACAAGCACTATCAGCCAGACAAACTCTCTTTTCAGTATCTGGAAAATAGCATACACAATCAAAACTCCCACAGCAAAGGAAATAAACGAATGCACCCCCTGTGGGAACAGAGAAAGAAATCTATCGTAAAAACTAAATAAGTCAGTCAGAAACACTTCCATAACTACAGTATACCACCAACAAAAAATCCACCAAAACTGGTGGATTTTTTGTGGAGCCGTTGTGCGGGACCCGACCAACTATCACTATCTTACAACTCCACTTTTCTATATAAAAAAACTCAAGTTAAAGTTAAACGCTTTTTTCTAATTCATTTAAAAAAGAAGCTGGTCAAGCTTCTTGCTTTCTTTTATGACCAATTTAGACATTACCGCGTTTGCGACGTTCACAGATTACCAGATAGTTATATTATTGCCTCCTTATTTATTGGCACCCGAATACCGAAGTGCTTCATAGTTGCCTCTATTGTGCTTTCCAATACTGCCTGCCAGTATTGTTGGTGCTGTGCGCCTTCCTCGCCGGCGACAAAATTAAACAGCTTTTTTTGTGCCCCTTCAAAGGCATTGCTGCCAAAATCGCACACGCCATCCCACCCTCTGTCCGAAAAGTTGGACATAACATCTTCGCCCCTAACATTCTTTTCCCATACCCAGAAAGATAAGAATGGCAGTGGCGCATTCTGGGTCGAACAAAGAATGGTGTAACTCTTTTGACCCTCAGCAAATTTCACCTCAACAGCATCCGTCCCAAGCTGTGTGTGCGCAAGAAATTTGTTTCTATTGTTTTTATCCAAGATATAATCCGCAACCGCTTTGGTTTTAGGATCAATAGTTGGTATGGAAAATGATTTTGGCTGTTGAGTTGAGGCAACACCCGATTCGCCACTCAGCATAGTGCCCGTTTTGTTACAGCCAAAACTGACAGCGGCTACCAGCAGCAACAGAATTACACCCTGCTTAAGCATCTAATTCCCCCTTGTAGGTTTGTTTTTTAACGTGAAAATTAAGACCAAAGTACAAATAGGGTATATCTTATAACCTAGCAAACTTTGGACTCAATTTCGTAAAATATTGTACATATTTTATGAAGATTTGTCAATAGTTACAACCTCAGCAAGCACTCAGAGGAAGCTTGCACAGTTTCAGAGCAGTTACTGCCAATTAGTAATAAAATAACAGTTGTGCGTGTGCAAAAATAAAAAACACTGCAATAACTTTGCAGTGTTTTTTACTGGAGCCGTTGTGCGGGATCGAACCGCAGACCTTCTCCTTACCATGGAGATGCT